>NZ_JBUXLH010000057.1:0-540 GCF_055193055.1 Moraxella sp. I5G | reverse complement strand
TTATAAGTAGGCGTTTGGTTGGTTATAAGTAGGCGTTTGGTTGGTTATAAGTAGGCGTTTGGTTGGTTATAAGTAGGCGTTTGGTTGTCATAAGTAGTATGATTATTTATTTACTATTTATAGATATTATTATAAAATATCTATAAATAAATAACAGAGACTAACACTATGGGTAATTTGATTGTAAAAGATAATGCATTAATTGAAGCTAGTCATAGATTGGGTGAAGTTGAACAAAGATTGGTATTATTAGCGATTTTAAAAGCTCGGGGTGTGGGTGATACCGTAGAACAGCTTAAAGATAAAATGCTGACCATACATGCAGACGATTACATCACAAACTTTGGCGGTACTCGTCAAGGCGCTTACAAAGCGTTAAAACAGGCTGTCATGGGGTTGTATCGTGCTGAATGGGGTTATAAATATCTAACAAATAAGGGTGAACAACGTGTGCGATATGAACGCTTTACGCAGTCCGCCGATTATGGACAATCGGAAGGAGCTGTTAAATTTATGTTTGCTAATGCTATTATTCCTTTA
>NZ_JBUXLH010000056.1:0-624 GCF_055193055.1 Moraxella sp. I5G | reverse complement strand
CTTATTTTGTGATAAAAAGTTATCCAATTCTTGTTTGGGAACTGGTACTACTTCTACTTTTTCCAGCATTAGGTTGATAAGTTGGTCTAAAATTTTCATAAAATTACCTTATCTATCATCAACAACTTTATCTAAAATACCACCATAGTAGATATTATAACTATAAAATTTATCATCACAGATAATTAATTGGTTATCTTTAAAAAAGTAGCGACCATATATAGTTATATCTTTTATCTCATAATTTAAATAGGTAGATTTATATTCATCAATATTATCTATTTTTATATCTATTTCAATTTTATCAAAATATTTATTTTTTATTAATAGTTTAAACAAACTAAAGAATAATAGCTCCTTTATTCCATGATAACACAATAAATCTTTTTCACCGTAACTATAAAGGTATATTTTTTTTGTTTCAAAATCTATACATAATGGGTCTGTACTTATATCACTTCCTATATAATTACAATGGTTAGGTAATTTTGATTCTTCACAATATTCATCATCAAAATATGTTAGTTTTAGATAATTAAATGTAAAATTTGCATAACTATATTTCAAGAAATCACTATTCCCATATTTTAATAAAAACTGATAATGTTCATCACAAATATCAAT
>NZ_JBUXLH010000055.1:0-651 GCF_055193055.1 Moraxella sp. I5G | reverse complement strand
GGTTCATGGTGGGTTCGTCCAAATAGCGATGGTTCTAGGAATGTTACCATGGTCTGTGGATAAAATAAAGCACCAACAAATAATCTCAACTTTAGACACGCCTAAGTTGGGTGCATAAAGCAAAAAACTTGTGAATATGAAATCAAACCATAACCATCATTAAAACTTGTCTTTTAAAATAAATAAATCAGTCAATATGGTTAGATATAATTGATTTATCATTTTTATCAAAGACCAAATTTAAATAAGCTTTTGGTTTATTAAGTCTGTTCGTGTTAACATACCCCTTTCTTTTAGTAAGACCTTAATCTCATCAGGAATCTCATCATCTTCTAAAAATTCATAAAAGGTCAGAACCACTTCTTCAGGAGTATAATCTTTGTCACGCAAACCACACATTACTTTAAGCCAATATACCGCATCATCAGGGCGACCTTTAGAATAAACATATTTAAGTTCTTTGCCTATGATCTGACGACACCTTCTATTGAGGCTTTTTTTATTAAATTCGCCATACTGATAATGGCGTAAGATGGCATACATGAGAGTCAAAAGCCCAGTTTTAGGAGATAGGGTGATGGTTTTTTTGCCATAATAGTACTCATAGACATCTATACCCAACTGGTATTGTTCTGAAAACAAACAGCGCTG
>NZ_JBUXLH010000054.1:0-652 GCF_055193055.1 Moraxella sp. I5G | reverse complement strand
GTGGGTGATATAGTCAATTTTGCGTTGTATATCTTCCCTAAACTTAGCCTTTTGAATGGTGTGTGCTAATGCTTTTTGATAAACCTCTGTTTGGGTAATGTCTTTCATCATTTACTCCTTATTTTTTACGTGTTTTTGGATCGATACGCACTAGCTTTAATTTTCCAGTGGTTTTATCCACATAAGCAACCCCTTTGATTAAAGTGCCACTTTCTTTGGCAGCCTCAATGGCTTTACGAGCTTCACTATTCTCATCTAATTTCGCCAATACAGCCCTATCCCATTCATCAGACATCTGCATGGTGTCACTAGCAGCCTTAGGGTCTAGTTTGATGCCTTTGGAGTTTAGTTGTTTGCTATCTACTGTCATCGTCAAATAAGTGTTGCCATCTTCGTCTTTAAAAACAACCACATGGTCATAACCATTGTTACTGCCATACTTGCCCCCTGAGAGAACAGTTCCACCATGTTCTTTAACAACATCTTCAAATAGGGCTTCTGTCTTATACCCTCCACTATCACCATGTTTAGCAATGTCATCTACTTGTTTCTTGGTGGCAGGGGTTAAATCCAAATCAATAGAGCCATTTTTCAGTTTCGTTGGACTGATTACGCCACGTTTGGTTTCTACTTCTGGTGCTTGATTTACAAG
>NZ_JBUXLH010000053.1:0-658 GCF_055193055.1 Moraxella sp. I5G | reverse complement strand
TACATATATTTTAAATCAATCATAGGATAGTTTCTCTAATACTACAGATTTACCATCATTGCAAAATGAAAATGATCAACTAAAAAAATTAGTGATGTAAGAATAAAAAACTCAAATAACCCAGCTCAGAAATTGCACTCAATAATTTTGCAGTGAGTTGTTTTTCTATTGCTTGGCAATCAAAAGATAAAGGAATTTTATGGGTCGCAACCAATTGATCAAAAAATAATTTAATAGCTTGAATCGGTAAAAGTCCATAATTTGCCAAAATTTGGGTAGCTTCAGTTCTTAAATGTTCATCAAGACGGACATTAAAATTATAGTAGCCATTATTTGCCTTTTTTATCTATTCTTTACAATATAAAGTTTCTAAATTTCCGACATAGACTCCTGTTAAAATCATCAGAAT
Source organism: Moraxella sp. I5G (assembly GCF_055193055.1). Taxonomy (NCBI): domain Bacteria; kingdom Pseudomonadati; phylum Pseudomonadota; class Gammaproteobacteria; order Moraxellales; family Moraxellaceae; genus Moraxella; species Moraxella sp. I5G. The sequence goes on along the minus strand of NZ_JBUXLH010000053.1, from coordinate 249 downwards.
AAGAAAATAAACACAAGATGCAAAACAGCTTCATTGCCTCTTGTTTTATGTTTATTTAGTTTGGCTTAATTTCTAAAAATTAATTTTTGCATTTGTTGTGCTTTTTGCATAACTAAATCCCCTAAAACAGCTTTAAACAAACTAAACTAAATTTACCCCCTGCCAAGGGCGAAATTACGAGTTACAAACTCAAAACTGGCGTTTGTTTATAACTCATAATTTCGTCAAAAGACTTTCCCACTTTTGCAA
>NZ_JBUXLH010000052.1:0-684 GCF_055193055.1 Moraxella sp. I5G | reverse complement strand
TTTGGTTTTGTCTGACAAATCCAAATTGTAAGTAGTTACGTTGGTAGTCGAATCTTCAGACGACGTCAGTTTCAGACCGTCCACACTACTATCCAGCGCAACGGTGGCACCTTTGGCATTGACGGTATAAACCGCATGTCCGTCAGTCGGGCTATCGGTTTTGGTTACGCTGGCAACATTCGTACCCCCTTGAACCTCGGTTTTGGCGGCTTTAACTTGTTTAAAGCTTGCTGCGTCAGTATCGGCTGCGCCATCGGCGATGTTGGTGATTTTATTGCCACCGTTAGAAAGTCCTGCATTGGTTAAGGATACAGAATTTGTGCCACTACCAATTTTTAAGCCGTCTGAAGTCAATACACTATTTCCAGTGGTTACGCTGGTAAAGCTTGGGGTTTGGCTAAAATCCAAAGTAACAGTATCGCCGGTTTTGCTGGCGGTTAAATTAGAGTTACTTGAAACCACCTTTTGTACCGCGCTATCGGCTTTGGCTAGGCTGGCTTTGGCTGTGGTTGATAAGTCGGCGGTGTATGTGGTGGTCAGACCGTTGGTTACTGCATTTACGCTAACATCCGAAGAGCCTTGTACCACCGATTTTTCAGCATTGACGGTGTATTCGGTGGCACCGGTTGCTGCGTCGGTGGCGCTAGAAACGCTGGTGTTTGCGCCTTGTTTTACCACGGTTTT
>NZ_JBUXLH010000051.1:0-684 GCF_055193055.1 Moraxella sp. I5G | reverse complement strand
ACATATATTTTAAATCAATCATAGGACAGTTTTTCTAATACTGCGGATTTACTATCACCACAAAACTATCAACTAAAAAAATTAGTGATGTAAGAATAAAAAACTCAAATAACCCAGCTCAGAAATTGCATTCAATAATTTTACAGTGAGTTGTTTTTCTGCTGCATGGCAATCAAAAGATAAAGGAATTTTATGGATCGCAACCACTTGATTAAAGAATAATTTAATAGCTTGAATTGGTAAAAGTCCATAATTTGCCAAAATTTGGGTAGCTTCAGTTCTTAAATGTTCATCAAGACGGACATTAAAATTATAGTAGCCATTATTTGCCCTTTTTATCTCTTCTTTGCAATATAAAGTTTCTAAATTTCCGACATAGACTCCTGTTGAAATCATCAGAATAAGAAAATAAACACAAGATATAAAGCAACTTCATTGCCTCTCGTTTTATATTTAGTTTGTCTTAATTTTTAAAAATTGATTATTGCATTTATTGTACTTTTTGCATAACTAAATCCCCTAAAACAGCTTTAAACAAACTAAACTAAATTTACCCCCCTGCCAAGGGCGAAATTACGAGTTACAAATTCAAAACTGGCGTTTGTTTATAACTCATAATTTCGTCAAAAGACTTTCCCACTTTTGTAATTTCCCAAAAAATTTAAAATTTGATTCTCTGTGGTC
>NZ_JBUXLH010000050.1:0-699 GCF_055193055.1 Moraxella sp. I5G | reverse complement strand
GGGCGAGCACAGCAATGCTTGGGAGAGTGCCAAGCAAGAGGCTATCAATGCAATTAGAGATAATTCCACAATAGATCCTACATTACAAAGAAAACTACTTGAAGATTTAAAGAATGGTAACTTAGAGACCAGAACAGTAGGTAGTGGCAGCCTACAAGGACAGGAAGTCATTCAAAAATATCATGCCAACCAAAAGGTTGGCAATAGTCATACAAACACCAATGGTAATACCAATACAACCAACACAAGTGAGGTAATCGAATGCAATCCATTAAAGAACGACTTATGCGAGAAATAGTAAATAATAGACCAGGTGGTATCAATCACTATATGGAAACTCAAGATGAAATTGAAGATAAAAAAATTAATTATGGTGGACATGCACGAGGCTCCCTAGATAATGTCTTTTATGCCAATATGGTTGGAGAGGGCGCTAACTACCTAAAGTTTTTACCAAGAATTTTGCGATGGTGCCAAACTTCCGTAGAATTAAAAGTAGATGGCGGTTGGACACCACAATACGCTAGCTGGGTTTACGAAGCCTACGCGGGCGCTACTTGGGCTTATACAGGTCAAGATGATGTTGATATTTGGAAGGTATGTTTAGAATATACCAATTTATGGGTTTTTAAGAATAAAAATCCTACTGACTTTTCGGTATCAAAAGGTATGACAAAGGATTTATTTTATACTTATCTA
>NZ_JBUXLH010000049.1:0-699 GCF_055193055.1 Moraxella sp. I5G | reverse complement strand
CAGATAAGTATAAAATAAACCCTTTGTCATACCTTTTGATACTGAAAAGTCAGTAGGATTTTTATTCTTAAAAACCCATAAATTGGTATATTCTAAACATACCTTCCAAATATCAACATCATCTTGACCTGTATAAGCCCAAGTAGCACCCGCGTAGGCTTCGTAAACCCAGCTAGCTTCTTGTGGTGTCCAACCGCCATCTACTTTTAATTCTACGGAGATTTGGCACAATTGAATTGTTCTGGGCAAAAATTCTTCAAACCATCTTTTATTTCCGACGCAACAGGCATCAAAATAGTTGTTCAAAGAACCGCGTGCAAGACCACCGTGCATGCTCTGTACATTTGTTAGATATTCAGATCGTTCAAAATCAAATAAAAAACCATCGGGCATGGTCTGCTCTATTTGTTGCATAAGTTGTTCTTTAATGGATTGCATTTGATTGCCTCACTTGTGTTGGTTATATTGATGTTGCCATTGGTGTTTGTATGACCATTGCCAACCTTTTGGTTATTAAAATATTTTTGAATGATTTCTTGCCCTTGTAGGCTGCCACTACCCACTGTTCTAGTTTCTAAATTGCCCGCCAAGACATCATTGACAAGTTTATCTTTAAGATTTTTTTCCAAATTAGGATTGGCTCGTATAGCCTTGACAGCCTCTTGCTTGGCACCATCCCAAGCATTGCTGCGCTCGCCT
>NZ_JBUXLH010000048.1:0-769 GCF_055193055.1 Moraxella sp. I5G | reverse complement strand
AAATATTTAGATTATGAAATTAAGGATATATATATCTACAGTCGTTATTTTTTTAAAGATAAAAAATTAATTATCTGTGATGATAAATTTTATAGTTATAATATCTACTATGGTGGTATTTTGGATAAAGTTGTTGATGATAGATAAGGTAATTTTATGACCATTTTAGACCAACTTATCAACCTAATGCTGGAAAAAGTAGAAGTAGTACCAGTTCCCAAACAAGAATTAGATGATTTTTTATCACAAAATAAGATTGATATTTGTGATGAACATTATCAGTTTTTATTAAAATATGGGAATAGTGGGTTTTTAAGACAAGGATATGCATATCTAGATTTTGAGGAATTTAAAGATTATTATTTAAATGATGAGGTTTCAGAAGATATTTTATTACCCTATGATTGCGACTATTTAGGAATGGATTATGCAACAGAATTGATTTGTATAGATAATAAAAATGGTAGAGTTTATGGTTTTGATAGTCAGGAAAAAAATATTTTTTATTACGGTGGACTAAAAGAACTCTTATTTTTTTATTTATTTCAATTACTTATAGAAAAAGAATATTTTGATAAAATTGAAACAAATATAAAAATTAATCATATAGATAAATTTAAATCTAAATATTTAGATTATGAAATTAAGGATATATATATATCTACAGTCGTTATTTTTTTAAAGATAACCAATTAATTATCTGTGATGATAAATTTTATAGTTATAATATCTACTATGGTGGTATTTTGGATAAAGTTGTTGATGATAG
>NZ_JBUXLH010000047.1:0-781 GCF_055193055.1 Moraxella sp. I5G | reverse complement strand
CCAAATCGACACCCCTTGACAGCTACAACCTAGAAGTAGATACTGATCACACCTTCTTCATCAAAGGCATAGATGGGGTGGATGCGGTATGGGTGCATAATAAGAACTGTTTTATTGCGATTGGCGATAATCCTGCTGATGTCATGATTGATGGTAAAACAGTAACATACTCCGACTATATTGTGGGCATGAATGCCAATAATCAGCCCATTATAAAACGCATTCCTACCATTTTAGATGATGGTAAAATTGTGGAAGTTAAAGTAGAAGGTAATACAGTTAAAATTGTTAATGATGATAAGCCCGATACTTATTATGAGCAGACAAATGACAAGCTTGTTGCTAGAGATTCAACAGGTAATTATGCAAAAAATGAACATAAAAAGCCACCACCTGTTGTAGAAAAAACCATTCCAGAACATTTGGTGACAAATAAAGATAAGCGTTTGTTTAATGGTATTGTATTAGATGAAAGGTTGCCAGACCCAACAGCAGGTTGGGATTACAAGCCATCGCAAACAAAACCAAAGCAAAACAGCACTGAAAACCACTTAAATTCTCATATTAATGGCTATGTTGAAGAAATCAAACTCGCCAATCGTGTTGCTAGTGAAGGCTATATTATTCTAAAGTGGGGTGATGGTGCTGGCACACATGGTAGTGATATTATCTCTATCGACCCAAAAACCAACACCGTTGTGCTTTGGGATAATAAATATCGTAGCAGTGGCAATAAACTAGAGCTATCACCCACCTTTGATAGTGAAGCACTGACCAAAAA
>NZ_JBUXLH010000046.1:0-785 GCF_055193055.1 Moraxella sp. I5G | reverse complement strand
TCCGTAGTACGGAAGTAGAATTGTGGACGATAGCCATTTAGGAATGGAGTGTGACGACCACCTTCTTCTTTTGATAGAACGTATACTTCTGCGTCAAATTTGGTGTGTGGAGTGATTGAACCTGGTTTAGCCAATACTTGACCACGTTGTACTTCTTCACGTTTTGTACCACGAAGTAACACACCACAGTTTTCACCAGCACGACCTTCGTCTAACAACTTACGGAACATCTCAACGCCAGTACAAGTTGTTTTGGCAGTTGGTTTAATACCAACGATTTCAACTTCATCGCCTACTTTAATGATACCAGACTCAACGCGACCAGTAACAACGGTACCACGACCAGAGATAGAGAATACGTCTTCGATTGGCATTAGGAAAGACTTATCAATATCACGCTCAGGTTCTGGAATGTAAGTGTCTAGAGTGTCTAGAAGTTCAAGGATTGCAGGCTCGCCATATTTGCCATCAGAACCATTTAAGCCTTCTAGCGCAGAACCTTTGATGATTGGAGTGTCATCGCCTGGGAAATCATAGTCAGACAATAACTCACGAACTTCCATTTCAACAAGCTCTAGTAACTCTTCGTCATCAACCATATCGCATTTGTTCATAAATACGATGATGTATGGTACACCAACTTGGCGAGATAACAAGATGTGCTCACGAGTTTGTGGCATAGGACCGTCAGTGGCTGACACGACCAAAATAGCGCCGTCCATTTGAGCAGCACCAGTAATCATGTTTTTTACATAGTCAGCGTGACCAGGGCAGTCTACGTGTGC
>NZ_JBUXLH010000045.1:0-800 GCF_055193055.1 Moraxella sp. I5G | reverse complement strand
CTGCTCTTGCGACATCTCCCATCAACCTCTTTATCTATCATCAATAACTTTATCCAAAATACCGCCATAGTAGATATTATAACTATAAAATTTATCATCACAGATAATTAATTGGTTATCTTTAAAAAAATAACGACTGTAGATATATATATCCTTAATTTCATAATCTAAATATTTAGATTTAAATTCATCTATATGATTAATTTTTATGTTTGTTTCAATTTTATCAAAATATTCTTTTTCGATAAGTAGTTTAAATAAATAAAAAAATAAGAGTTTTTTTAGTCCACCGTAATATGGCGGAGGCTCAATTTTTCTGCAATCGAAGGTATATATATTTTTTCCTTTAATATCAAAACATATTAGTTCTGTTGAATAATCCATTCCTAAATATTCGCAATTACAGGGTAACAAAATATCTTCTGAAACCTCATCATTTAAATAATAATCTTGAAATTCTTCAAAATCTAAATATGCATATCCTTGTCTTAAAAACCCACTATTCCCATATTTTAATAAAAACTGATAATGTTCATCACAAATATCAATATTATTTTGTGATAAAAAATCATCTAATTCTTGTTTAGGCACTGGGATTACTTCTACTTTTTCCAGCATTAGGTTGATAAGTTGGTCTAAAATGGTCATAAAATTACCTTATCTATCATCAATAACTTTATCCAAAATACCACCATAGTAGATATTATAACTATAAAATTTATCATCACAGATAATTAATTTTTTATCTTTAAAAAAATAACGACCGTATATATATCCTTAATTTCATAATCTAAATATTC
>NZ_JBUXLH010000044.1:0-848 GCF_055193055.1 Moraxella sp. I5G | reverse complement strand
CAAAAAGGCGATGTTTGTTTTTGTACAAGAATGATGAGCAGTTACGCAGAAGCCAATGCCATGGTCGCTTGGGTGCGTGATAAAGATTTAACCGCCTTTAAACAGTGGTGTTATTTGTCTGCAAAGCTAGAACGCATGGTGTTTCAGCATGAGCCTTTTGAGTGGTTTCCTTCCTATAAATTCTTTTCACCGCTACTGTCAGACAATCAAGAAATCATTGACTGGTATCGCAAGCACCGTATTTCTTATGATTATGACCGTAGCGACATCAAAGACCGTGATAACCCAAAACAGCCTGCTTTTCATGGCTATCAGATGATTTTGGCATTAAATCATGAATGGGATAGATTGGCTGAACGCTGTGAACAAATATTAAGCATGAGCCTAAGAAAAGATAAAAAATATCTGATAGACCATCGTTTTTACTTAGCATTAGCAAAAGGCGATAAAACACAAATGGAGGCGGTATTGACCGAGCTGACCAGTCCTAAAATTGCCAAAGTTAGAAATCATGAGTTTGTATTTACTTTTACTGAGCATTTTATTGCCACTCATGCCTGTATGTATGCTAAATTAGCGTGGTTAAACGGTTATGAAGTAGAAATTGACACCCCTTGGATTCCCAAAGAATGGCTACCCATTCAGCCATTAGAAAACTATCTACAGCCTTGGGATTTTTTAAGAGAATTTGATATTTGGGCACCATTTGAAGATTATAAGGATTGGTCTCCTAAGCCAACTCAAACTTAAATCAATTTAAAATCGTCTACGACTTTAAAGTCCTAGAATTCCACAACTACCATATTGGTGAGTTTGGGGTGTGGGTGCGTAATGCGGATTGTTGTGAT
>NZ_JBUXLH010000043.1:0-931 GCF_055193055.1 Moraxella sp. I5G | reverse complement strand
ATTAAATGGCCGCTCAATTGATGAATACTTAATCAATGCATTGTCAAATTATGATGAGCATAGTTTGGAAGGACCACATGTTGAACTCCCTACAACACATGTTACTATTTCTCGTACTGCTCATTCTAGAGATTTCGAAGCAGATAAGACCAATCGATACCTTAAACAAGAAAGAAGAGCTTTTCAAGCCACTGATGCTGATTTTAATGATGGACGTATATTCGCCGCAAAAAGCTTTGGTGAAATAAAAGATTGGTATCCCTCATTGGTTCAAGACATGAGTGCCTTTGAAAAATTACAAGAAACAAGTGATGGCCTGTCTGCATTTGGCGAATCTTTTGTTGAAGGTGGAGTTTCAAACATCAAAGGTTTGGCTGATGCCATCACTAATCTGCCCAATACTGACATTAGCGCAATTAAAGAGCGAGCTCACAAATTTAGTTCAGATCTAATGAAATATACAACTAACAGCCAATACAGAGACTCTGTTAATCAAGAGGTTGTGTATGATTTAAAAACAGATATTGCCTATGGGCAAATTTTAGCCCTGCAAGGGGATGCTGACAAAATTGGTCAGGCAGTTGGTGAAGCTTCAGGTGAGCTGGTAGCCGATTTGGCAATCTCTGCTACAACAGCTGGGATTGGCAAGGTTGCAAATCAGGCCATCAAGACGATTAATAAAGTTGATATCCCTGATAAAAAAATTACAAATTATAACCCCCCTAGTGTAAGAGCAATAGAATGTTCCTTCCACGGAGACATGCAAGTCAAAACCCTATTTGGCTACAAACCCATCTCTCAAATTCAAATCGCAGATTGGGTATTCGCCAAAAATGAAATCACAGGTAAAACCAATTACCGTCAAGTCTTACAAACCATCAATAGCATAGACCCTGACACCACACACATTACCATTGTCAATAGTGATGGG
>NZ_JBUXLH010000042.1:0-1147 GCF_055193055.1 Moraxella sp. I5G | reverse complement strand
CAACAAGATTACCAATGTTGCTGCGGGTACGGACGGTACCGATGCGGTTAATGTAGACCAGCTCAAAGCAGCCGCCACCAAGGTAACTGCTGGTGACGGTATTGCCGTTACCTCGATTGTGGATAACGCAACCGGCAGTACCACCTACAAAGTAGCGGCCGCCACCACGCCGCTGATGGTAGCCAACGGCAAAGTCGATACCCCAGCTGCTGCTGATGCCAACAAACTGGCCACAGCCGGCGACATTGCCAATGCAATTAACAACAGCGGTTTCCAAGCCACAGCGAGCGGTAATTTGGCTAGCGGCACCAACGCCACACCTACTACCGTTAAACCTGGTCAGAAAGTAACCTTTGCAGCCGGTAACGGTTTAACTGTAAAACAGGATATAGACAATGCCAGCGGCAACCAAACGTACACCTATGCATTGGATGCCCAATCTGTGGTGCAAGATGCCCAAACCCCAGTGGTGTACACCAAAGCAGACGGCAGCAAAGTGTACAAACAACCCGACGGCAAATTCTATGACGCACCGACAGGCGGCAACGAAGTTCCAGCCGGCGACGTGATTGCCAGCATGCAGAATGCAGCTGGTAACACCACTGCGCCGACCACTTTGGCTAACGTGAAGAGCAATCTGGCAGATGCAGGTAATGCCGTAACCAACCCGGCCGGTAATAGCCGCACCGATTTGGAAGGTAAGGGCAACAATGCCGCCACGGTTAACGACGTATTGAACGCGGGCTTTACCGTACAAGGTAACGGCACAGACAAAGACTTCGTTACCCACGGCGACACCGTTAACTTTGCCAACGGCCAAGGTACCGTAGCCAACGTAACGAGCGCCAATGGCGTGACTACCGTTAAGTTTGATACCCCGATGACCTATGCCGATGCATCAGGTAACCCCACCAGCACTCCGAGCAACAAGGTGAACCTGGTAGGCGGTACTGCAGGCAGCCCGGTGACTTTGGGTAACGTAGCGGACGGTAACATTGCTGCAGGCAGCAAAGAAGCTGTGAACGGCGGTCAGCTGCATGCTACGAACCAGAACGTTGCCAATAATGCGGCCAACATCGCCAAAGGCATCAATTTTGGCGGTACTACCGGTAGCAACAACTACCAGCTGGGCGATACCATCAACGTG
>NZ_JBUXLH010000041.1:0-1231 GCF_055193055.1 Moraxella sp. I5G | reverse complement strand
TTGAATATTGGTGCAAATAATGCCAATTATTCAAATACTGCACACAAAAACATAAGCAATAGGGCTGGAAATGGGGACGTTATTGATCAATCTCTATCAAGAAAAGCATTAGGCAATTACACAATAGAACCATTTAACTTGACAAGCTCAAAAGCTTACAAAGATTTAAAAACAGACAAAGAGCGTAAGGAATTTATCAGCCATTACACTCGTCAAGTAAAACGTCAAGAATAGGCTATTAACAGCTTATCTCCAGATGAGTTATTAAGTGCAATTGATGCACACAAACAAAGTGGTAGAGAGTCACCAGAAAATCAACGTGCATTTACAAAAAAATTCAAGAGAAACTTACAAACAACTATTGAAAAAAGTATATGTGGAAAACCCCAGTATAAAAATTTAAGCCAAGCAGAGATAAAAAAATATGCCAAAGATCGTACAGAAGAAATTGCCAGCAAACTAGCAGCACTTCATGATCCAGACCAAGAGTTGGCGGATCGGCTAGCTTTAATCAAGAGTTGGCAACTGGAAATCTTACACCAGGAGAGAAGTATTATGGCGTTTCAATTGATGGTGCTGTAGTTCCTATTGCAGGAGTGAAAGGTAATGTGTCTTTGTATAGTAATGGTTCGGTGAGGTATCATGGAGGAGTATCATCAGGAGCTGATTTTGGTTTAGCTGTAAAGGTTTGTTCGGTGCAAACAGAAAAAGAGTGTAAATAAACATGAATAAAAAAATTAATTTTATATATTTCTTTCTTGGTTCTGTTTTGGTTTTTTTGGTAAATATTTTGCAGATAATGTAAGAATATTTTTGTTTGTATTATTATTTATAACAGCAATTTTTCATGCAAAGGATACATTTAAATATATTTTAATATCTTTGAAAGATATGATTAAGCAAATAAGAAAAAGATTTTATGAAAGATATAGTTGACGATTGTATTTAGAGGGTAATTAAAGACTAAAACTTGCGAGAACAATCACGACTTATGTAAAAAGAATGATTAGGAATTTTTGTATCATTCTTGCTATTTGTGGTTTTTTATATATCTGCTTTTATATATTTGCTATATTAGGACTAATACATAGTAATTTATAAGCAGACAAAATACTTTCCATAACTTTACTACAGATAGAACCAGAATAATGAATAGGCAGAATGGTGAATATCCAAACACAAAATATGTTCATCAAAATGGTCAATTTAAAGAACTATTAATGAAGATGGG
>NZ_JBUXLH010000040.1:0-1262 GCF_055193055.1 Moraxella sp. I5G | reverse complement strand
TGGAGAATAAAAAAGGAGAAAATCCCTTTATTAATAATCAAGGTTCTCATAAGGGAGACCCTAATAAAATAAGTATTGCTACTGCCACCGTTACTACCAAAGATGGCACAACCATTCACTATCTAGCAGTCAGTGGTAAAAGCTGGAGTGGTCATGCCCCTGATAAAGTAACCATTCATGGTAAAGAATATCAGGTGCTAAGAGATGAGACTTATACAGGTAAAGTATTATCAGATGGTTCAAAAGAAAAAGTATTACCTGATAAAGATAATTTATTTATTCGTGGCAAGCTACAAAAAAATGGTAATCATGCTGAAAAGAAAATCATGAGCCATATCACCCAACAAAACCAAAATAGTACCAATATTGATAGCATTCAATTAAATATTCAAAACACATCAGATGAATTTAAGGGTGCTTGCTATGGCTGTGGCGGTCAAGATGGTATGGGCGGTACCATCCAAGACTTTAAAAATCTAAACCCAGACATCACCATTCACATTGAACATGGTTCAACAAACACCAGTCCCTAGGAGTAGTTTATGAGTAATTTAATCCAAACCCTATTATCCATCAAAAGCCCTTATGATAGTTTTATTGATAGACCTGAGTTGATAGAAGGCTATACCGAAGATGAAATTAAGCAAATAGAACAAAAATACAATTTCCCGATTCATGGTCAATTTAAAGAATTTTTAATGATGATGGGTAAATGTTCGGGTGGTCTGGTTGCTGGTAGTGAAATATATATATATAGCACAGGTACTGAATACTCTTTTGGAGAACAAGCCAGGATAGACTTATATAATGATCCAGATTGCAAATATTTTATTGATACTATAGGTAATGTTGTTGAAAGAAAAATGATTAGTATAGCAGGTATCAATGAACATATTATTGGCTATTTTATGTTAGCAGCAGACAAAAATGATATTGTCTATGAATGGGATACCAATGAAGATACTGTTAGAGAATTTGGTACCCTATTTGATTTTTTAATTTGGCATAGAGAAAGTATATACAGAACTGTTGTTAAAAATCCAAACTATCCTATGTATGGAAAATTACTTTAAATTTTATATGTTATAAATAACTATGAGTAATCTAATCCAAATCCTACTATCCATCAAAAACCCACGCAACAACTTCATCGAACGCCCTGAACTAATTCAGGGCTATACCGAAGATGAAATCAGATAAATTGAACTAAAGTATGATTTTCCAATTCATGGTCAATTTAAAGAATTACTAATGACGATGGA
>NZ_JBUXLH010000039.1:0-1311 GCF_055193055.1 Moraxella sp. I5G | reverse complement strand
AGCATTCCAAAGATTGATCAATACCTAGAAGAACAAGGTTTTAATAAAGAAGTTAGAGATACCGCCTTACTTGCTCTATCAGCAGGCATTGGTGCGACTGTTGGTGGTGATACTGCAAGTGTTGTGAATAATGTGGGGCAGGTTGAGTGGAATTATTTGAGTCATCAAGAGAATGAAAGATTGAGAGAGTTAAGAAAGGAAAAGTCCAGACCCTCTAACGCTTATGGCAATTGTGTATCTCAAAGATGTGCACAAATTACACGAGAAATACAAGAGCTTAAGAATCTTAGTAAACAAAGAGATAAGGTGTTTGATACGGCTTATGAAAATTGTAGGGCTGGATTATCATGCGATAATTTTTATTATTTACATGTTACTCAACGAAATGAGTGGAATAAAGAAGGGGTTGAATTATTTAAAAAGCAATTCAACCCAAAATTAAGTCATGAACAGCAGTCTGAAGATTTTAAAAAAACTTGGGGTAAATATGAGGAGTATAAGAATGCCTTTCATAATTTTTCCATTGATGGAAAAACAATTTTAAAAAATCCCGATGGGACCTATCCTTATGCAAAATATGTACATAGAGAAGGTGGTCAATTTGAGGTTATTGTGGATAAAAAAAACAGGTAAGATTATTAATACACTGTCTAATGCTGGTACATTTAATTATTATAAAGATTTGATAGGTCATACAGATTATGATGTTGATCCTTGGACGGATTTTGGCAGTGGTAACGGCGATAATACGGAATACAATTTGCGTAGATCTGGTTCGGGTATATTATTTGGAGAGTTTGGTATTTGGGATGACAAAGATAAGGCTATAGAAAAATTTAAAGAGATTGATAGGAAGAAAAAGAAATGAGATGCTTTGAAAAGATATTTGTTTTATTGATTATTGATTTTATTATTATTTTTAACTTAGGTCTGATTTTTGGCTCTCCCTTTACTGATCATTTTATGTTTAAAGTTTTTCCTTATTATTTATCTATTACAATATTATTAATATTTTTTTATTACGCTATTTCTTTATTTTTTAAGAAAATGCATAATTATTACTTGATATTTTTTGTTTTATTTGTCCTTGTAAAAGAGTATTGTGCAGTGTTCCTATACGGGGCGTCGATTCTATAGGTATATCTAAAACCAATCATAAACTAGGACTGTCAGGTTTAGGTTATGGTAAAATAGACCCTATCCACAAGACATCCATTACCAAATCTGCCATCACTGACCAAGCAGGACTTAGCCACATAAGCACAGACAACTTTAACAGTGAAGATGGTCAACAAGCCCTAAACCCCATCA
>NZ_JBUXLH010000038.1:0-1343 GCF_055193055.1 Moraxella sp. I5G | reverse complement strand
GTATTTAGCAATTAACTGCCGAAATTCATCCTGCGTAATAGAACCTGCTTTATTGAATTCTGCTTTATAATAATCATAGTCTGGATTGGCATTTATAATATTTCCATCATCATCTTGAATTGCATTTCCTGCAACCATGTCTTTATAAACAGAATCTGGTATATCTTCTAAGCTGACAATGTTATTACGAACCATATATTCAGCTAATGCATAGATAATATAACGCTTATCCTGTTCTGTTAATTCAAGCATGGGAACAGGATGATTTTCTTTTATGGGGTAAAAGTAATTATTCCCTACCGCCACTCTCCCCACCTCAGCTGCACTCACACTATTTGCAATATCGCCATCAGTGATGGCATAAGCAGTAGATGCTGTGGCTAGGGTGATGATGTTGGTGATGGTGTCTTTTTCATCTTGAGTGAGTTCTTTTGAATCTTTATCAAATAAGAACTTAGATAGGGCAGGAGCGGCGGCTTCACTACTTGCTGCAGATAAGGCACCTATACTAATGTCTTGTCCTGTGGCATAACTTGTGGCAGCTCCTAAGATGGCATGAGCCATTAAGTGCTGTAAACTTTGTTCTCCTGGTCTGTTTTGGTTGTCTTGTGTGTTTTTATAATCATTATTCTTAAAATATTGTCCAATTTGATAAGCCATATGCGGACTGACTGCTCTTGCAACATCTCCTACTGCACCACCTGTGTTGGGACTGTACAGGGCGGAGGCCAGTCCGTCAAATAGTCTGATGTTGCGTTCTATGGTTTCAGCTTGAGTAAGAAGCTTTTGCTTTTCATGCTCATTGCTTTCTCTATTTGCCTGTTGACGTAAATCATCAGCCTCTTTACTATACTCACTTCTAAGACGTCGTCTTTCGCCATCAAATGCAGCAGTGATAGTTACCTGATTTCCAAGCTCTTTCTCCAACCGACTCTTTTGATTGGTGAAGTCATTGTTGATGATGGGGTTTAGGGCTTGTTGGCTGTCTTCACTGCCCAAGTTGCCTGTATTGATGTGGCTAAGTCCTGCTTGGTCAGTGATGGCAGATTTGGTAATTGATGTCTTGTGGATAGGGTCTATTTTACCGTAACCTAAGCCTGACAGTCCTAGTTGGTGTTTTGTTTTGTTTGAGGTGCTGTCTTGCTGACCACTCTTTGACTTTGGTGCAAGGCTTACACCCACTTGCAAAGCATCGCCTTGATAGTTTAGGTGGTTTTCAATGTCTTGGGTTTGGATGCCTTGTTTAAATTGGGTGTGGTTTTGGTCTTTGTCAGTGATGAGGTAACCAGCTGTAAACTTGCCTTGTCCTTGTACGTTTAGGCTTGATGTATTGGCAATGATGC
>NZ_JBUXLH010000037.1:0-1380 GCF_055193055.1 Moraxella sp. I5G | reverse complement strand
GGGTGGAGAATAATAATTGGGGTGGAGAAAGTTGGGCTTATGCGCGGTAGCCGGCAGTAAAGAATATGCACAAAGTCAAGCATCGTTGGGATTTTATTGTGCAAATCAGAGCGGGGATTTTTCAAAATGTATACAAAGTCAAGGAAACGTTGCAATTGGTCAGCAAGCTCAATCAAAATCAGGCTTTACCTTTCTTGTTTTATGTCATACCTGAGCACGCAACCCCATTTTTGGATGCAAGTAACAGTCTGCAGCAAGACAAATGAAGCCAGTTATGGATTTTAATCAAAAAGCTGCAGTGGCTGCTGGTTATGCACCTTATGTTATGAGTGTGGCAAAAGAATTGCCAGCATCAGTGCAATTTGGATCAGTTACAACTGTTGCAGGATATCGTGTAACTACCCCTGAGAACGAAAGAAATGCTTTGGGTTATTTTCCAATGCTGTTACAGGTGGCCTTGGTGGTGGGATGGTTTCTCGCACTAGAAACATGACGGAGGCTTCTATTGTTGGACTTGGGGCTGCATATACTGATCAAGTCATCTCTAGTCAAAGAGAAGATTTGAGTGTCAAGCCATCCCATGTTGTTAATGGTTTGGCCTATGGTGCAGGAAAATATCTTGGTGGTTATAATTGTGGTGATGCATGCCAAACATCTATCATTGTAGTTCCCAATACGGCATTTGGGAAGGTGTCAGATGAGTTATTTAAATACAGTATTTCATTTGATGAAGTACAAAGGGATCTTAAAAATGAACAAAGATAATATTTATGATTTTGTGATTGATGAAAATTTTAAAAAAAGATGTCAGAGAATATATATTTCAACAATTCTATGTTTAATTCAGATATTGTTTTTTTCATACTATGTTTTTACATCTAATGCATGGACAATATTGCTTTTTGATATTAGGATATCAACTTTCTATTTGCCACCTATTTTTATTACATTTCCATTAATTTATGAGAATATTATTTTAATGAGAAAATATGGATCAAAATCTTTTAAAGAAATCAGTATTATAGAAAATTCATTAATGGGAAAAAATTTTTTAGGAAATAATATATCTATAGAAAAACCATTAATATTAGATTGGGATTTTTATATAAAAAAACATTGGTTTATTTATGATAATGATCCAATATTAAAAGTGAGTTTTATAAAACTATCAGAAAACAATAAAATATTATTAATACCACATAGTAAAAGCAACATGAACTTTATTAAAAAATTAAAAGAGATTTCACATTCATAGTATTTGCTAATTATATGCGAATGCAGCATTAAGTTTCATAAAATGGGTTGGAGTAAAAGATATTGAAATCGGTCATCGCCTAATTGATGACAAGGGTAATTATCAAACCGTCATTGCCATTCACA
>NZ_JBUXLH010000036.1:0-1411 GCF_055193055.1 Moraxella sp. I5G | reverse complement strand
CGGAGAATAAGGCTGACCCTAATCAGACATCTTACCTTAATAGAAATGGTAAGGCTAATGAAATAAGTATTGCCACAGCAACTGTTACCACCAAAGATAGTAAAACCATCCACTATCTAGCAGTCAGTGGTAAAAGTTGGAGTGGTCATGCCCCTGATAAAGTAACCATTCATGGTAAAGAATATCAGGTGCTAAGAGATGAGGCTTATACAGGTAAAGTATTATCAGATGGTTCAAAAGAAAAAGTATTGCCTGACCATATTAATCCTGATAATAATCAGTACAACGGCAATCATGCTGAAAAGAAAATCATGAGCCATATCACCCAACAAAATCAAAATAGTGCCAATGCCAATATTGATAGCATTCAATTAAATATTCAAAATACATCAGATGAATTTAAGGGTGCTTGCTATGGCTGTGGCGGTCAAGATGGTATGGGTGGTACAATAGAGGACTTTAAAAATCTTAATAAAGATTTGAAAATCCGCATTGAACACGGTTCAACAGGTACAAGACCTTAGGAGTAATTTATGAGTAATTTGGTTCAAGCGTTGTTAAGCATCAAAAACCCACGCAACAACTTCATCGAACGCCCTGAACTAATTCAGGGCTATACCGAAGATGAGATTAAACAAATTGAACTAAAGTATGATTTTCCAATCCATGGTCAATTTAAAGAATTGCTAATGACTATGGGTAAATGTTCGGGTGGGATATTGCGCGGAGATGATATATATATATATAGAGAGACAAGAGATGAGCATGACTTTTCTGACGCCATGAGACAAGAGATACACGAAGACCTAGACTGCCAAGAATTTATTAAAAATATGGGTAATATCAATTTTGTAGAAAAAAAATATTTTGAGTTTGCAGGCATAAATGAGCATATGATTAAGTATTTTATGCTTCTTGCAAATCAAGACGACACTATCTATGAATGGGATACTAATGAAGATACTGTTAGGGAATTCGGCACCCTATTTGATTTTTTAAAATATTATCGCCAAATTATAGGTTCGGATATTACTGGTCAAAATAATGAAGTATTTAAAAGATTAACCACAGGTAGATTATTATGAACAATCTAATCCAAACCCTATTATCCATCAAAAACCCACGCAATAATTTCATCGAACGCCCTGAGCTTATTCAGGGCTATACCGAAGATGAAATCAGATAAATTGAACTAAAGTATGATTTTCCAATCCATGGTCAATTTAAAGAATTTTTAATGACGATGGGTAAATGTTCGGGTGGGTTGTTATTTGGTGATGAGATATATATAGAGATACAAGAAAAGAGTATTATTTTTCTGAAAACTTTGCCAAAGATGTACAGCAGGATATACAGGATGATCCAGATAGCCGAGAATTTGTTAAAAAAATGAGCAATATCAACCTAGTAG
>NZ_JBUXLH010000035.1:0-1748 GCF_055193055.1 Moraxella sp. I5G | reverse complement strand
TGATAATGTAAAACTAATAAACGTAAAGCATATCATCACCAAATAACAACCCACCCAAACATTTACCCATCGTCATTAGTAATTCTTTAAATTGACCATGAATCGGAAAATTGTATTTTTGTTCTATTTGTTTAGTTTCTTCTTCAGTATAGCCCTGAATCAGTTCAGGGCGTTAGATGAAGTTGTTGCGTGGGTTTTTGATGGATAATAGGGTTTGGATTAAATTGCTCATAACAAATGACCTGTGGTTAATTCTTTAAAGTCATTATGATGCTTTCCTGTGATTTTTGAAGTAGTGATTTGACGATAATATTTTAAAAAATCAAATAGGGTGCCAAATGCTTTAACTGTTTCTTTATTTTCATCCCATTCATATACAATGTCGTTATCATCTGCTGCTAACATAAAATATTGAATAATATGTTCATTAATACCTGCAAAGATGAGAAATCTTTTTTCTACTAAATCTACATTACCAAGAAATTTCATAAGATATTCATAATCACTATCTTCTTGAATAACCTCTCTTATATAATCATCTAAGTAATGATTTGTATAATTATTACTATATATATATATATTATCTTCGAGTAATATCCCACCAGAACACTTACCCATCGTCATCAGTAGCTCTTTAAATTGACCATGGATTGGGATATTGTATTTTTGTTCAATTTGTTTGATTTCATCTTCGGTATAGCCCTGAATCAGTTCAGGGCGTTCGATGAAATTATTGCGTGGGTTTTTGATGGATAGTAGGGTTTGCACTAAATCATTCATAATTTACCTCATTTGCTAGTTTTGGTTGAACCATGTTCAATGTGAATGGTGATGTCTGGGTTTAGATTTTTAAAATCACCAATACTACCACCCATCGCATTGTCTCCGCCACAGCCATAGCAAGCACCTTGATTTTCTTTTGATGTATTTTGAATGTTGATTTTAACATCACTGATATTGCCATTTTGATTTTTCTGGGTAATATGACTCATAAGTTTCTTTTCAGCATGATTGCCGTTGTACTGATTATTATCAGGATTAATATGGTCAGGCAGTATTTTTTCTTTTGAACCATCTGATAATACTTTACCTGTATAAGCCTCATCTCTTAGCACCTGATATTCTTTACCATGAATGGTTACTTTATCAGGGGCATTAGGATTCCAGCTTTGACCACTTACTGACAAATAATGAGCAGTTTTACCATCTTTGGTTATAACAGTAGCAGTAGCAATACTAACATTCTTATTAATATCAAATTTACCCTTAATCAAAGATTCTTGTTTTCTCTCTCCACGTTTTGTTGTTTTATTAAACGCTTTAATATCTTCTTGGTCTTTTATCAAAGCTGCTCTAATCCCATCCAGCTCTTTTTTAGCATCATAACCAAGCCCATGTGTAACTGACAGATTGCCATCAGTTGTTGTGGTAAGTTTTGCGTTATGTTCAATTCTATGGACATTTTCAGAGTTTGCATGGTTTGTAAAGTTAGATGACTTTCTTGCTTTTTGGCTATCGGCAATGTTTGCTTGTATGCGTTCTTTTAAACTAGCGCCACCATGATTTTGTCCACTATCAATATTTGGCAGATCCCCATCACCATAGACATTAGGCAAATTTTGACTGGCGGGTACATTAGTATTAATATTTGCATTGGGACTAGGAATTTTATGAGCAACTATTTTTCCTTCAGAATATGTGTATTTTACTCCTTTAAAAATAACTGAACCAGCATTTTTTAGGGTGGG
>NZ_JBUXLH010000034.1:0-1906 GCF_055193055.1 Moraxella sp. I5G | reverse complement strand
GAACTGTTTTATTGCGATTGGTGACAATCCAACAACTGTAGTTATTGATGGCAAGTCAGTTACTTATTCAGATTACCGCATGGGAACCGATATTAATGGTGATACTATTATAGAGCGAAAAGCTACAATTCCGAATCCTGACTTAGCAACCAACCCTAATGCTCCACCTTTTGTAGAAGTAAATGTAAAAGGTGAAAGAAATCGAACAATTCGTGTTATCAATAACAACAAACCCAATGTGATTCGCGATCCGAAATCTGATATTATTATCATAGAGCAAGGTAAGATAGGTCGTTGGAATCCTACCGCCAACAAACCTCAAGCAAATGCGACATATCGAGTTGCTGAAACAGGGCATACATACAAGATGGATGCTTATAGTCGTGTTGAGTATGTAGAAGCTGATTTACAGCTTAAGAAAAATGACAGAAACACCAATCAACAATGTAAATCTGGTGGGTGTCAAAGACTGCCAACTGACCATGGTGGGCATCTTATTGCATCGATGTTTGATGGGCTAGGCGAAGGCATAAACATCGTACCGATGGATGCTAAGTTAAATGGTGTTAAGGGTGAGTGGTATAAAATGGAAACTAGATGGAAAAATGCTCTTGAAAATAATGGCACTATTCAAGTTAAGATAGAGCCTATTTATATTGGTAATAGCAAGAGACCAACATCTTTTAAGATACGGGAAGTTGTTAATGGCAAACTTTACGAATTTACTTTGCAAAACACTGAAACAGGAAAATAAATTATGGGCAAGCGCAAAGCATATCAATCAATATTTAACAAACTATCAGAACTAAAACCAGAATTAGCATCAAAATATTGCATAACAGGATATATTTATCCAACATTTTCAGCCAAATCTGCTCACTGGATAATCAAAGAACAGGAGCATAGTTATAATTTTGATAATTATCCAAGCTATGATATAGATATGCTTATGGACGATGTTTTTAATATTATATATTATAGTCATTTTAAGCTATCAATATGTAATCAAGAGGTTCTATTATGTTTTAGAGAAATACCAGATGAAAACCACTGGAATGCTTTATTTATGAAAGGCATATCGGAATTAGAAGAATCTGAATTAAAACAATATGGTATACCTATACCTATATGGGAAGAAAAAGTAAATGAGTTCAAAGATAATCAGTATATTGAAAATATAGTAAAAATTAAACCTATTTATAGTGGCAATAGTAAGAGACCTCATGAGTTTATTATTATTGAAACTATTAATGGTGAAGGGTCAATTAAGCATTTAAAAAATACACCAACAGGAGAATAATATGGCTGATTATCAAGAAATTTATCAAGAAATTCAAAGTTTGCTTTGGTCTATTTTTCCAGATAATAGTAATGAAGTTATACTAAAAGGAGCGTATTATCATAAATGTAACAATATAATGCAATTAGGTTATTACAATAACCAAAAATCTTGGGTGTCAATTTCTATTAACTCAAACCTTTTCTTGCAACTATTAGATTTAATAGAATCTTTACAAAAATGTGAAATATTCTCTCAAGAACCTTGGACACATTATAAGATGATTTTTTCAAAAAATAAGATGCTTGAAGTGGATTTTATTTACATTCCTAAAGAGGATAGCTGGGTCAACTTAATCATGAAAGGCATCAGCGACCTAACCGAAGAAGAATGGAAAAATACAGGCATTCCAAAAGAGCTTTGGGAGGAGCGTGTTCGTCATAAAGGAACAGGGACATTAGGGCGACCAAAGTCGGATTTTTATTAACTTACTTGGCGTGTAGATTGGCTTTAAACAAACTAAACTAAACTTACCCCTGCTAAGGGTGAAATTACGAGTTACAAACTCAAAACTAGCGTTTGTTTATAACTCTTAATTTCGTCAAAAGACTTCCCCACTTTTGCAAT
>NZ_JBUXLH010000033.1:0-1934 GCF_055193055.1 Moraxella sp. I5G | reverse complement strand
GTCAATCCCTCTCATTTGAGTAGTCAATCCCTCTCATTTGAGTAGTCAATCCCTCTCATTTGAGCGTTGGAAACCCATGCTACATATGGTCTCCAAGAACCCTAAAAACTAATAAAAACTATTAAAAAACTTAAAAACGCTTCTTAAGAAAAATTTTCGATTTTGACCTTAAAAAACAACTTTCAAATAGAAAAATTCCTTCTTTGTAAAAACAAATAAAATAAAAACAACTGAAAAAATAACAAAAGACAAGAGAAAAGAAAATATAATAGCATTAATTACACTCAAAAAAACTCATTACCACAGTCGTTACCCTATTGAAAGTTTACAATGAAATCTGCTAAACATACCAAAGCAATTAAAATCCAACTAATTGAGTAAGAACATCAAACCTTAAAAAACAAGAAAAAAGGACAAATTATGATCATTCCACCAAATCAACCAAAATAGAAGCTTAAATATGTTTATTGTAAATAATAGTCAGTGTTTAAATATCAACACAGATGTTTCCGATCAAGATTTGAACTATGAATTATCTATCCCTCAAAAATCTCAACCATTTGTTTGGTCTGAAAATTTAGATTATTTCTTAGAAATTTGTCAAGATGCAATCAATAGCTTTATCGATGATTGCAAAGAAGATAGTTTCGAGGATTTGGATGAAATTAATTTAGGGTATTTATATACATTAAACCTACCAAGAGCTAATTTTTTAGCCAAACAGCATCCTGATTTATTCTGTCATTTAATGAATTTTGCTCATAATCTATTCATTTTTCCACCATTTTTTTATCATAGAGAGCGTTTAGTAATAAGTGAAAAAACATTCCTAATAAACCCAATTACTAACATTTACATCAAAGATAATCAAATAGTTATGGAAGGATTTGGATACTTTATTAAGGATAGAGATGATTGTTTTTATACAAGCACTCAAGATTTTTTAAATAAAGAAAATATTTACATTGAACGCCGTTCAACCAAAACTAGCAAATGAGGTAAGTTATGAATGATTTAGTGCAAACCCTACTATCCATCAAAAATCCACGCAACAACTTCATCGAACGCCCTGAACTGATTCAGGGCTATACCGAAGAAGAAATCAAACAAATAGAACAAAAATATAACATTTCTATTCATGGTCAATTTAAAGAACTATTAATGACGATGGGTAAGTGTTCGGGTGGGTTGTTATTTGATAATATATACATATATAGGAATACAATGTCTGAATATTATTTTCATCCAAAATCCAACTTAGAAATACAAAATGATCCAGATTGTCAAGAGTTTATCAAGAATGTTGGAAATGTTGATTTGGTTGAAAAGAAATATTTTGTTATTGCCGCCATTAATGAGCATATTATTCAATATTTTATGTTTTTAGCAGATTGCAATGATATTGTTTACGAGTGGGATGGCAATACTGATGAAGTTAGAGAATTTGGCACTCTATTTGATTTTTTAAAATATTATCGCCAAATCACCACTTCAAAAATCACAGGAAAGCATCATAATGACTTTAAAGAATTAACCACAGGTCATTTGTTATAAACAATTTAAATGACACATAAATAAGAAGCAACTTCCCAAGATAGCGCAAGGCCTTACCGCTCATGCCAATCTTGGCAAAGGCAGCAGCACAGAAACTGCCACAACTCACACCAACACCACCGTCAAGGTAGCTGGTACCACGCATAATGACATCGCAGGTAATTTTACCTTAGATGGTGCCAATCTAACTACTAAACACCTAACAGGTGCGGTAGATGGTGATTTAATCGTTAAAAGCCGTCAAGACACTTATCAGTACGACAGCAAACAACAAAACATCGGCGGCAGTGCTGACATTGATTTTAGTGGTAAGCTACAAAATGCCAACATCAACACTGGCAAACAGCAGTTAAACGCCCAGTATGCCCAAGTAACCAATC
>NZ_JBUXLH010000032.1:0-1949 GCF_055193055.1 Moraxella sp. I5G | reverse complement strand
AAATAAAATTATTAAACTCTTTATTTAAGTATATGATATAATTTATTTTAAATAAAATAGGATTTTTATGTACATTTTAGCTCGCCATTTGCATAAACCCAAAACAATGACAATCCGTCAAGTATTTATGATGGTGAGCATCGTGTTTGGTGGCACTGCTTATGCTCATACACCTGAGCAAGTTGCCAATCAACTTATTCAACTTCAACAGCAAAAGCAAGATGCTCTCAATCAATCACTAATCACCAGCCCCACTGTACACCTTGATATACCTAATCAAAAACAAACCATTGCTGATGTTCACAACGGTGATAACATTCATTTGCCTTGTTTTGCTATTCATCAAATCGCCTATACAAGCCTTGATGCTAGCAATACCACAGATTTGGCACAATTTGGGTTTGCTTTAACCCCTCTAACACATGGCAAAAGCAAGGTATTGGGGCAATGTTTAAATATTAATGATATCAACACCATTGTTCGTGATGTACAAAATCGCATCATAGAGCATGGTTATGTTACTACTCGGGTGCTTGTTGGCAATCAAAACCTATCAAGCGGTCAGCTACTACTGACGGTTGTAGTTGGTAAAATTGGGAAAATCAAAGCAGATACTAGCACAAGTGATATGTCTGTTTATGTAGATAATACAGGTCTGCCTGCTAATTTTGCGACAGCCCTACCATTTGGCAGTGGTGATGTGCTAAACATACGTCAATTAGAAACAGCCCTTGAAAACTTAAAACGTGTACCAACAGCAAATGCCGACTTTTCCATCACGCCAAGCGAAAATAACAAGATGGGTTTTAGTGATGTGGTGATTAACTATACTCAGTCAAGAAAGGTGCGTGGTAGTGTTAGTCTTGATGATTCAGGCTCAAAGTCTACAGGAAAATATCAAGGGGGTATGACACTAAGCTTTGATAATCCTACTTGGCATAATGATTTGTTGTATTTAAATTATAGCCGTGATTTGGGTAATAATATTAATAAAGATGAATACGCCCATAAAAATGCCAAAGGTGGCAGTAAAAACTATGGGATTGGTTATGTACTACCCATCAAAAATACTGTGATAACTGCCAATGCCAGCCATTACACTTACCATCAAACAGTGGCAGGCGTCAATCAAGATTATGTTTATAGCGGTGATTCAGATAATATTAGTCTAAATGCCAGTCATTTAGTTCATCGAGATGCACGCAGCAAGACATGGCTTAATGTGGGAAGCTTTATCAAATCACAAAAAAACTTTATTGATGATACTGAGATAGAAGTGCAACGCCGTAAAATCTCAGGTTGGATAGCAGGGGTTCGTCATGAGATACGCTTTGGGCAAAAACAACTGACTACTGATGTTAATGTACAGCGTGGTACAGGTGCGTTTAACGCCCTAATACCGCCTGAGAGCTCGTTTAATGAAGGAATGGCACGCACTTTTATTTACAAGCTCAATGCCAGTTTTGTCGCACCTATTAAAATTAAGAATGACTACCAATCAACCTATCAAGCTAACCTAAAAGCTCAATACACCCAAAAACCCTTAGTGCCTAGTGAGCGTATGAGCATTGGGGGGCGATATAGTGTACGTGGCTTTGATGGTGAGCGGACACTATCAGCAGATATGGGCATGTTATTGCGTCAAGACATAAGTTTTCCTATTAAGCAGTCCAATCACAGTCTGTATCTAGGGCTGGATGCTGGCAGCGTTGCCATGCAAAATAAAGAACAAGACAACTTGCTACTTGGACACACCCTAGTTGGCGGAGCAGTTGGCATCAAAGGGCAGATTAAGCCTCTTAAACTCAACTATGATGTATTTGCAGGACATCCCATCAGACAACCCCAATATTTTGGCGATAAAAAATGGGTAGGTGGTGTCAGTTTGGGGGTTGAGTTTTAAAGCTAGGTAGCCAAGATTAAGATGTGATTGATGTGTTAAGTTTTTT
>NZ_JBUXLH010000031.1:0-2673 GCF_055193055.1 Moraxella sp. I5G | reverse complement strand
TGACAGAAACACTAATCAACAGTGTAAATCTGGTGGATGTGATAGACTATCAACCGACCACGGTGGACATCTTATTGCATCGATGTTTGATGGGCTAGGCGAAGGCATAAACATCGTACCAATGGATGCTAAGTTAAATGGTGTTAAGGGTCGGTGGTATGAGATGGAAAAACAGTGGAAAGATGCTCTTGAAAATAATGGCACTGTTCAAGTTAAGATAGAGCTTATTTATAGTGGCGATAGTAAGAGACCTGATAAGTTCATTATCCAAGAAAAAATTAATGGGGTGCTTAAAATTTATGACGATTTCTACAACAATCCAACAGGAAAAAAACAATGACTAAAAAACTTGATGATATTAAAAAGATTTTAAATGATATGAAACCAATAGGGTCAGATCTTCTGATTTTTGAAGGGTATATTTATTCTGATGCTTCATCTTTTTCGTGTTATTGGCTAATCAATAATCAAAGAAATGATTTTGATTTTGATTCATTTCCCATGAAACAAAGTCGAGAAATAATATCTCACATAAAAATATTAAAATCAAATGATGATAGTTGGAATAATTTTAGACTATGCCTTGATGCAAACGGTAAATTTATATTTGATATGGTTAATATAGATGAAGAAAATAGTTGGCATGGCTTATATATGAAAGGCATCAGCGACCTAACCGAAGAAGAATGGAAAAATACAGGCATTCCAAAAGAGCTTTGGCAGGAGCGTGTTCGTCATAAAGGAACGGGGACATTAGGGCGACCAAAGTCGGATTTTTATTAACTTACTTAGAGTGTAGGAAGGCTTTCATGAATTTACTTTGCAAAATACCAAAATGGGAAAATAAATTATAAAAAAAAGGGGGTGTCAGAATTAAAAGGGTCTGAATTAAAGCTGTATGGTACACTGGTATCTATAAGCACTTAAAATTTATGACGATTTCTACAACAATCCAACAGGAAAAAACAATGACTAAAAAACTTGATGATATTAAAAAGATTTTAAATGATATGAAACCAATAGGGTCAGATCTTCTAATTTTTGAGGGATGCATTTATTCTGGTTATTCATCATATTCTTGCTATTGGTTAGAAGATAACAAGATAAATGATTTTGATTCACTTCCGTTAATGCAAAATATCATGACTTTAATTAAACAATTAAAGTTAGACGGTGGTGACTGGAATAACTTTAGACTATGTTTAAGTAAAAATAATGAATTTACATTTGAAAGCAAAAATATAGATGAAGAAGATAGTTGGTATGGACTATATATGAAGGGGATCAGCGACATAGAGGAGAATGATCTTAAAAACTTTAATATCCCTAGAGCAATTTGGGAGAAAAGAACAAAGATTAAAAAAGAGAAGGCGTCATCAAATCAAACACAAAACTTATCTGATGATCAAAAAATCTATCAGGAGATGGGAGAGATATTGTGGTCTATCATGCCTCTAGAGCAAAAACGAATTATGCTTAATGGCTGTATATATGAGTCTTTGCAACTGGATTGTTATAAAGTTCTAGATAATGGAAATTTAGAGCCAATTCATATGTCTGATGAGATTACATTTAAATTAACTAACTTGGTAAAAAGTTTACAGAACTGTGAAATATTTTCTCAAGAAAAATGGACTTGTTTCGAAGCGATACTAACAGACGAATCTAAGTTTCAAATCAAGTTTGATTATCTTTCAAAAAAAGATAAAAGATCTGAAATATATAGAGATCTCAAGAATGTGATATGGTCTGCAAAACCAAGGGGTGTAAACAATGTTCTACTGGGTGGATTTTGTTATAAAGATTCAATTGAAATACTCTTTTTTGAAGATGACGAGGATAAAACTTGGGTTTTATTACCAAGTACAGTTTTACCAAAAATCAATGATCTTATAAAAGAATTACAGGAATATGATCTGTCAATTGGCAGGCATTGGACACATTTAGAATTACTTATCACAGATGATGGTGTATTTGATCGAGAATTTTTGTACATACCAGAAGAAGACCATTGGGACGGATATGGATTGTACATGCAAGGCATCAGCGACCTAACCGAAGAAGAATGGAAAAATACAGGCATTCCAAAAGAGCTTTGGGAGGAGCGTGTTCGTCATAAAGGAACAGGGACATTAGGGCGACCAAAGTCGGATTTTATTAACTTACTTGGCGTGTAGATTGGCTTTAAACAAACTAAACTAAACTTATCCCCTGCTAAGGGCGAAATTACGAGTTACAAACTCAAAACTGGCGTTTGTTTATAACTCATAATTTCGTCAAAAGACTTTCCCACTTTTGCAATTTCCCCAAAATTTGATGCTCTGCGGTCGCCAATTTCGTGTTTTTTTAAAATAGTATTTTTGCCAAAATCACCATCATGCAATCTGTGCAATTTACCTAAGCAAGCATAGCAAACGGTACACGAAAACAGCAGTTTTGATGACCTTTGCGCTTGCAAAAGGGGGATAATCCCCCCTTTGAACCCCCCATTTTCATGAATTTATTTTGTCTAAAAACTTTAAATTCAAAGATTTTAAGTAAGATAATTTTTCAAATTTATTCTTTTCCAGTTCAAACACCCCCCTAAAATCGCCTTGCTCATAGCGCATTTTTTGGAGGCTAGCGCGCATCTTTTGCGGATTGATATTATTTGCAATGTAGGCGTTAATCAGT
>NZ_JBUXLH010000030.1:0-2694 GCF_055193055.1 Moraxella sp. I5G | reverse complement strand
CGACAGAAACACCAATCAACAATGTAAATCTGGTGGGTGTCAAAGACTGCCAACTGACCATGGTGGGCATCTTATTGCATCGATGTTTGATGGGCTAGGCGAAGGCATAAACATCGTACCAATGGATGCTAAGTTTAATGGCGTCAAGGGTGAGTGGTATAAAATGGAAACTAGATGGAAAAATGCTCTCGAAAATAATGGCACTGTTCAAGTTAAGATAGAGCTTATTTATAGTGGTAATAGTAAGAGACCCGACTTCTTTATAGTAAATCAAACTATTAATGGTAAAGAGTTGGATTCTATATTATTAGAAAATAAACCCAAGCCAACGGAAGAATGAAATGAAAAGTGAGCAAATAACGTATAAAGAAATCAAAGATATTTTATGGTCTATAATGCCCCTCACAGTAAGAAAAATAGTATTTAGGGGTTACATATATGACTCATCAGCTCAACTAGGTTGTCATAAAATTCTCGATGATGGTCAGATGGAGTTAATTAAGATACCTAGCAGAATGCTATTGCAGTTAATGTACTTAATGAAAGATTTGCAAAAATGTGAAATATTCTCCCAAGAACCTTGGACGCATTTTAAGATGATTTTTTCAAAAAATAAAATGCTCGAAGTGGATTTTGTTTACATTCCTAAAGAGGATAGCTGGGTCAACTTAATCATGAAAGGCATCAGCGACCTAACCGAAGAAGAATGGAAAAATACAGGCATTCCAAAAGAGCTTTGGCAGGAGCGTGTTCGTCATAAAGGAACGGGGACATTAGGGCGACCTCAGTCGGATTTTTATTAACTTACTTGGCGTGTAGATTGGCTTTAAATAAACTAAACCAAACTTACCCCCTGCCAAGGGCGAAATTACGAGTTACAAACTCAAAACTGGCGTTTGTTTATAACTCATAATTTCGTCAAAAGACTTCCCCTCTTTTGCAATTTCCCCAAAAAATTTAAAATTGATGCTCTGCGGTTGTCAATTTTGTGTTTTTCCAAAATAGTATTTTTGCCAAAAATCACCATCAAGCAATCTGTGCAATTTACCTAAGCAAGCATAGCAAACGGTCCACAAAAACAGCAGTTTTGATGACCTTTGCGCTTGCAAAAGGGGGATAAATCCCCCCCTTTGAACCCCCCATTTTCATGAATTTATTTTGTCTAAAAACTTTAAATTCAAAGATTTTAAGTAAGATAATTTTTCAAACTTGTGCTTTTCTAGCTCAAACACCCCCCTAAAATCGCCCTGCTCATAACGCATTTTTTGGAGGCTAGCGCGCATCTTTTGCGGATTGATGTTATTTGCAATGTAGGCGTTAATCAGCGTATCACTGGCTAAAATCTGCTCGTATTGCTTTCTTGCCAGCTCTAATTGCTGTTTTTCGTGTTCTTTTTGGGCTTGGCGTTCGGCTTTTTTTCGCTGTTTTGCTTCTTGTTCGGCTTGTATGGCGTCTTGGTGCTGTTTTAACGCCTGTTTGATAAGATTTTGGCGGTGTTCTGCTGTTGCGCCAATGCTGTCAGCGTAGGCGTTCTTTTGGGCGATAATATCGCGTTCTTGGTCGGTTAGGTTGTTTAAATCAATATTTGCAGTTTGTTTTGTTTGCTGAGCTGTAGATTTTTGTTTTATGGTAAAAGTAAAGCCAATGATTTTGCGCCCTTGTTTGTGCTGCTCATAAGATGCGATGATGTCCGTATGTTCGTTAATTTCCGCTATCGCATAATCTAAAACACGTTTTTTGAAATCGCTCATGCGTATGTACTCATTATCTGCGACGCCCAAACGCCCCCTAAGCTCATCAACTGCAATTATTGGCATCTTAGACGCTGTACGCCAAGCAATGATTATCTCGTATAGTCTAACCGCGTATTTGCTTGATAACTCCGCCACTTGTTCCAGCGCATAGCTTGTAAAATTGCGCTCAAGCTCGCAAAGCAAGGGGACGACTGCCGGCGCAAACGTAATATCAATAGATGCTATATCGTCATTATATGCAATCTCTGATACCCAGCGACTTGTTGCCACCCTTACCCCACCCCCCGCCGCTCTGCGTACGTAAATTGACGCTCAAATAGCGCCTTACAAGCGCGCTTGATGTTGTCATACACCCCCTGCCCTCCTTGTGTGCTGTAAGTATCTATATAATCAGATACCCCAATTGTAATTTTTGTCGCTGCTGTTAGTGTCTGTTCGCTGCGTCTGCTGTGTGCAACTGCTAACAGTATCAAGCGCTGTTCTATCAGCTCAAGATTGTAACTAGCGTTAATCAATGCGTTATCTTTGACAACAATATTTTTAGTTTTTGGCATAGTTCGCCCCACATAATTACATAATTAATTAATGACAAATTTATTTTTGTCTAGTCCGTTCCCTAATTTGTCGTTATATAAGCTAAAAAAAACTTTAAAATCAGACACTTAAGCAGTGCTAGAATATATTAAAATATTAAAAAGACTTCTTGGGGAAAATTTTCAATTTTTTTTGATTTAAACAACTGCATCAACGCATAAGCTAATTGATAATCCTTTCCTTGTTTGTGATAATGTTTTTTTTTCAGTTTTTAAAAATCTTCCGCCGGGCTGGGGGCTATCTGATGGCTAGCCAATCCCTGCCTGCTATGGCTGGCTTGCCACTGTGTAGATATAGCCAAATTTGGACGCATCATCTAATACTAAGCCACTGGAAACGGTTGAAA
>NZ_JBUXLH010000029.1:0-3753 GCF_055193055.1 Moraxella sp. I5G | reverse complement strand
TCCAATAGCCCAGCAATCAGAACTTACCCTTGAGCAGTTTTGCCAGTTAGAACAAGCTTTGATTTCCTATCATGGCGGCAGTTTCAGCGGTATTACAGACCAAGCCCTGCAAGCTTTGGGATTACAAAGAAACGTCAGCCTGTCAGTGCAAAATTTTATCGTTTTGCCCGAATTGCTGGCGCAAAGCGATTTATTGGCTGTTGTGCCTGAGCGCTTGATTGCCAATTTGCCCAATCTTAAGCGCTTTGAACCACCTCTTAAAATTCAAGGCTTTACCAAAACACTGATTTGGCACGAACGGACACATAAAGATCCTGCGTATCGATGGGTAAGGGAGTTGATTGAAAAGGCTTGTGCCGCAAGCGTAGCGTAGGCAACGGGCTGGATAGATAACATGTGGGGAAAAGGTTATCTGAAAAATCTTTGCAACAATTATATTGCTCCTTAATTCACTAATTTTCTTAACGTAATTTATTATGATTAAATCACATTTAATGTAATTGCATAAGGAGAAAACTATGCTAAAAATAGATATTGCAATAAAAGAAACTGCTTCCGTTATTTCTAAGAATATTGATAGATTTGATGATTCAGAAAGAGGCTTACTTTCACAAAATATTCTCGCCCAGTTAAGAAACTTAGTCGAATATATTGCACAAAAAATATATAGTAATGGTCAGGATATTGATCCTAACAACTATTCAGATAAAAAAGAAGCATGGGAATATATTAAATCAAAAGGCAGCTTTGATTTCCTACATAAATTCCATAGCCTATTACAAAAATCCGTATCACACTATACTATAGATGAGAATGGATCTGAAAGGTTAATGCTAAAATATTATGAATATTTACTAAGAATAAAATCATTCTTAAGAAAAAAATATGGGTTAGATATTTTATATAATATAGAAGAGTTTCCTTTAAATTTAGATGAAAAACTAACTGAGTATTATGAAAAAATATCATTGAAAATAAACGCAGACCATATCAATGATACCTATTCTAATTATAATGATAGATATTATATTCAAAAAATAAAACCTTTCTTTGTGAAACAAGAGATATATTATGAAGTTACATTTACTATTGCAAATGATAAAGTAAGTAAATTTGATAGGATTATTGCCTTTACACGCCATGATATACTGGATAATTATGCAGTAAAATTAAGAATAAGAGAAGATTATATTGATATACTAAACAGTAGGATGTCAATTAAAATTATTGATAACTGGGAAGTGTCAATACGTAATTGTGAATTTAAGAATTTCTCAAAAATTTTCAACATGCAATCAGTTCATTCTAACAGTAATGAATATTCTTTAATAATGAAGTATTTAACTTATAATAAGATTGACTTTGTCGATATTGTACGATTATCAGACAATTATTTTTATGATTTTAAAAATCAAATAACTTCACAAGTAAGAACTACTAATTTTATCAATATATTGGAAGTTTGTAGAAACCTTATAAGAAATAATTTAGCAGGAAGAAATGTTATCAGTTATTTGTTGTATAAATTAAATAACAAAGTAATTAAAAGTCAGTTTAATAATGCTCCATGTCATAAGTTATCCAACTTAAATCTTAGCTGGGGGTGTATTCCATTTGATAAAATGCCATTCACGACATCTTTAATAAGTCACAACCCTAAAGTGCATGATTTATTTAATTGTATCAATCCATCGAATCGTGAACATGAGTTCCTAGCAAGATTCATTAAGAATAACGCAGAGAAAAAAGGAGTCTTATTTACAAAATTAGAAGAAATATCTGGCTTCTCTAATATTCAAGAATTAATGAAGAAGTATAATTCCAACGTATATCACAAACACACTAATCGTAACTTGGTTGAATATAAAGGATTTATCTATATAAAAGAATATGTAGATAATTGCATTGATATTATCCTGGAAATAAAAAAATATGCAAATGAAAAGATAGAAGGTTACACTAATTCAGTTATTTCTTGGCTAAATGATGGTTCATATAAAATTGATTGTAATGAGAAATTAGAATTACTAAAAAATATGTTTTCTCAATCTAGAGTTGCATTAATCTACGGTGCAGCAGGGACAGGTAAGTCTACAGTTATAAACCATATATCTAACTTTTGGAATGACAAAGAAAAAATATATTTAGCTAATACCAATCCTGCTGTAAACAACTTAAAAAGAAGGGTAACCACTAAAAACAGCTATTTTATGACTATTTCAAAGTTTCTATCTAAAAGAAATAATCATACATCTTGTGATTTATTGGTTATTGATGAGTGCAGTACTATTAGTAATCAAGATATGGTAAGTATTCTAAGGAAAGTAGATTGTAAGATGCTTGTTTTAGTTGGCGATGTTTTTCAAATTGAATCTATTTTGTTTGGGAATTGGTTTGACATTATTCGTAGATTTGTCAATCAATCTGCAATTTTAGAATTGAAAACACCATATAGAACAACTAATGAAAATTTATTAACGATCTGGAATAGAGTTAGAGAGTTAGATATAGCGATATTAGAACCGATGGTAAAAGAAAACTATTCTGTTAGATTAGATAAATCAGTACTGGATCAGCCAAATGATGATGAAATCATTTTGTGCCTGAATTATGATGGTATTTATGGTATTAATAATATTAATCATTTTTTGCAGAGTAATAACCCAAACCAGCCTGTTTTATGGGGAATACACGATTACAAGGTAAATGATCCTATTTTGTTTAATGAGTCAGAAAGATTTACTCCACTTATTCATAACAACATGAAAGGAAAAATTGTTGATATTAACAAAACAGAAAGTGAAATATTTTTTACTATTGAATTAGATATTAGCATAAATGAAATTGATGCAGATGGATATGATTTTGAACTTTTATCAAATAAAAATAGTAAAAATTCAATAATTAAATTTTCAGTTAAAAAATATCCAGATACCGATGAAGATGATGATTCATTTGATAAATTAGTTCCATTTCAAGTTGCTTATGCTGTATCTATCCATAAATCACAAGGTTTAGAATACAAGTCTGTTAAAATCATTATTACGAATGAATTGGAAGAATTGGTAAGCCATAGTATTTTTTATACGGCTATTACAAGAGCAAAAGAAAATTTGAAAATTTATTGGTCTCCGGAAACAGAAAAGGTCATTCTATCGAGTTTTGAAAAGAGAGATTTTTCTAGAGATATTGGGTTATTAAAGGGGATGATAAATTCCCAAGGCAACAGTAGAGAATTATAGACATTATCTACGAATAAGGTCAGCATGGCAGGTTTTTAATACGGCTTTGCTTTATCTTTTCAGTCGAGGCAAGAAATCTGGAATTTGAATGTGGCGGATGAATAAATCGACACTGGTGTATATTTGGGCATATTGCTTGCTATGTTTATTTGGCAAGTGGCGAATTGGTGGAGCTTTTCTCTGAACTCCCCTATAAGCAGTGGACAGCGTACGTTTTACCTCCCGCAAAGAAATATAATTCACACCCGTGTAAAGTATAGTCAGTAAGCACAGTCAGATTCTAGAATCCGACTGTGCTTACGCCGTTTTCAGACAACCTAAAACCATGTCCGTTTTATTATAACAGCTCTAAGCCGCACGATTTTTCATTTCACCAACAACCGTCCCTGTCTCGCCAAATTCAAAATCGCCAGCAACAGCAGCATCACCAAGCCGGAGCCTGAGGTGACGAGGAAATAGCCTAAAAACAGTAAATGCTGTTCAGCAATCAAATGGAAACTACAGTCCGTCT
>NZ_JBUXLH010000028.1:0-4320 GCF_055193055.1 Moraxella sp. I5G | reverse complement strand
TTGTTAATTTTTTGTTTTTTTTAGCTAGAAAGACAAAAGAAAAAATCAAAACCCTTTGCCCTTGTTGTAGTCTTTTTGTCTGTCTTGGCTCTTGGTTCTAATTTCATAATCCTGCTGAATGCTGTAAGTTTTATCATCGTGGCTAAGAGTGTAATTCTTGCCAACAGTTAAATTACCAACCCTATGCAAAACAATGCCATCCGTTGTTTCTTGCAGACTCATCTTGTCATCTGATTGGATAATCTTACCCCTGTAAGTCTGACCCACTCTTGCGTGCTTATCTGCTCCGTATTCTTTGGCTTTGATATCCATTTCAGCTTGTTCGTGTAGCTTGATTGACAAAAACGCCTGTTTGCCCTTTTCGTAGTAACTAGGGTCATCTTTGGCTAATTGTTCATTAGCTTGTTTTCTGTGTTTGTCTGTAATGCCTTTGGCTTTCATCATGTCGTGTTGTTCTTTGATTGCGTTGTAGCGGTCTAAGACTTGTTGTTTGTCTTTTTGCCATTGGTCTTTACCAAAGAATAACGGTTCATTATCCCTTAGTTTTTCAAAGGTGGCTAAAAGGGGTTTGCCCTTTTTTCTCAAGACTTGTAGCTGATTTGCTAGGATGTTTTGGGCGATTTTCTCTACTCGCTCATCAAATTCTTGTAAAAATGCTAAATTTTGATGATACTGTTTGGATGATAATAAATTATCGCTGTAAATCGCTCTATTTTGCGTTTTAAGCGTGTTTTTGGGGGTGGGTGGTATGTTGATACCATTTTTGCTTTTCTGTGGCTCTAATGGGCTTTTACGTGCGTTCTCGCGCGTTTGTGCTTTTTTGACAACTTTAGCCATTTCCAGCTGTGCTTGTCGTCTGGTTTGTTCTTGGCGTTGCCGTTCGGCTTGCTCTGCCTGCCGTGCCTGTTGCCGTAAGGCTTGATAGGTTAATACTTGCTCGTTATACGCTTTGATGGCTCGGTTATGGTCGCCCACATCGGTTTTTATGCCCTTTCGTTCAAGTTCGGTGGCTTGCCAACCCATTTTGACGGTAGGTAGGGTCAATAAACCCCTGTCAGCGTGGCTACGGTGGTCTATACGCTCGTCTAAGCCGTGTTCTGCTAGGTAGGTATTGGCAAGCTCTGCCCAAGTCCTACGAAGCTCTACAAGCTCGTCTTGATTGGATAATAACCCTGCTTGTTTTAACTGGGTATTACTCATCTCAAGCTGCGATTTTTTGCCTAGCTCAAATCTACCGTCCTGCTCTTGCGTGATTTGACGTGTTGTCAAAAGCAAATGGGCGTGATAGTTGCGGTTGTCGCCCTGCTTATCAGGCGCGTGTACGGCAACATCAACGGCTATCTTGTATTTTTGGCTAAGGTTTGTGGCAAATTCATAGGCAAGCATTTTTCCTGCGGATTGGTCGCCCTGCATGAGTTCATGGGGGATATTTATCACAATCTCCCTTGCGGTTCTGCTGTTGCTTCGTGTTTCTGTCTTTTCGGCTAAGTTCCAAAGTTCGTTGCGGTCAATATTCAATCCGTGTGGCGTGGCTAATCCTGTCCAAAGTACGCCACTTCGTTTTGTATAATCATAAGTTTTCCCTAGTCGCTCATCGGTAATCTCAATCCCTGCACGATACGCAACACTGGCAACGGCACTGCGTCCACTACTGCGTGATATTGGTTTGGTGCTTAGATGGTAAATTGCCATAAGGGTTATTTTTTCTTTTGTCTTTTCAACCAAAACTGCCCAAGCAGTTTTGTGGGGGTTAAGGGGGTCGCCCTCTTACGAACTTGAAAACTTAGTATAATGTAGCTTTGCGGAATTATAACAAAGTTTTCGTAAGTTCGCACTTCATGGATTTACGCATCTAATAAAATCAATTATAATGACAAATATATTTTTACTTGATAAGAGCTAAAAATGGTAACGCTTGAACAAAAATTGGCAGAGTTAGAACAGAAAACCGCACGAATAAAAGACAAGATTAAAAAGCAAGATACAGCCGAAAAAGTGGTTATCGGTGGTATGATGTTAGCCTATGCACGCAAAAACCCTAATAATGCCAAAAGATTGCTTGAAATTATGCAAAGCGAATTAAGAGAACAGGATTTAAAACGAGTGCAAAGGGCAGTTGATAATCTTAATTTGATTGTTGGGAATGCACAGCTTGCTAACCTTGATGGCGGTAGTTATGCCAATCCTTGAAATTTGCGGAATAATTTTTGAGTGGCACGACCCAAAATATGAGTTGATTCTTAGCAAACGTAAGATTACTTTTGAAGAAGTGGTTAGTGTATTTTCTGATGATTTTGCTGTTGAAATTGAAGATGTTGGCGATTACAATGAACAAAGAATGATTGTTATTGGTATGAGCAATCAAGCAAGACTTTTGGCAGTTGTTTATACTGAACGAGCAAATACGGTCAGGATTATTACGGCTTACTTTCCAAGCAATGAACAAGTAAGGGGGTATAATAATGCACGAAAAAGATTTTGATTTTGAACGCTATAAGGGTTTGGATTTTAGCGATGCCAAGCCCCTTAGACACAATCCCAAATTTAAGAAATTTCAAGATGATGTCAGGGCTATGCAGTTACAAAAACAGGATAAATTTTTAAGCCAATTTGATAGCGATGTTATGGAAGCTATCATTAAGCATAGTACCCCAAGCGATAGAGAACGGTTAAATACAATGATTAGAGTACTGTTTGCAACTGCTTGAAAATAGCGTATAATACTAAAAGCCCATTGAGCCGGTCAGTCCTTGCATTATACTTAATGTCATCGGCTACCATTTCTGGAATGGGCTTTTTTATTGCAAAAATTTCAAATTTAGATACCGCAAATGGTGCAACTGCTCAAATTTATATTTCTCCATTCTAAAAACTTCTCTAAAATTACCCTGCTCATAGCGCATTTTTTGGAGGCTGGCGCGCATCTTTTGCGGATTGATGTTATTTGCAATGTAGGCGTTAATCAGCGTATCACTGGCTAAAATCTGCTCGTATTGCTTTCTTGCCAGCTCTAATTGCTGTTTTTCGTGTTCTTTTTGCGCTTGGCGTTCGGCTTTTTTGCGCTGTTTTGCTTCTTGTTCGGCTTGTATGGCGTCTTGGTGCTGTTTTAACGCCTGTTTGATGAGATTTTGGCGATGTTCTGCTGTTGCGCCAATGCTGTCGGCGTAGGCGTTCTTTTGGGCGATAATATCGTGTTCTTGGTCGGTTAGGTTGTCAAAAATATCAATAGTTTTTTGGTCTCTTGTTGGCTCTGATAGCGGTTTTTCTTTTACTTTTGGTGCAAATTTTAATTCAATCGCTACAAATTTACGCCCTTTTTTAATAAGTTCGTATTGCACGTTATAGGGGGATTTTTCATTTATTTCATCAATGGCAACATCAAGTACACGCTTTTTGAAATCTGCAAACAAAGCATATTTAAGACCTAGCATTAACATAAATTTCAAATCATCAATGGTTATTTTTACATAACCAGTTGATTTGTATTGCATCATTAGCTGATAAATTCTATGGGCGTAAGTGCTTTTAAATTCTGCCACATCTTGAATTGAAAATTGCGTGAAATTCTTTTTTAGATTGCTAAGTAATGGTAAGATTTTTTGATGAAAAACTACTCTTGCCACAATGTTTTCATCGGCTCTATGTGTAAAGCTATCTATGAGATTATGAAGCCTTAAAGCCCTAATGTAATCATCATAATCGTCAGGGTTGGGGTATAGCTCTCGGAGTTTTTGCTCTGCATTTTTATCAAATCTTAAAACTTCAGACAACCAAGGCATTTCAAGCGTCCCTAGTGGTGTTTTAACTGTTACACTCTTTTTCATCAAATCTCTTGTAGCTTGGCGTATCTCTTGGGAAACAATGTCAGGATTTACTCCAAGCTCAATAAAATCATCACGGCTAATATAAAACACCTGATTTTCCCCCATCTCTACCATAGGCTCAATTTTCTTTAAAGCACATAAAATTAGACGTTGTTCATTGAGTGTCAAATGGTAAGCACTTGTAACCAAGCTATTATCCACAACCACAATTTCATTGCTCATAATCATCACACCAAAAAAATTCAAGGTGTTATTCTATCATAACTATGACTAAATCTCAATTAGTCATAGTTAGCCATGAAAACGTCATAGTTAGCCATGAAAACGTCATAGTTAGCCATGAAAACGTCATAGTTAGCCATGAAAACGTCATAGTTAGCTCTCGCAAACCCTTGTTACATAAGGCTTTGCGTGGGGTCTAAAAATATATAAAAATATATAAAAAAATAATAAAAAGAGCCAAAACTGAAAAAACACTCGGTTTTGGCTCTTTTTC
>NZ_JBUXLH010000027.1:0-4536 GCF_055193055.1 Moraxella sp. I5G | reverse complement strand
TCTACTAGGTTGATATTGCTCATTTTTTTAACAAATTCTCGGCTATCTGGATCATCCTGTATATCCTGCTGTACATCTTTGGCAAAGCTTTGAGAAAAATAATACTCTTTTCTTGTATTTCTATATATGTATATATCATCTCCACATAATATCCCACCAGAACACTTACCCATCGTCATCAGTAGCTCTTTAAATTGACCGTGAATGGGTATATTGTATTTTTGTTCAATTTGTTTGATTTCATCTTCGGTATAGCCCTGAATAAGCTCAGGGCGTTCGATGAAATTATTGCGTGGGTTTTTAATGCTTAATAGGGTTTGGATTAAATTGTTCATAATAATCTACCTGTGGTTAATTCTTTAAAATAGTTATGTTCCTTTCCAGTAATTCGTGAGAATATGATTTGACGATAATATTTTAAAAAATCAAATAGGGTGCCAAATTCCCTAACAGTATCTTCATCAGTATCCCATTCATAGATAGTGTCATCTTGATTTGCAAGAAGCATAAAATACTGAAATCTATGCTCATTTATGCCTGCAAAAGCAAAGTATTTTTTTCTACTAGGTTAATATTACCCATATTTTTAATAAACTCTTGGCAGTCTAGGTCTTCGTGTATCTCTTGTCTCATGGCATCAGAAAAGTCATACTCATCTCTTGTCTCTCTATATATGTATATATCATCTCCACGCAATATCCCACCCGAACACTTACCCATCGTCATTAGCAATTCTTTAAATTGACCGTGGATTGGAAAATCATACTTTAGTTCAATTTGTTTAATCTCATCTTCGGTATAGCCTTCTATCAACTCAGGTCTGTCAATAAAACTATCATAAGGACTTTTGATGGATAATAGGGTTTGGATTAAATTGTTCATAAATCACTCCTAGGTTTTTGTACCTATTGAACCGTGTTCAATGCGAAATGCAATATAGTAATGTTTTATTTCTTTTTAGTTCAAACCTATAGAAAATTAACCCACTCATCAACAGGATATAAACCAGACTGTATGTTTGGTATAAATTCTGTCACATGAATATATCCTTCAACAGATATAGTAAATGCATATATCATCTTCAAAAGGTTTTTATCTTTGTCTATATCAATAGTATTTTCTGAATTGATATGTATTCTTAATAAATTAAGAAAATTCCATTTATGTAATATTTTATTAATATCTAAGGCAAAAATATTTTCATCAGACAAATATTTAAACCCATTCATATATTGACATTGAAATTTATCTAAATATAAACTACAAATAACATCTTTACTATATGAATACATTATATAAAATTCATCTTCATGAATATTTTTTAAATTATTTATTTCAATATCATTATTGAATAACTTAATTTTTGAACCATATATTTTTTCTATACTACTTATTGAAAGTTTGTCAATATTCTGTGGCACTATCTCTATCATAAAACTTATTTCACCTCCGATATTTTGCCTCTATTAATAACAATTCTACCATTATTAGTGTCCAAAATAATTTTATCAAATCTTGTGCTAATTCCATTGATGGGATAAGAATTTAAATCACTTATCATTTGCTCTTTTGTAATGTTTGTCAATCTGACATGAATTGTTGTCTTTTCCAACGTTCCCGATGGTAACTTGTGTGGATTGCCCTTAGGTAAATTTTCAGCTCTATAAATTTGCTGAGCATTTTCAGCAATTTTTGTTTGAACCTTCTTAGTGTTAGTGGTGGTCAGTCTTTTTAAAGATACAGGATACTCAACACCTGTTTTACCAACAAAAACCCCTTCTATACCTTGCTGATTCTTATTATCTGAAAACTTAAAACTTCCTCCACCTTGTTGTTGAGCAAATCTTATAGCATCTTTTTCCTCCTGAGGTTTAAATTTCCCACTAATTTTTATTGGCAATTTATCATTTATCTTATCATGCAATGATTTTTCATAATTGATATTATTATTCCCAACATTAAGATCTTTTGAACCCTTAGAAGCCTGATTACCAACATTGGTTGAAGGTTTATTTGTTGGCGCTGTTACTTGGTTACGACCCGCTCTTACTCCTCCAATTGCTGCATAGGCACCTTCTTGCATGACTCGTTCACCATCCTTACGAACGATGCAATCGGCAAAGCCAGAATCTGCACAGGAAACTACTGAATTATTGCAATATGCATATCCATTTAAAATGGTGTGAGTGCCTTGATATTCACGATAAGCATCTTGCAATCCAGCAAAATTTACATCTTTGTATTCGGCTTTGATTTTATTTATACAATCTGGCGTGGGGTTATTTTGACAGGCTTGAATCTCCTTAAAGTTGTCTTGAGCTAATTTTCCTGCAAGAGCTCTAATTCTGCGCATC
Source organism: Moraxella sp. I5G (assembly GCF_055193055.1). Lineage (NCBI taxonomy): Bacteria > Pseudomonadati > Pseudomonadota > Gammaproteobacteria > Moraxellales > Moraxellaceae > Moraxella > Moraxella sp. I5G. The sequence goes on along the minus strand of NZ_JBUXLH010000027.1, from coordinate 2,182 downwards.
TCTTCATCAAGTTTGACACCATCATAATGCCTTCTAGCGTAGGCTATTTGTCTTAATAATTCGTCAGTATCACTGTTCTTTAATGTGTTATTCCCCACCTCAGCTGCACTCACACTACCTGTAACATCGCCATCAGTGATGGCATAAGCAGTAGATGCTGTGGCTAGGGTGATGATGTTGGTGATGGTGTCTTTTTCATCTTGGGTGAGTTCTTTTGAATCTTTACCACATAAGAACTCAAATAGGTCAGGGCAGCAGCTTCACTACCTATGACGGATACCGTTCCTCTTTTAATCGAACCTATGGGCGAATAGAACGTTTTGTAAGATAAAACAATATTATTAAAAATATTAATGTTGCTGGTACTGATAAGAGAAAATAATCGAAAATTTCGAATAATGGATGATTCCAGGGTTTATTGTAGCTATCTGAAAATATAATGAAAATAAGGCAAAATCCATAGACTATCATCAGTGCAAATGATATCACATTTTTTAACCATTTATTCATTATTCCCCACTGAATAAAACATATAAGCAACAAGACTGGGGAAAAAAATATAGTAGCAACAAAACCAAGTAAAAATGGCACAAATGCCATAATTTTCATGGATTCAATAAAGTTAGTAGTGCTATATTCTCCGATTTTTATACATATTACTAATATTAAAAAAATAAAATAAGATACAATATAAAAACTTGCAAAGACAAAAAACAATGTTTTAAAAAATAAACCTTCAGTCCTCATGGCTTACACCCTTGTTATTCTTATTGTTTAGATATCCGTTACTTCACTCTATACCCATATAATTAACATCAATTATAAATGCAATCAATAAAAAAATAACTGTCATCGGAATAGAATATATAAAATACTGTGCCTGTAATACATATAATAATGATCCATTGAAGTAATTAGTATTTGGATAACCAAATAAAAAATAACCATAAAATTCAAATAATACAAAATTAATAAGATAACTTATTTTATTAGTTATTAATAATCTGACCAGCGCAAGCAAAATAAAAACTGGAAATAAAAATATCAGCATTATAATTAGAAAAGCCATCAATGCTTTTAAATGCAAAATAAATTCCGTACCAAAAATATCAAAAAATTTTGGATACATTAAGTAAAAAAATGGCAGAATGCAAGTGGAGTAACAAATGGAAAACCCTACCATAATTTCCAAAAGAATGTAAAAATAATTTTTTCTTCTCATGGCTTACACCCCTGTTGTTCAGTATAGCCTAGAAGCTTGCAACCATATCTAATTCTTGAACTTTTATCCAGTATATCTATTCCACCAGGTTGGGCTTGCTCTTCTTTAATAAGCTTTCCTGTGTATTTACGATTTTCACTATCCGTCATTTGGTTGGAAAACCATCTAAATAAATTTGCATCGGATAGATACTTTTCATGAATTGGCTGTAATACTGTTTGCTCATCACGCAATTGCTTAATATCCCATTGCATTGCATTTGGCCTATTATTGTACAAATGTCTAAAATTATTAAAACCTTGAATGATTAAAGTATCTCCAGCCTCTTTTCGCCAAGCGTATAAATCTGGATTACCTAAAATTTTTCCAGCTCCAAATGTTATATACGATGCACAACCATCTGCACCCAGTCCTGTTATACAACTACGAGAAACTTCATCAGCTCCACCAAACCATCTAGCGCCCACACCTAAATTTTTCTCATACTGATTGCTTGCGGCAAAGAAATTCGCTCTATTATCAATAGTATTAATAAGTAACAAATCTTGTGTTTGCATTAGGAGTATTGTATAAATAATCAAATGTTTGTTTGGAGGTTCGCGAAACATCGTTTCACATAACTGACCAAGCGTCTTGCATTGCAATATATTGAATTTGACTTGATATGGCTGCACGACACGCATCACTAGTTGGATTATTTGAGCATAGTCTCTGCGTCTCTTTATCAAGGCGCTCACTCAACTGTTCTGCTTCTTTCATGGTTAGTTGCCCTTTTCTAAATTGTTCCAGGGATACATACGTCAAATAATTCCACTCAACCTGCCCAACATTATTCACAGTACTTGCAGTATTACCGCCAACAGTCGCACCAATGCCTGCTGATAGAGCAAGTAAGGTGATGTCTCTGGTTTGTTTGTCAAAGCCTTGTTCTGCCAGATACTCATCAATCTTTGGAATGGC
>NZ_JBUXLH010000026.1:0-5094 GCF_055193055.1 Moraxella sp. I5G | reverse complement strand
ATATCATCAATAACTTTATCCAAAATACCGCCATAGTAGATCTTTTGATTAGTAAAGTCATTGCTGATGATAGGGTTTAGGGCTTGTTGGCTGTCTTGGCTATCCAAGTTGCCTGTATTGATGTGGCTAAGTCCTGCTTGGTCAGTGTGGCAGATTTGGTAATCGATATCTTGTGGATAGGGTTTATTTTACCATAACCTAAGCCTGACAGTCCTAGTTGATGGCAGTGGATTGGTACTGTGGGCTTTTATCTTATTTTTTGTGCAAGTAATTAGACACACACTTTAATTAACTAAAAAATTAAATATGAATATCTTAGATCCCTATATTTAATTTCATTACTATCATAAGATGATACATAAAAATCTACATTATTCAAAACACCTTTATATTTCACTGGCTCAGTAAAATTCTCCACAATTATCTTGCCATTATTTTTCTCTCTTTTTATATATATATATGTTTCCAGAGGATACTCAGCATAAGGAAAAAATAAATATGAATATCTACTAACCATGATACCATCATAAACTCTAAAAAAAGTATCCCTACCTTGATGGTGTTGTATTATTGTTATGCAAATTTCATCACAGTAATAATAAGCTGTTTCTTTTGTTAAAAACAAGCATAATAAAGAAACCAATATCAATACAAAAATGAATAATTTAAAAAAAATATTCAAGATATATTTAAAAATCATCATTTTATTTAAAACCTCCTAGTTATTTATTTTTTGCATTCTAAAGATTTTATATTGTTTATATCAAGATTACATTCTATTCTTTTTAAGCCCAAATTATAGCCATATTTGCTTCTTAAATACTGATAATTAATTTCACCATAGCTAGGGTATGTTCCATAAGTGTAACCAGTTGTTTTATGTCTGATAAGACCTAATTTACCACCAGCATGTAAAGCACCGCTAGCCTTTTGAAATTCATCATATGGTATACCTAGCGTTGCCGCATTCATGCCAGCCAAAATATTTCCACCTTCTCTTAATGTAATATATTTACCATCAAATAGAAATCCATGATATGATTTGTGTTTGTGTCCTGGATAATTTGACTTAATATCGTATATATTGCCCGGCAGACTTTTGTATGCATACATTTCTTCGCTAAAAAAATCCAGCCGACCAAGCTCTATCATTCAATCTATAAACATACCCATCTATACTCTCTCCAATATAAACCCTACCAACAGGCTTGCCTGTATCAGGACTAATAAATGCATCTTCAAACATTGATTCTCCGATTTTTACTGGGCGATCAATGCATTCATTGTTTTGAAAGTTGCATTTATAAATACCTTTATCCCTATTTAGTATAACTTTTTTGACAAAATTATCTTGATCAATAAAAGTGGCATTATTCTCAACCCCCACTCTCCCCACCTCAGCCGCATTTACACTACCTGCAACATCGCCATCAGTGACAGCATAAACAGTAGATGCTGTGGCTAGGGTGATGATGTTGGTGATGGTGTCTTTTTCATCTTGGGTGAGTTCTTTTGAATCTTTACCAAATAAGAACTTAGATAGGGTAGGAGCGGCGGCTTCACTACTTATTGCGGATAAGGCACCTATACCAATGTTTTGTCCTGTGGCATAGCTTGTGGCAGCTCCTAAGATGGCATGAGCCATTAAGTGTTGTAGGCTTTGTTCTCCTGGTCTGTTTTGGTTGTCTTGTGTGTTTTTTGTAATCATTACTCTTAAAATATTGTCCAATTTGATAAGCAAGCTCAAGACTTACCGCTCTTACCACATCTCCCATGATACCATTTGAATTAGGTGCGTACAAGGCGGAGGTGATGCCGTCGAAGATTCTTAGCCCGTAGGCTGGGTTGAGGCACGAAACCCAACAAGTTCAATGGGTTGCATCCTAAATATTGGTTTTCACATTCGTTCAACCCAACCTATCGTACTAGGAATATCAAAAGTTGAATTTTTGATTTGCTAGTAGCTAATCGGGCAAATAGTATGAAAGCCAGTCATTACTATCATATTTTTTCTCTTGAAATATTTCCAATTTTCCTAATTTGCTTTTATTAATTAAATCTTGGCTAATAAAAATATTAACCAAACTATTGCTAATTGTCTCTTCTTCGTTAAGAAGAATTATAGATTTTGGGGTTATTTCAATTTGGTTGTTTTTCATACTAATAACTCCATTGATTCTTGATTCATGAAATAAAAAGCTATCCCCACCAGCGTAAGGAAGTACATGATCTTTTAGTACATAGGCAATATCTCTATTGTTGATTTTAATTTTTTTTGACTGTTTATAAAATTCCGTATATTCAGAATATTTTATATCAATAATATACAAATCAAAATCTATTATGACAATTAGACCAACAATAGATACTAATTTACCTATATTTTTATGCAAATTATTGAAATCTATTTTAGTTATTGATTGTGATTGCATTTAAACCACCTGTTCTATTTATTATGCCAATAATAATTTCGGCTTTAATACCTCTAGGACCTGAATAAGGATCTCTTGTCATGTAATATCTTGTGCCGTAAACATTACACAAAAAAACTACTTTATATAGAAACATAAATCTAAAATATGCAAGCATAAACAAAATAAAAAAAATAAAACAAAACAGATTGGCAAGCTGATATGAAATTTTTTCAACTTAGTTTTATTTTTATAATAACTATCATTGATTAACACAAATCTCTCCTGATCTCATTTATAACGGCCTTTACATTATTTTATTTTTTCTTAAAAATATTTTAAAAAAATTCAATATTTGAATCAAGAACAAAACTACCGATACATAAAGACAGAAAAACAATCATAATGACTAGTGCAAAAAATATAAATCTAAAGATATAAATATTAAGATCCAATATAGCATTTAAAATAATAAAAAATAAACCAAAAATCCATGTTGCTAAAAATAAAATAACAATTTTTCTATTTATATATCTCTCTATTTATTACAATATTCAGATGTTTTGTTTTCACACATTTGTATAGAAGCCCCAGATTTAGCACCTATAGCTATAGCTGGTTGTATGGCAATTGAGACATTATTATGGAATTAGAATCCATATATTCAATCTTCAAAAATATCTATATCAAAAACAGGTTTTATGCCTTTTTCTTTTTTTTCTTTCATTTTGTCTATCACATGTTGATTAAGAACAAAACATTGATAGAAAGCATGAAACATACATAAAAACATTACGCAAAAAACTAATTTATACAGAAATATAAATCTAAAATATGCCAGTATAAACAGAATAAAAAATAAAATAAAACAGATTAGCAAGCTGATATGAAATTTTTTCAACTTGGTTTTATTTTTATAATAACTATCATTGATTGACACAAGTATCTCCCACTTTTTTTGAACAAATCATTATGGCACCACCCAAAGCTCCACCCATCGTGCCTTCTACGCCACCTGTAATAGAGCCATCTGAATTTATAGAACCACCAAGTCCATAACCACCACCAAGAGCTACAGCTCCTGTTCCAGTTAATTGCCAAGTGCGACTCCCTGGTGTTGCTGTGCCTGTGGAAAGAGATCCTCCTGTGTGTACATAGCCACCTACCATCGGACCTACTAAGCCACAAGTAGTGTATGTTGTACACATCTTCCTATCTGTATCAAATGCCTTGCCTGTCATCTGTCTTACCCCAAGACCAACAATAGCTGTGCCACCTGCCTCAACTTCGCCATTAACCCCAGATAGCGTAGTATTCACAACTGAACCCCCATATTTTCCCAGAGAATCAGTAATATAGCTATTGGTAGTTCTAGCCCCAGAAATATTAACATTAGAGGCTTTTGTAGTATTATTGTATCTTGCCAAAGCACTTTGTGGATAGGTTGATGCTTCAACTCCCGTTGCTCTTGGCATTGGCAAAGGCTGTTGATTACCAACAATCCTGTTATTATTTCAAGTGTACTGATATGATACAAAATCACCTTTTCCAATATGGCTTTGAATGTATCTAACTAAATTTGGATCAACTCTTGGAATATTTAAACTAATACCAGTACCATTATTATTCCATTGTACACCAACTAAATTATCATAGCTCAAATCAGGTCTATTTAATGGAACGGCATTATGACTATCGGCACTTTCATAGAAGTTGCCTTTTTTAAAATTAGCAGCTCTTAGAGCATTGGCAATTTGTGCTCTTGACCATTTTTTATTGCCACCCTGTCTTTTGTAAAGCTCTTCAATAACCCAATTCTCCCCCTTATTGGCATGCAACTGCCGATTATTCACATCCGTATTTAACCCATAAACTGTACTAACAGTATTAAGCCCTACACTTGCTCCTACACCTGCCAAAGTTAGGTTTAGGACTGATTGGCTAATCATCTCGACGGTATCTGATTCAAGTCCTTGCTCATTGAGTTTTTGTTTGAGTTTAGCTTGTAGATAATTGAGCTTAGGTGCAGCACTTGCTGCTACCCCTGCGGTAAAAGCTCCTTCCGCCGTTCCAGTTGCCAAAGCACCCATCGCGGTATGTAGTGCCACACGATAAACACCGCCTTCTGCCCACTTTTGGGCTTCTTCGATATTGCCTTGCGCAAGCAGTTCAATCTCTTTGGCTTGAGCATAATCACCAATTTGTTTAGGTATTTCTCTGCCAAACTCTGTGGTAATTGTTACCTGATTTCCAAGCTCTTTCTCCAACTGACTCTTTTGATTGGTAAAGTCATTGTTGATGATGGGGTTTAGGGCTTGTTGGCTACCTTGGCTATCCAAGTTGCCTGTATTGATGTGGCTAAGCCCTGCTTGGTCAGTGATGGCAGATTTGGTAATTGATGTCTTGTGGATAGGGTCTATTTTACCGTAACCTAAACCTGACAGTCCTAGTTGGTGCTTTGTTTTGTTTGAGGTGTTGTCTTGCTGGCTGCTCTTTGGCTTTGGCGTAAGGTTTACACCCACTTGCAAAGCATCGCCTTGATAGTTTAGGTGATTTTCAATGTCTTGGGTTTGGATGCCTTGTTTAAATTGGGTGTGGTTTTGGTCTTTGTCAGTGATGAGATAACCAGCTGTAAACTTGCCTTGTCCTTGTACGTTTAGGTTTGATGTATTGGCAATGATGC
>NZ_JBUXLH010000025.1:0-5120 GCF_055193055.1 Moraxella sp. I5G | reverse complement strand
TTAGTTAGGTAAAAACAAGATTAAACTGAAGAGTTTGATCATGGCTCAGATTGAACGCTGGCGGCAGGCTTAACACATGCAAGTCGAACGATGATTACTAGCTTGCTAGTATGATTAGTGGCGAACGGGTGAGTAATGCTTAGGAATCTACCTATTAGTGGGGGACAACATTCCGAAAGGAATGCTAATACCGCATACGTCCTATGGGAGAAAGCAGGGGATCGCAAGACCTTGTGCTAATAGATGAGCCTAAGTCGGATTAGCTAGTTGGTGGGGTAAAGGCCTACCAAGGCGACGATCTGTAGCTGGTCTGAGAGGATGATCAGCCACACTGGGACTGAGACACGGCCCAGACTCCTACGGGAGGCAGCAGTGGGGAATATTGGACAATGGGCGAAAGCCTGATCCAGCCATGCCGCGTGTGTGAAGAAGGCCTTTTGGTTGTAAAGCACTTTAAGTGGGGAGGAAAAGTTGACGGTTAATACCCGCCAGCCCTGACGTTACCCACAGAATAAGCACCGGCTAACTCTGTGCCAGCAGCCGCGGTAATACAGAGGGTGCAAGCGTTAATCGGAATTACTGGGCGTAAAGCGAGCGTAGGTGGTCATTTAAGTCAGATGTGAAATCCCCGGGCTTAACCTGGGAACTGCATCTGATACTGGGTGACTAGAGTAGGTGAGAGGGAAGTAGAATTCCAGGTGTAGCGGTGAAATGCGTAGAGATCTGGAGGAATACCGATGGCGAAGGCAGCTTCCTGGCATCATACTGACACTGAGGTTCGAAAGCGTGGGTAGCAAACAGGATTAGATACCCTGGTAGTCCACGCCGTAAACGATGTCTACCAGTCGTTGGGTCTCTTGAAGACTTAGTGACGCAGTTAACGCGATAAGTAGACCGCCTGGGGAGTACGGCCGCAAGGTTAAAACTCAAATGAATTGACGGGGGCCCGCACAAGCGGTGGAGCATGTGGTTTAATTCGATGCAACGCGAAGAACCTTACCTGGTCTTGACATACACAGAATCTTGCAGAGATGCGAGAGTGCCTTCGGGAATTGTGATACAGGTGCTGCATGGCTGTCGTCAGCTCGTGTCGTGAGATGTTGGGTTAAGTCCCGCAACGAGCGCAACCCTTTTCCTTAGTTACCAGCACTTTGGGTGGGAACTCTAAGGATACTGCCAGTGACAAACTGGAGGAAGGCGGGGACGACGTCAAGTCATCATGGCCCTTACGACCAGGGCTACACACGTGCTACAATGGTTGGTACAGAGGGTTGCTACACAGTGATGTGATGCTAATCTCAAAAAGCCAATCGTAGTCCGGATTGGAGTCTGCAACTCGACTCCATGAAGTCGGAATCGCTAGTAATCGCAGATCAGAATGCTGCGGTGAATACGTTCCCGGGCCTTGTACACACCGCCCGTCACACCATGGGAGTTGATCTCACCAGAAGTGGTTAGCCTAACGCAAGAGGGCGATCACCACGGTGGGGTCGATGACTGGGGTGAAGTCGTAACAAGGTAGCCGTAGGGGAACCTGCGGCTGGATCACCTCCTTAACAATATTATCTGTTGGCAAGAATCCACAACAAGTTGTTCTTAATAAAAAGTAATTGGGTCTGTAGCTCAGTTGGTTAGAGCACCGTGTTGATAACGCGGGGGTCATAAGTTCAAGTCTTATTAGACCCACCATTTTGGGGTTATAGCTCAGTTGGTAGAGCGCCTGCCTTGCACGCAGGAGGTCAGGAGTTCGACTCTCCTTAACTCCACCATTAAATATAAACAAATAATTTGTTTAGATTATTTTTTTATGTTTAATACATATTTTATGACTTGATGAAAGCATAAATCACTATTTAACAATATAAATATGAGTCTGGGTAATTTATTTAATTCCAACAAATAAATTACCATGATAAGTACACCCCAAAATGTACTTATCTAAAGTAAAGAGAACTGAATCAAGCGTAAACATAGGTAAATCGTTATACATTACCCATAAGACCCTTTGGGGTTGTATGGTCAAGTAATGAAGTGCACATGGTGGATGCCTTGGCAGTCAGAGGCGATGAAAGACGTGATAGCCTGCGATAAGCGTCGGTGAGGTGGCAATATCCTGTGACCCGGCGATTTCTGAATGGGGAAACCCACTTATCATAAGATAAGTATCTTACTTTGTAAGAGGCAAACCGGGAGAAGTGAAACATCTCAGTACCCCGAGGAAAAGACATCAATTGAGATTCCCCAAGTAGCGGCGAGCGAACGGGGAGTAGCCGATCAATTTTGTAGTAGTAAAATGGCGTGGGAAAGCCAACCGTAGTAGGTGATAGTCCTGTATACGAAACTGCAAATGCGACATATTAAGTAGGGCGAGACACGTGAAATCTTGTCTGAAGATGGGGGGACCATCCTCCAAGGCTAAATACTCCTGACTGACCGATAGTGAACCAGTACCGTGAGGGAAAGGCGAAAAGAACCCCTGTTAGGGGAGTGAAATAGAACCTGAAACCGTGTGCATACAAGCAGTCGGAGCCCATTTATTGGGTGACGGCGTACCTTTTGTATAATGGGTCAGCGACTTATATTTTGTAGCAAGGTTAACCGTTTAGGGGAGCCGTAGGGAAACCGAGTCTTAATAGGGCGTTTAGTTGCAAGGTATAGACCCGAAACCGAGTGATCTATCCATGAGCAGGTTGAAAGTGTCGTAACAGACACCGGAGGACCGAACCCACTGTCGTTGAAAAGCCAGGGGATGACTTGTGGATAGGGGTGAAAGGCTAATCAAACTCGGTGATAGCTGGTTCTCCCCGAAAGCTATTTAGGTAGCGCCTCAGACGAATACCATGGGGGGTAGAGCACTGTTTCGGCTAGGGGGTCATCCCGACTTACCAAACCGATGCAAACTCCGAATACCCATGAGTACTATCCGGGAGACAGACGGCGGGTGCTAACGTCCGTCGTCAAGAGGGAAACAACCCAGACCGCCAGCTAAGGCCCCAAATTCCTAGTTAAGTGGGAAACGATGTGGGAAGGCATAGACAGCTAGGAGGTTGGCTTAGAAGCAGCCACCCTTTAAAGAAAGCGTAATAGCTCACTAGTCGAGTCGGCCTGCGCGGAAGATGTAACGGGGCTCAAACTAGGAGCCGAAGCTGCGGATTTAATTGTTTCAATTAAGTGGTAGGGGAGCGTTGTGTAAGCCTGTGAAGGTGTGCTGTAAGGCATGCTGGAGGTATCACAAGAGCGAATGCTGACGTGAGTAACGACAAAACGGGTGAAAAGCCCGTTCGCCGTAAGACCAAGGGTTCCAGTCCAACGTTAATCGGGGCTGGGTGAGTCGACCCCTAAGGCGAGGCCGAAAGGCGTAGTTGATGGGAAATTGGTTAATATTCCAATACTTGTTTATGATGCGATGGAGGGACGGAGAAGGTTATGTCAGCCTGGCGTTGGTTGTCCAGGTGAAAAGATGTAGGTAGGTTTAGTAGGCAAATCCGCTAGACTATTACTGAGATCTGATAGCAAGCTGTACATGTACAGCGAAGTGGCAAATACCCTGCTTCCAGGAAAAGCTTCTAAGCGATAGTTATAAACAAATCGTACCCGAAACCGACACAGGTGGTCAGGTAGAGAATACCAAGGCGCTTGAGAGAACTCTGCTGAAGGAACTAGGCAAAATGGTACCGTAACTTCGGGAGAAGGTACGCTGCCGATGGTGAAGGGACTTGCTCCCCGAGCTGTTGGCAGTCGCAGATACCAGGCTGCTGCAACTGTTTATTAAAAACACAGCACTCTGCAAACACGAAAGTGGACGTATAGGGTGTGATGCCTGCCCGGTGCTGGAAGGTTAATTGATGGGGTTAGCGTAAGCGAAGCTCTTGATCGAAGCCCCAGTAAACGGCGGCCGTAACTATAACGGTCCTAAGGTAGCGAAATTCCTTGTCGGGTAAGTTCCGACCTGCACGAATGGCATAATGATGGCAGCGCTGTCTCCAGCAGAGACTCAGTGAAATCGAAATCGCAGTGAAGATGCTGTGTACCCGCGGCTAGACGGAAAGACCCCGTGAACCTTTACTACAGCTTTACATTGAACTTTGACCTAACTTGTGTAGGATAGGTGGGAGGCTTTGAAGTAGTGACGCCAGTTACTATGGAGCCAACCTTGAAATACCACCCTGGTTATGTTGGGGTTCTAACTTCGAATTAACAAATTCAAGGACAATGTATGGTGGGTAGTTTGACTGGGGCGGTCTCCTCCTAAAGAGTAACGGAGGAGTACGAAGGTGCGCTCAGAACGGTCGGAAATCGTTCAAAGAGTATAAAGGCAAAAGCGCGCTTAACTGCGAGACCCACAAGTCGAGCAGGTACGAAAGTAGGTCTTAGTGATCCGGTGGTTCTGTATGGAAGGGCCATCGCTCAACGGATAAAAGGTACTCTGGGGATAACAGGCTGATACCGCCCAAGAGTTCATATCGACGGCGGTGTTTGGCACCTCGATGTCGGCTCATCTCATCCTGGGGCTGAAGCAGGTCCCAAGGGTATGGCTGTTCGCCATTTAAAGAGGTACGCGAGCTGGGTTTAGAACGTCGTGAGACAGTTCGGTCCCTATCTACCGTGGGCGTTGGAAATTTGAGAGGATCTGCTCCTAGTACGAGAGGACCAGAGTGGACGAACCTCTGGTGTTCCGGTTGTCACGCCAGTGGCATTGCCGGGTAGCTATGTTCGGATGGGATAACCGCTGAAAGCATCTAAGCGGGAAGCCCACCTCAAGATAAGATTTCCCTAAAGAGCCGTTGTAGACTACGACGTTGATAGGTTGGGTGTGGAAGCATGGCGACATGTGTAGCTAACCAATACTAATTGCTCGTTTGGCTTGACCATACAACACCCAAATGGTTTTGTAAGTTAAGTGTAAGATTGCCTACCTTGATACAGTAAATTTTAAAACAAACAGACTCATATAATATTGTTAATCTTTTACGCTGACGACAATAGCAAGATGGAACCACCTGACCCCTTTCCGAACTCAGAAGTGAAACGTCTTAGCGCCGATGGTAGTGTGGTTTGCCCATGTGAGAGTAGGTCATCGTCAGCACCCTATTTAACCCCCTTATCTGATGATGAGGGGG
>NZ_JBUXLH010000024.1:0-6549 GCF_055193055.1 Moraxella sp. I5G | reverse complement strand
ATTTGGGCGAATAATCATAAAATAGAAAATAGCAAAAAATACCAATAAATCTAATAAATTTTGAGTTACCTTATTAGCAATAGTTATTTAAAATATATTCTTTTAGATCAAGTATAATGTAATATTTTGTAAATTATATTAACTTTTGTAAAGTTAGTTGATTTTTATATGTAAATATCTATAATATTTTATTTTTTAGTTCAATGATATTTATGTTGGAAAAATTTATACTTATTTGGCAATACAGAGAATTTAGATCCAATATCTTATTTGCGTTATTCTTATTATTTTTACAAATAGTATTATATTATGTACATATAGGGGGTAGAGATATTCCACTGGAAGTAGATTTAAATTATACTTCAGGTATGTTAAAGACTGTAGAAGTTGCTAAAGATCATAAAAATCGACCAATTAAACATATTAGAATTCATGATATAAAAAAGAATCAATACATTACTATTTCTTGTGGCGATCATGTTTTTCCAAAATATTTATTAACTGATTGTAGTTATCTTGATAAATATAATAATAAGTCAGTAACAGTCGGCTGGTATAAACAAAATGATATATTGTGGTTTAGTAATGATATTCCACAAATGGCAGTATTGGATGTTGATGGCGTAGGTCGTGTGGTTAGTTATTATACAACCATAGCTGAAGCGAGATTTGATAATCGATTTTTTTTTCTAGTAATATTTTTTGTAAATACATACTTTCTGGTAGCTTATTATAAAGGTTTTAACCGAGATTTATCTGAAAAAAATAAAGACATTAATTTAAAGGTTTAATTTTATGACTTCAAAGATTTTAAATCCTAAAGATATTGCTGAAACTTTAACTATGTTGGGCAAAGGTACAGCACTCTTGCAATCAAAAAAATATTTCCAAGCAGGGTAATGCATAAGAACTTCTTAAATGATAAAAGGGATAATTAGATATTGTCAATTGTGCCGCTGGACAAGACTGTAATCACGCTGGCGCGCTGGATTTAACATCAGTATGATTGTTTAGGCTGATAATGGCATATTCGCCTTCTATTTTTTGATTTTACCAACAAGACCACCTGCAAAAACAACTTCATTACCAACACTTAAACCATCAACTATTACTTTGTGTTCTTTATTGCGTTTAGAGTTTGGGCAAATAATCATAAAATAAAAAATAGATAATGTTAATTCAATGAATTAAATAAATATTAAGTTGTTTTATTAATAATAGTTGTTTAAAATATATTCTTTTAGATAAAGTATAATTTAATAATTAGCAAATTATGCTAACTTTTGTAAAGTTAGTTGATTTTTTATCATAAATATTTATAATCTTAGTAATCTTAATATTTTGCTTTATTTAAAAGTTTTTTTAAATGATGAAATTTTTGTATTCTAACATTTATATATTTATCTTGATTGTTTTTTCATTAGCCAGTTTATCTTGTTCTAATGATAATAAACCACATTACAAAGATAGTTTAAAAAAAGTAGATAAACGCCCAATTGATGAATATGGTCAGCGTTATGTGGTGGGTCATTTGGGTAGTAAAAAAGTAAATCTGCCATCATCTGTTGCTGGTATTGTGGAATATAGCGGCTCGCCTTTTTGGTCAAAGACATCAAAGTATATACCAAGAAGTGAAAGAACGTATGATGATGCCATTACATCTTTTGGATTTGATATGCGTATGGATGGCATGTTGCACCAAACTTATTATAAAACACCTGAAGATAGCCGTATTGCTTATCAACAAGAGGAAAGAACGCCGCAAAGTCAATGGTTAAGTGTTGGTATTTTGGCTAATGAGCATTATGTCCCTTACTATGGTGTAATTAGTTTTAATAAATATATAGAACGTTTAGAATATCAAAAATCATATCCATGGTTTCAAACACAATTACAAGATAACATGCTATATGGATTATATATTTTTTTAAGACCCGATGTTATTAATCCTAATACAGGGAAGTCTTGGAGGGAAGATGATATCGGTGATGTTATTACTTATGTTTCTGTGAAGAACGGTATAGTACAAACAACCATTGATTGTAATCCCAATTCACAATATGAAAATGCTAGAACATGTACTCAACGATTTTCGCTTGATCCAGAATGGCAAACTGAAATTTATGTGAGTTATAAAATAGCATTACTTCCTCGATGGCAGGAAATTGAAGCTCTGATTAAAGCTCAGATGAATGAATTTGTTATTAATGAAGTTATCAGCTAAGACGCCCCGTGATTTTGCTAGAGGATTAGTGTTTGTAGATAAAAAACAGGAAAGTACACTTATTCTCTTCCTACATTGGGCAGTCTTGATGAAGTTGATAGAGTGTCAGTGAGTGAGGACGATAAAAAACAAGCAGAAAAATGGCTTAATGATGCTGAAGTTATGAAAGGAATTTGGGAATCTATGAAGCATTGGTTTCAAAACCCTAAGGATATTCTATCAGAAATGTTTGATGATGTTTATTATAATTGGTTTCCCAATTCTTTTAAATATGGCTTGACCTAAACCGCAATGGCACACATACCTTTTACGATCCGTTAATATTGGATTTGGATTACAATGGCATTAGTACAGCGGCAATCGATAATAAATATTTTGATAAAAATACCTTTTTGATTTTGATAGTGATGGTATAGCGCATGCCACAGGCTGGACAACTACTGATGGTATTTTGGTTCGTGATATTAATAACGATGGCATCATTAATAATGGCACGGAAGTTTTTGGTGATTACACCATAAAACAGGACGGCACTCGCGCCAAACACGGTTTTGATGCACTTGCTGATTTGGATGAAAACAAAGATGGTAAAATTGACAATCAGGATAGTTTATTTGCCCAATTGAAAGTATGGCAGGATAAAAATAAAGATGGAATTAGTCAAAAAGAAGAATTGCAAAATTTAACTGACCTTAATATTCAAAGTTTAAATTTAGATTATAAAAATAGTAATCAACAAAGTCAGGGCGGTAAAATATCGCAATTATCCAATTATACCAAAAATGATGGCACAACCTACCAAATGGGAGATGTAGATTTTAATTTTAGCCATGTTTTTAGTCAGCAAAAAGAAAGTTTAGATATTAAAGATGTCAAGCATTTATTAAATTTGGCAGGTAGGGGTAAGGTTCGCAGCTTACAAGAAGCTAAAAATACTGGAAATCAATTGTATTAAAGGTGCAATAAATCAACATTTGCTATTTAATGGAATGGCTGATGACATCATAAATAGTAATGATGGCAACGATTATTTAAATTTGGAAAAGATTGGCGGTTCTGTGATATTAACTTTAGATAAAGATGGTATTGGAGAAAAACATAACGCCCAAAAATTTATTGACTTTGGCTATCAACCACAAATGCAAAGTTTAGAACAGTTAATCAATCAAGGAAATATTATTATTTAAAATTAATAAGTTAAAAATCACCCTAAAATTATTTAGGGTGATTTTTATTGACGAAATTTAGTCTTTTGCGTTTTGGAGTGCAGGGTCGGCAAAAATTACGGTTTCTTCGGTGAATTCTGGTTTTATTTTAACCACAAAATCCTCACGAGATAGACCCATGCGTAAAGGAATGGAGCTTGCGATATAAATGGATGAATAAGTACCCGCAATTGTACCTAGCAATTGAGCCAAAGCAAACCAGAACAACCCTTCGCCACCTAAAAATAGCAGTGCAAGCACCACCACCAAAACCGTTCCCGATGTCATAAATGTGCGGCGTAGCGTTTCGGTTAAAGACAAATCAACCACTTGTATGGGCGTTAAACCGCGCACACGACGGAAATTTTCACGAATACGGTCGTAAACAACGATGGTATCATTTACGGAATATCCAACCAGTGCTAAAACAGAAGCCAGTACGGTCAAATCAAATGGCCAGCCAAACAAAGCAAATAAACCACAAACTACAATGACATCATGAAATAATGACAATACAGCGCCAAGTGCCAATTTAAATTGGAAGCGTATTGCAACATAAATCAACATTAACCCAAGTGCTAAAGCCAACGCCATAGCAGAATTTAGATAAATTTCACTACCAATTTGACTGCCAATAACATTGATGTTTTCAATGGTAGCAGGGTTATCTGGTAGAGCCAAAGTGTCTGTTAATTCAATTTTAAGTTCATCAGCGGTTTTGCCATCTTGCGGCGGTAAACGCACCAAAAGCTCATCACGTGTGCCTAGATATTGCACCACCGCATCACTGTAGCCCTTTTGGTTTAATGCGGATACGACCTCGGTTTGGGCAACAGGTTCTTTATAGCGAACATCCGCTGATACCCCACCTGTAAAATCCAGTCCTAAATTCAGACCCTTTACTGAAAGTGCAACCACACTGGCAATCACTAGTAGTACTGATAGTGCCATCATGAGTTTTTCAAACTTCATAAATGGCAAAATTCTTTGGTGTGCGATTAATTTGATACCACCTGCTTTTTCACTGGCCTCATCATCAGTTGCAACATCAGCAATAATGGCTTGTTCTGAAAGTTTGGCATTAGCATTGGCGGCAGCATTACTACCTTTGCCATTGCGACGCGGCGCACGTCTGCGTGTTCTGGGCTCACTCGGAGTAGGGGTCAAAGGATTTTTTTCTTCGTCAGTCATGCTTATTCTCCTATCCGATACTCAGTTTGGTCAAATTTTTACGATAACCATACCAAATTTGCATTAATGCACGTGTAACGATGATGGCGGTAAATAAAGACGTGATGATACCAATAGCCAAAGTTACTGCAAAGCCCTTAATAGGACCTGTGCCAATGACAAACAAGATAAAGGCGACCAAAAGCGTGGTTAAGTTTGCATCAATAATGGAAGTAAAGGCTCGGTCAAAACCAGCTAAAATTGCGGATTTAGCCTTAGCACCTGCTGCCATTTCTTCTCGAATACGCTCAAAAATCAAGACGTTGGCATCAACCGCCATACCCATAGTTAACACAATGCCCGCAATACCCGGCAAGGTTAAAGAAGCGCCGATAATGCTCATTACCGCAGCAAGCATTACAATATTAAAGGCAAGTGCAATATTAGCAATCACTCCACAAGCTCGATAAAATACAACCATCCATAAAAATACCAATAAATAACCAATTTGAGAAGCAAACAAGCCTTTATCAATATTTTCTTGACCTAAAGAGGGACCAATGGTGCGTTCTTCAACAAAGTACATCGGCGCTGCTAGAGCTCCCGAGCGTAGCAACAACGCCAGTTCAGATGCTTCAGCCATGCTATCAAGCCCTGTAATAACAAATGATGAGCCAAGCACAGCTTGAATGGTGGCGCGGTTAATCACGCGTTTTTCAGCGTAAGGTGTACGAATTTCTTTAGTTTCGCCTGTGGTTTCATCGGTTTGATAACTGATTTTTTGTTTGTTTTCAATGAATAAAACCGCCATTTGTTTGCCAACGGATGTTCTTGTAGCATTTTGCATTAATCGACCACCAGCAGTATTTAAATCAATGGCAACACGTGGACGACCATTTTCATCAACATCTGCTTGAGCGCTTTGTACTTTATCACCAGTTACAATCGCTTGACGACTTAATAAAATGGGCGGACCATCTAAGGTCTCAAATGGAAAAGCTTCTGTGCCAGCAGGAGCGATGCCACCTGTAAAGTTTTGAGCTTCATCGCTAACCATGCGAAATTCAAGATTGGCAGTGCGTCCCAAAACACGTTTGGCTTCAGCGGTATCTTGGACACCGGGTAACTCCACCACAATGCGATTGCTGCCTTGGGACTGCACCAAAGCTTCTGCAACTCCCAGTTCGTTAATACGATTACGTAATGTGGTTAAGTTTTGACTAACCGCATCTTGATTGATTTGGGTGAGAGTTGTTTGGTTGTAGGTAATTTGCAAAATTGGACCTTCAGGACTTACCAAAGGACGTAAGTCAAATTGATTGCTCATACCCTGCAATGCTCGTTGGGCTTTATCGCGACTATCAGCATCATCAAAGGTTAAAACCAAACCATCCTCAATAGTTTTTGTACTTTTTGAGCTTAGTTTTTCTTTACGAAGTGTGTCTCTGACTTCTTGGCTGGCTGTAGAAAGCCTTTGCTCCAAAGCCTTAGACATGTCCACCTCCAATACAAACCGCACTCCACCACGCAAATCCAATCCAAGTTTCATTGGTTTTGCGCCAACTTGTTTTAACCAGTCAGGAGTTGTTTGGGCTAAGTTTAAGGCAATGACGTAATTTTCACCAAGATTTTTGCGTAGAATCTCTTGAGCTTTTAGTTGGTCTTCAGCGTTATTTAGACGAATCAGTACTGCATTATTTTCGATATTGCCCCCATGATGACTAAGCCCTGCTTTTTCAAGCAAAGTTTGTGATTGGGTCAATACTTCAGTGTTTAGTGTTGCACCAGCACTGGTACCAGTGATTTGTACGGCAGGTTCATCCGGATAAAGATTGGGTAGTGCATAAATTGTAGAAATAATCAGCACTATTGCAATCAAAAAATATTTCCAAGCAGGGTAATGCATAAGGACTTCTTAAATGATAAAATGGATAATTAGATATTGTCAAT
>NZ_JBUXLH010000023.1:0-7456 GCF_055193055.1 Moraxella sp. I5G | reverse complement strand
GCCATTGCTATCGAGTCATTTTCAATAAAACCTTAGCAAGACTTGTGGTTGTTTCTGAAAAAACTCATTCACATAGTAAAACAAATTCACAAGGAGGTAGTCAAAATAATGTTGTTTTAACGGATTCACAACAAAACTTGTTGAAAAATGGATATTATGGCAAATTAAAACTTACCTTTGCATTGATATTACTAAGTCTTGGTATTATCAACATCTGTCATGCCAACCCAAATACAACTGCCACAACGGTTGTTGCTGACTCATCTGCTAATAAACATCTACAACCAATGATTGTGCCAACTGCTAGTGGTATGGTATCGGTAAATATCCAAACACCTAATGACAAAGGATTATCTAATAACCATTACAGTCAGTTTGATGTAGGTAGTCAAGGTGTTATTTTAAATAATAACCGTAAGGCGGTTGCCACTCAACTAGCAGGCTTTGTAGATGCCAATCCTTTTATGGCGCGTGGTGAAGCTACTGCCATCTTAAATCAAGTGAATTCAAACAAAGCCAGTATACTTAATGGCTTTGTAGAAGTAGCAGGACAAAAAGCAGATGTCATCATTGCCAATCCAAATGGTTTGCAAATTAATGGAGCAGGCTTTATCAATGCAGCTAATGTCCATTTGGTTTCGGGAACTGCCCAAATTCTTGATGGTAAACCATCAACTTATCATGTGGGTACAGGCACCATTGTTACCTCTGGCAAACTCAATGCTGGGCATACCGATTACACTGCCTTAATTGCTAAAAGTATGCAGCTCAATGATGAAATCTATGCGGGCAAACAGCTTGATGTGATTACAGGTGAAAACCTTATAAATATTCAAGATGGTAAACTCAATCAATTATCTGCTACCAGTAAACAAGCGAGTTCATCACAGACCAATCAAACCGCTAATAACACAGCACAAGGGGTTGCCTTAGACATTTCAGCCTTAGGGGGCATGTATGCTGGCAGTATTCGTTTAATAGGCACCAATCAGGGTTTGGGGGTAAATAACGCAGGAATCATTTTAAGTACAGGCAATGATGGTGCTAGCCCGCTTAGCTTGGATATCAAGGGTAATCTGATCAATACAGGCACCATTGCTGGTAAAGATAAACTGCAAATTAATACTTCTACACTTGAGAATTTAGGCACCATCAGCAGTGAAAGTGGCAATATTGCTTTAACTACCAATCACCTAAATAATTCAGGTACTATTTTTAGTAACCAGGTCAATCAAATTACTGCAAGCCATCACATCAACAACCAAGGTGATATTTATGGTGGAGCATTTGACATTGCGACCAACTCCCTGAATAATGCAGGCAAACTGATTCAAACAGGCAAAGGTCAGCTTGCCATCAAAAGTGATACGCTTACTAACACCAACCAAGCGGTCATTGGGCAAAGTTTGTATCATAAAACCACAGTAGACATGGCTGACCCACCAAGTACAGCACAAGCCAGTGGTGGTGTTATCAACGCCAAAGCAAATCATACAAACAGTTCAAGTAATACAAGTGGTGCACAGCCATCTACACCCATTGCCGCACCGGTCGCCAATGGATCTATTACTACTCAAACGCTCACCAATCAAGATAAAAACGCACTGATTGCGGCTGCAGGTGGTATTGATATTGCAGCTGATACAAGCATTAATCAAAATCAATCATCCATAGATGTCCAAAGCTTATCCACCAAAACTCTTAGTAATACCAACAGTAAACTTGCTGTCAACAACATCAATTGGCATCTGACTCATTTTGATAACACACAAGGCACACTCACCAGTAAACAGGACATCATGATTGCCGCTCAAAACAGCATCATCAACCAACAAGGCATTCTTGCTGGTAATGGCAAGCTTGAGTTATCCACAGAGGGTGATGTGGACAATCATCAGGGGGTGATTCAAAGTGCTCAGGGTGATGCCATCATTTTGGCACAAAACATTCAAAACAGTCAGGGCAGTATCACCGCCTCAGATACGTTATCAATAATGGCGACAGACACATTAAATAACACTCAAGGTAACATATCAGCCCAAGGCGATGCTACATTAACCATTGGCACAACATTAAACAACACGGACGGTTCTATCCAAAGTGCCAAAGTCTTGACTGCTAATACTCAAAACCTAAGTAACAGCGGTCAGCTTTATGCTGCAAAGACCACACTTGCCGCCTCAAAACATTTAGTCAATAACAAAACAGGGATTATCGCAAGTGCTGGTGATGTTGATATTCTTAGTGATACCATCAGTAATACAGGCAGCGTGATTGCTGGTATGAAAGCAGATGGTGCTTTGCTAACAACACCAGCAAACTTGACCATTCATGCTACCAAAGAGTTAAGCAGCTCCGGCGTCCATGTCGCCACCAATCATCTGCAACTTGGTGGCAATGTGTTAACACTAACTGACAGTCAAAGCCAAGCTAAAAATATCACGCTTGACAGCAAAAGCACGACCAGCACGCAGCATGCAAAGGTTGCAGCAACCGATGTACTAAACATGGTGACGCCAGATTTGCTTAACAACACCCAAGGTATGCTGTCAGCAAGCAATATCAACATTCACACAGAAAAACTGAATAATCATCAGGGTAGTATTAACCAAAGCAGTCAAGACGATTTTAGCTTAACGTTAAAAAATGGTCTGGATAACCGCCAAGGCAGTATTACTGCCAATGCCCAAAATTTTAATATTCATACTAGCACACTCAATAATCATCAAGGTCATATTAAGCACACAGGTGCAATTCTTGGTATGACAGCAGCAGATGTGAATAACACTCAAGGCAGTATATTATCAACAGGTGATCACACTTTAAATGTTAAGAACGTCATTAGTAATCATCAAGGCATCATTCAAGCAAACACGCTTACCACAACCGCCAAGCAGCTTGATAACAGTGATGGCAAACTATTGACCAGCCACCATCAAAGCTTAACACTAACAAATGACATCAATAATCATCAAGGTTTGATTCAAGCAGGTGATTTTACCATCAGCGCCAAGCAGTTAAATAACCATCAAGGAATTTTGCTTGCCACAGATGACAAAAACCAAAACCGTATTAATTTGACAGGTGAGCTAAATAACACAAACACAGTACAAAAAGCCGCCACCATCGCCGCAGCAGGCAATTTACTGATGACCGCATCAAAGCTACAAAATACAGGTAATATTAGCAGTCAAACTTTAGGCATTCAAGCTGATAAGATACATCATGCAGGCAACATCACCTCTCAAACCAATGTGGTCATGAAGGGAGTCTTAGGCATAGAAAACA
This sequence comes from Moraxella sp. I5G, assembly GCF_055193055.1. Taxonomy (NCBI): domain Bacteria; kingdom Pseudomonadati; phylum Pseudomonadota; class Gammaproteobacteria; order Moraxellales; family Moraxellaceae; genus Moraxella; species Moraxella sp. I5G. The sequence goes on along the minus strand of NZ_JBUXLH010000023.1, from coordinate 4,168 downwards.
CCCAAACAAGTTCGGTGTTTGCAGGTGGCGATGTCATACTGAGCAGTCAATCTGGCATTACTCATCATGGTCAACTGGCGGCGGTCAATCATTTGTCAGTGGATGCAGCGCAATTGGACTTATCAGGCTCCACCAATCAAGCTGCCAATATCAGTTATATCTCAAAGGCTGATATTGCGCATCAGCATGCCACAAGCAGTGCTACAAATGGCATTGTTATTAATAATACCAACGGCATATTCAGCAACCAACAAGGTAACATCACCGCCAAAACTTTCAATTTAGACGGCAAGGCACTACAAAATGGTGGCAGCATTTATGCCAAAGCGTTGACTGTCCATCAAATTGATGATTATACACATGCCAAGCAAGACAAACTGATTGCAGACAATCTTAATTTCAACACCCAAGGCAGCTTTACCAATCAAGGGGAATTAAGCGCCAATCAAGCGCTAAGTTTAAACGCAAAGAGCATCACAAATAGTAAAGATGCCACCATCAATGCAGCCAATCTAACCCATCTGGACAGCCAATCGTACTTAAATAACCAAGGTTTAATCAATGGCAATGCTACTTATATCAAGGCGAAGAATGCGATTAACAACCAAGCAGGCGGACGCATTTATGGCACACACCTTGCCATTGCTGCAGACACGTTAAACAACACTCCAGCTAAGATACACGACACAGATGCGACAAATACCGCCCCCGTCATCGCTGCCAGGCAGCGCCTTGACATTGGTGTTAATTATTTAAACAACCATCCAAATCCTGACAGACACGCTAAGTTTAATCAAGACTTTCTTGGTCAAGCCTTAATCACAAGTCTAGGAAGTTTGCATATCGGCGGTGGCTTGAATGACAACTACCATGCCATTGGCAAGGCTCAAAAGATAGTGAATCGTGGTGCCACCACCCAGTCGGGCGGGCAGATGCTCATAGACACTAAAGTATTAAAAAACGAGAATGCACACTTTGAAAAAGTGGCACAAGTCATCGATCGCCAAGACCGACAAATATTTTATCGCAATAGGGAAAATCCATCTCGTGTATATGGCTCCCATGAAGCCTTTTTAGGACCAACCAGCAAAAAAGGCGCACCAACGGGCGCATTATATATCAAGGATGCTCATGGCAATCATCATCGTGTTGGCGAAGAGATTGATGAGATTACTGTGGATTTGGTTGTCTATAAAGATCACACACGTTGGTCAGACCCTGCCCGTATGGTTGCCGGTCAAGATCTTATCACTTACGGTAACCAACTCATCAATGATAAAAGCCAGATGAATGCAGGCGCTGGTTTTGCAATGACTGGGGATAAAGTTGTACAAACGCCCGATGGCGGCTTAATTGGTCAAACCATCAAAACGGCAGAAAATGGCAACTTTGTGAGTCGTACGGTGGTATCCTCAGCAGCTGGCAGACGCCATAAGCGAATAGATATTGGTTCAGGCCCTTATACCCAAACATTTGCGCCATTAGAGACTTATGAGCTATCCATCCTAAACGCCACTATCACCACCACACCATCAAAGCCCACCATCAATCAAGTGGCTTTGGCAGACAGTGACATTGATGCAGCTTTGGAGGCTTTAAAAACCAATCAATCTGCGTTATCTACTGATGCCCAAAAGCAGCTGTCATCACTGCTTGCTACCAAAGCATTGGGGCAAACGGTGGACAAAGCACTGCTTGCTGCCTTAATCAATAAACTGCCACAAAAAATTGGTGGCAAAACTCCTACTGTGGTTCATGCAACACCAGATGGTTTAAGCATTCCCAATTCTGCCTTATACACCATCAACGCCAACCATCCAAATCTGCCCATCATCCAAACCGACCCTGCTTTTACTAATCATAAAAACTGGCTAAGCTCTGAGTATATGCTTACTAAGTTGGATATTGATGCCAATCACATCGAAAAGCGTCTTGGGGATGGCTACTATGAACAAAAACAGCTACAAGACCAATACCAATTGCTGACAGGTAGGCATTTACTCAGCGATTATCAAAGCCAAGAACAAGCCTTTAAAACCTTGATGGATCAGGGCATCACCTTTGCCAAGCAATATCAACTCAGCCTAGGTGTTGCCCTAAGTGCCAAGCAAATGGCAAATTTAACCACAGACATGGTGTGGCTTGTTAAACAGCCCATCACTTACACCAAAAAAGATAAAGAGGGCAATTTAATCACCCATACCCAAGAGGCTTTGGTGCCTAAACTCTACTTACGCTCTGCCAACACAGCCACTGCCAGACTACAACCTGATGGCAGATACAGCAGTATTGGGGCTAAAAACATCAACATGCACTTAACAGGTAATCTGGATAATGGCGGCAATATCACTGCCACAGATGCCCTATCTATCCAAGCAAATAATGCTATTAACAAAGGCAATATCAACGCTAAGTTTGTTGCCATTGATGTCAATCAAGATCTGATTAATCAGCACCGCATTCACGCAGACCATGCTGCCGCACTAACAGCTGGTCATGACATCATTAATCAAAGTCAAACCAGCCACCAGTCCCAAAAACTAGGACAATCTAGTGCCAGCAGTACCCATATCCGTCAGTTGGCACAAATTAGTGTGGGTGATGGTGCCAAAGCCACAGGTAAAGATGGTAAAACACCAACCACCTTATCCATCAAAGCCGGCAACTATGTGATCTATACAGGTGCCAACAGCCAAAACCAAGGTGGCAACACCCTCATCAGTGCCAGTAAAGGCATTCGCCTTGATGCCATCAAAGAATCTAGCAGCATCAACGCCATCGCAGATAACAACAACTACTTTAAACACAGCCAAAGTAAAGACATTGGCTCAGCAGTCAGTGGTCAAGGTGATGTTGTGCTGGTTACCACTGGTCAAGATGCTGCCATCACTGGCAAAGCTGTCAATATCAGCAGTCAAGCAAGTAAGGTGCGGATGAGTGCGACAGGTGATATTAGATTTGAAGAGGGTAGACAGACCGATCAATTACAAACAGCCACACAGTTTACTGATAAAGGCTTGATTAGCAAAAAAACAACCAATCATCAGCATCACGCTGATGAAGACAAAGCTCTGACCAACACCATACAAGCAGAACAAATCACCCTAACTGCCGGTAAAAACTTGCAGCTAACTGCAAGCAACATTGCCTCTGATACACACATTCATCTAAAAGCCAAAGGGGATGTTGTTTTGGATGCTGCCATCAATAGCCAAGATAGCCAAACTCATACCCATACCAAAAAATCAGGCATGTTTGCCTCCTCTGCTACCGCCGTCACCTTAGGTAAGCAAACCACCAAAACAGATGACAACCATCAAAAAACCACCCATACAGGCAACCAGTTAGCAGCACTGGGTGGCAACGTCATCATTGAGGCGGGTGATCAATATAAGCAAATTGCCAGTGATATTTATGCTGCAGATAATACCAAGACCATCAACAATCCTGATGCAGGCAATGTATTGATTAAAGCCCAAGAAGCACATATCAGCGGTGCAACCAATACAAACAACAACCATAACGCCTTTTATCAAAAAACCTCAGGAATTACTGCCAGTGTGTCAAGCTCTATGGTTGATAGCACCAAAAGCATTGATGGTCTTATTGATGCCACTCAAGAAAGCCAATCCACACGCTTAAAAGCCATGGGTGTATTAGCAGCCGCTGCCAAAACTAAGAACCTGCTTGATCAAATAAAACAAGGTAGTCTAGGTTCTATCCGTGCTCAAGCAACTTTAGGCACTTCCACTAATAAAAACCAAAGCACCAGCAGCCATCAAAGCAATCAAGCTTCCACCATCAACACCGATGGCAATCTTATCTTTGATATCCAAGGCAAAGGCACTGACAGTGATTTAGTCATTACAGGCAGCCATATCAACGTTGGCAACAACCTATACCAAAAGGTCGCAGGAGATGTTATCTATCAAGCATCCAGTGAGCATAGTAACACAAGCAGCAGCCATGATAGTAAAAGTGCTGGTGTTGGTGTCTATGCTTCTGCCAATCTGTCACAAACAAACACGCAAGGCAGCGCAGGCTTTACCGCTCATGCCAATCTTGGTAAAGGCAGCAGCACAGAAACCGCCACAACTCACACCAACACCACCGTCAAGGTAGCTGGTACCACGCATAATGACATCGCAGGTAATTTTACCTTAGATGG
>NZ_JBUXLH010000022.1:0-7933 GCF_055193055.1 Moraxella sp. I5G | reverse complement strand
GAAACGGCACAATCACGGCACGCATTGCATAATCGGTGCAGGCGATGCGTACAGTTAATTCTGCCGTTGTCGGATCAAACTGCGGCGGCTGTAATAATTGCTCCACTTCATTCAGCACCTTTTTCACTTGCGGGGCAAGTTCTAACGCCCGATTGGTCGGCACAACGCCCCGCTGCACCCGCACAAATAGCGGATCATCAAAACTGTCACGCAATCTTGCCAACACGCCGCTCATGGCCGGCTGCGTAATCGCCAAACGCTCGGCGGCTTTGCTTACGCTTTGCTCGTCCATCAAAGCCACAAAGGCTTTCAATAAGTTCAAATCAAGAGTTTGTAAGGATTTCATTTTTAGCTCGCTTTATTCTTTTAATATCATTTTATCTGATATTAATTATTTATAACAGCGATTTCACTTATATCTAACCCCACCCTATAATGCCTCACATAGCAAAACGCGACTAACCATTAACTAAGAGGACTTTACTATGAAAACTTATTCACAACCTGCAATCATTTGGCCGGAAAAATATACGCCGGGCGAAACCGACAACTATGTTTCCAATGAAGTAATTGTAAAAGGCTTAAGTGTGGCGGATGTGCTGCCTTATTTAGCGGATACCAAAGCATGGGGCACTTATTATTACAATGCGGAAAATATCGTGGTGGGCGATGGTTCAACGACTAAGCTTTTAGTGATGTGTATCACGCTTGGACTTTAGAAAACCTGCCGAAAAACCGCGTGTGTGTCTTAACCGAAGAAAGCCAAATCGGCAAACTTGCCAAAGACTTGGCAGAAACCGCGCCAAATCCAATGGTAAACGGCCATCAAGCATGATTGGACGGTTTAACAAAAGCGGCTTATTAAAGTGCGGTGGGATTTTGCGTCAAAAGTAAAATCTTGCTTTTCTAAGGAAACTAGAATGAAACTGAAACAACTTTTTGCAATCGGTTATCTTGGGCTGACTTTACAGGTGCAGGCTGCTCCGTTTATCCGCTTGGGCGAACTGAATGTGAAGCTATGCCAGCACGGTAGAAAATCAAGATGACCAATGGCGGATTGTAGAAATCTATGCCAGCCTTGCTGACTATGAACAACATCATCAAAGCCAAGCCTATAAAAACTATCGCAATGAATTAAACCCTTGTTGGTTAGTCAAGATATCAACAGCGTCTTAGATGGGAAATTTTTGATGAATAAGGGTGGAATGCAGTTTCAATAAGTTTCCACAAAGCTATATCGCACTGGGGAATATGCTGACTTTGGCTGCGATGATCGGCATTGACAGCATCCCGATTGAAGGTCTCTCTTATGCCAAAATGGAGGTGTTGTTGGCGGAAAAAGCTTGTTTAATCCAAAAGAATTTAAGTTAAGCGTGATGGCGGCATTTGGCTATCGCAAGCAAAAACCTTGCCCAAAAACGCATCAAAGTTTTGAGCAAGTGGTGGAGTTTATTAAATAATGTTATACTTCACCCCATCAATGGCAGGAAGAACAGATTATGCTAGCCTTTGATTTTTAAGCTCTGACAATGGATACAAAAAAGTACTTTATTGATAATTTTGGTCTAATTTTTCCAAAATACATTTAGTTCTGTTAAAACAAACACTGGCTGTTTTATATTTTAATTTCACAAAGAACACCACCATGAAAAACATTAAATTGACCTTAGCCATATTTTTCGGCGGCATATTCGCTTTATGGCTGCTTGCTACATCATTTCCAGATCAGTGGGGCGTATTTCCCGTACGCAACCTATTGCTACAACTCACAGGCACCATCAGCATACTGGCCATGAGTGGCTGTCTGATACTTGCCGTGCGTCCCAAAATGCTGGAAACGCCGCTCGGCGGGCTGGACAAAATGTACCGCCTGCACAAATGGCTCGGCATCATTGCCCTTTCAGGCAGCATCCTGCATTGGACCTGCAAACAATTCCCCAAATGGCTGGTAAAGCTCGGTCTGTTTGATGGCAAAAAGCCGCCGCGCCCTCCGATGCAGGAAATATTGACATTAAAAGATTGGCTGGCTACCCAACGCCACTTTGCCGAAGAAGTTGGCGAAATCGCTTTTTATGTTGCCCTCGTCCTGCTTATCGCCGCCCTCATCAAACGCATACCCTACCGCTGGTTTGCCAAACTCCACATACTTATCGTCCCCGTTTATCTCGCGCTCGTATAGCACGCCATCGTACTGGCAAATTTTGCCTATTGGTCGCAACCGCTGGGCTGGCTGCTCATCGCAGCCTTACTTGCAGGCATCGCCTGCTCGCTGATTGCCCTGTTCAAGCGCATCGGCAATCCGCAAAACGCCACCGTATCCGCCCTAAATCAAAACGGCAATCTGCTCTCCCTGACCCTGAACGCCCCGAAATGGCAGGGACACCGCGCAGGTCAATTCCTCTTTTTACGCACACACGGAGAAAGCCACCCCTTTACCATCGCCTCCGACTGGCAGCCTGATAACCAACAACTCACACTCGTTGTCAAAGACTTGGGCGACTACACCCGCCGCCTGCCGCAACGCCTGAACATCGGCGACACCGTGCAAATCGACGGCGCATACGGATGTTTCGACTTTTCCGATGGACAAGCGCAAATCTGGGTCAGCAACGGTATCGGTTTTACCCCATTTCTCGCACGGCTCAACGAATTAGCCAAACAGCCCGCCACCCAGCCGACAGACTGGTTTCATGCCGATAGAAACCTGCCCGCCGAAACGCTCGCCCACTGGCAACAGTTAGCGCAACAAGCCAACGTCAATTTCCACTATATTCCTTCCGAAACCCAAAGGCTTACCGCCGAACATATCGGTCAAACCGTCCGCGATAGCGCAAACCGCAGCCTGTGGCTCTGTGGTAGTCCTAGTTTTACAAGCAGTATCGCAAGAAATCTTAAGACACGCTCATTACATCAAGAGCTGTTTGAGTTGCGCTAAATGAATCTAATGTACAAATTTTAAGTTTTGATTAGTCAAGCATTAAGGTCGTCTTAAAGGTTTTCAGACGACCTTATTCTTTTTTTCAAAGAGTGAACGAATTTCAAAGAGTTTTTATAAATCGACTTCAAAATCCAACCACTTATTTCATCCAAATTATTTATATTAAAGATTGCAAACTCAATCTTATCCTCGCTAATATAAATTGCGGCTTTATTATGGACATAAATGCCGTCTGAATCAATATCACGCATTTGCAAAGTAAATCAACAAAAAAATGGTTTTTCCTTTCCACCCTTAAAATCAACGTCATACCAAGCAAGCTGGTAATCAGGTTATTGTTAAAACGTAATATTGTCTTTTAGTTTATGTAATGCCACGCCGCACAGCAGCGGCAAGCAATGTCTGGTGTTAGTACAGAAAGCTCGACCTTTTTTCTAACTAATCAGAATGCACCAAAGTTTCATCATCTTGTACTGTAATCGCTTGATTGACTATTTCACAGAAAACAGCCGCCCCGTCTTTTAACCTAAACCTGCCCAAGGGCAAGTTTAGTGTTTTTTCTACCTTATCGTTTACTTCCCTTGTTGTTGGATTTGGGTTTTATATAAACTCCGCAGACTTTTAAATTGGAGATAGAACTTACCCGCCAATGGTTATTTTAAGACAAGGTTAAACACTCATCCGCTTTATTCAAAATATTGATACTAGCATTGATATCCCTGTCATGTATTGTATGGCAATTAGGGCATCTTAGGTGAAAATACTGATATATTACCAATACCAACCACGATTAAACCAAATTTGACTGAGATATAAGTTGTCTATTCATTTTGTCAGATGGTCATAAGTTTGATAATCCAAAGTTTAGCCAATACCAGTCAAAGACTTGCCATAGGGCAAAAAAATCTTTGCCCGCAAACAAAAGACCAGTAAAAATTATCAAAAAACAAAAATTAAAATCGCCCGCATCCATGAGAAAGTATGACACGGGTAAAACTAGACTGACACCACAAAATCACGCATAATCCTATCTATGAAAACTAAGCAACAAGTTATGCTTAAGGATTTAGTGGTAAAAAATATTCTAAAATTAAATCGGTTCTTTACCGGTAGTAAAACTTACCCGCATTGTCATCATAAACCAGATAATTTGCCATTATCTGTAAGAAACTGGATTTGTCCAGCTGTTAAGCAGAACATGACCATAAGTAAATGCTGCGAGCAACATCACCAATAGGCATTAACTTGATAGCAGGGCTTGCTACTGTTTGCTTACACAAAAGTACAAGACCAATCATAGCTATATTTAGATTACAGTAAATTGATTATAGGTAATTCAAGAATATCTTTTGTTGTTAACTCTCCAATTTTCTTTTCAATAAGAGACAACTTCCTATTTTTCACTAATTTGTCATTATGGAACGCATATTCGTAGATTTTTCTATTCGTTTTATTATAAAAATATCCATAATAATCATCCTGCTTATTCTCATCTTCAACAAAATTCATGAAAAATAATTCATCGTCTTGCTTTAATCTCTCCATTACTGCACTGTATAAATTTGGTACCTCATTTACTACAAAATTTGTACATTCCAAAACACTTTCCAGTAAAATTTTAGAAGTTAATTCTTTAGACTCCATTAATTCAACTCCTATCTTTTTAAATAGGCTAGTTAGGCTTGCATCCATTTATCTATATTTTTTAATATCCTGTAAGGTAATTAGATTATTACTTAAATCATCTAAAAATAACAATTGAATCTCATATTCACGTTTTAAATTTTCCTCCTCTATTTTGCCATCTTTGGAGTATGGGAGATTCGCTAACGCATCTTTCCAATTAATGACGTTTTCAGCACATGCCGCAAAATAAGAACTATCAGATGATTTTTGTTGTATCCCTAGTAACATATTTCGAATTGAAACTAATAATTCTATCGTTCCTTGTGTTTCTACCATATCATTTAATGGATTATCATCATCCCAATTTATATCTTCTATAGCTTTTTGAGAGATTTCAATATTTATTTGGGAGAAATCATACCAACCAGCTTGAATGATAGCATCACAGAGTTGGTAGTTCTCGTTTGAATTAGTTATTTTAATCATATTTTCTTTTATTTTTTTCTCAAGGAGCAGTGCATTACAGCACCAAGCCGAAAATTTACATTTCTTTTGTAGATCCATTTGATCTAAAAGAGATTGTACTTTTTCAATATGTAATTCTATATTCATAATTCATCCTTTCATTCATCATATACACCGCCAGCACCGTCAACACTTGGTTCACATCTTGAACAAGGTGCATTTCTTTGTTTGCTACCCTAAGAAATTCCTTTTCGAGATGATAGCTATGCTTTACAACATATTTTGACAAGACGAACGTTTCGCTATGGCAGTCTTAGCTGTTTCTGGCTTTCTGAATCCATCCGATTTGTCGTAAACGTAATTAAGGATGCCGTTTCTTTGGTCGGCTCTTTGAATCAGGTTGCCGGCTTTGTCCTAGGCGTAGCAGCGGTTGAACACAGTACAACAAAGGCCGTCTGAAAAACAGAAAACACGTGCGTGCGTACAACATACACTCTACGTCAGGACTGAAGGTTTTGTCCGAGCTGCGGCTTGCTTTAATTATTAAACTGGAATCATTCTGCTAAAGCAATCATATAGATTTTTACCAATTAAATAGATATTTTGGAATTTTACTTCTCCAGGCATTTGTACACCAAATTCATTAAAATAATCTTCTTCACCCCATTCGTTTTCATGATCCCAATAGAAAATTTGCCCAATTCTTTCTCCTTGAGTACATAGACAAATCAAATCACCAAATTCATTACTTAATATTGGTAGAAAATTATCTGGTATTCTATTTTTATATTTTTCAAGCCTTTCACTAATTTGGGAGTTTTTGGTAGTTTATATTCTCACCATAAAAAACCTAAATCACCACCACTCCATTCGATATTACCACCTACAGGAATATCGTCATCAGGATAACAATATTCAGGCAAATCACTATATGGTATTAACTTAAATTCTTTTATAAATCCTGTCTCTCCACCAAATCATTCAAGATAATCCAAATAATCTGAAAATTCTTCTTTAGTAATATCTAAAAATTTAGACATTGATTTTCTAGAGGTAGGAATCAGTGCTTCAAATGTAAACCTTTGAACTCCACCCATTTTTTCTATTACAGTTTGCATTCTTGCACTCATAATATTTGCTTCAGTCAAAGGCTATGGACGTGGTTTTGATTTATTTTCATCGCGCATAACGCTTGTAGGAACAGTATGCCTAAGCTGGTGTATAAATCTCTTGTATTATTTGCACATATTTGTACTTGAATGATTTAAGTTAAGATGACTGTCCATCAAATATTTTTTGAGCGTCTTGGACAGTTTATCTTATTTGCTAAAGCTTATGAAAAGGTTGATAACAATTCCAATCTAAAAAGTTCAAATTTGAACTTTTGAAGCAAGTTGATTAAATTATCATTTTAAAGTGGTCAATTTATTTAAATGTCATGATATGACTTTTTGCCCTAAAAGACACACTACAGAACTTTTACCAATATGGCGATTCCCTTCATTAAGGTGAAGAATATGATGTTTGGCATATAACCACTTCAAACCGTTGTAAGCAGCCTGCCAATCTTCCAAAGTGCCTAACATCTCAATTTTTGATGGTCCACCAGTGCCAAATTTAAGTTGTTCTGTATGATAGAAGACTCCAACAAATAATCCATTTGGTGATAAAGCATCTATGATTTTCTTAGCAATTTCAAAGCGTTTTGGCACAGGCAGATGAAAAAATACACTGCTAATAACCTCATAAGGAGCTTGCCAATCCATGGTGCAAATATCACGATTGATAAAATCAACAATAACTTGATTGTCTTTTGCCAGTCGTTTTGCTTTTTCTAGTCCAACTTGGGATACATCTACACCCGTAGTTGTTAATCCATGTTTTGCTAAAAATACAGCATTACGTCCTTCTCCAGTTGCCAAATCCAAGGCTCTACCTGAATTTGGTAGTAGATGTGCAATTTGAGCCAAAAACTTATTTGGTTCAACACCAAATACATATTCGCTATCTTGATATCTTTCATCCCAAATGGTCATATTGCATTACTCCAAGTATTAATTGGTTGTTTACATTGATATTAATAATTTGCTCTTCTTATTAAAACAAGAAGTTTTCCATGACTAGTGTATCATATTCAATAAGAGATATGTTTTGATTAAACTAACATCTCTGTTATGTTTGCAACATGGCAAATACCAAAACCCATGTTTTCATCTAATATCTGCTATACCTTTAGGGTTATTGAAGCAAATATTGCTAAAGTATGAATAAGTTTGTATTGTAAATTTTTTTTATCAACTTCTTAAAAAGATAATTTTTATGTTTGTATCTGCGTTTTAATTGTCTTTTTGGTTTATATCAGTCAGTATTACAGACCAACTTTACTAACTTAGTTTGGTAAAAATTAATAAATTAAGTTTGCCAATATAATTAAGGTAATTTTTTGATAAATCTACTGGCAAATTAATTAATGGTATTAATTTTAATGTAAATAGCCTTAACTTTTTCTTATTTTTTGCTTTGAGTTTTGGTGTCAGGCTTATACAAACTTACAAGGCATCTGATTTGTAGCTTAGATGGTTTACAATGTTTTGGGTTTAGATACCTAGTTAATTAAGCTTGGATTTTGCCTGCATCGGTCAAGATAGCCATCTAAGCGGCTTTTAACGATTAAATCACCACCTATCGTGTTTGTTAGGTGTTTGGTTGTGAGATTGACACCATCTAAGGTAAAATTACCCGTGATGTCATTATGCATGACATTAGCTACCTGAACGGTAGTGTTGGTGTGAGTTGTGGCAGTTTCTGTGCTGCCGTCTTTACCAAGATTGGCATGAGCGGTAAAGCCTTGCGCTATCTTGGGAGGTTGCTTCTTATTTATATGCCAATTAAATTATTCATAAT
>NZ_JBUXLH010000021.1:0-9187 GCF_055193055.1 Moraxella sp. I5G | reverse complement strand
GTTATGAACAATTTAATTGGCATATAAATAAGAAGCAGCTTCCCAAGATAGTGCAAGACCTTACCGCTCATGCTAATCTTGGTAAAGGCGCAGCACAGAAACTGACACGACCCACACCAATACTGCCGTTCAGGTAGCTAATGCCATGCATAATGACATCACGGGTAATTTTACCTTAGATGGTGCCAATCTCACAACCAAACACCTAACAAACATGATAGGGGTGATTTAATCGTTAAAAGCCGTCAAGACACTTATCAGTACGACAGCAAACAACAAAACATTGGTGGCAGTGCTGACTTTGATTTTAGCGGTAAGCTGCAAAATGCCAACATCAACGCTGGCAAACAGCAGCTAAACGCCCGGTATGCCCAAGTAACCAATCAATCAGGCATCATTGCCAATACATCAAGCCTAAACGTACAAGGACAAGGCAAGTTAACAGGTGGTTATCTCTGGTAGGTGTGATTAGATTTAATCAGAGCGGCGGGACAGCAATGGACTCAACAGGTAGATTCTGTGCTGTTACTAGTAGCTGTATGCAATTTGGGCTCAGATTTGGTAGTTCCACTTGCATAGATGCCAATGTAGCAAAAAAACGCTTACACCAGGAACTTCAACCAAAAGTGTTGCCATAACTGGTGCTGCTGTACTTATATTGGGAGGTAAATTTAATGATACTTTTCATGATAACGGGGCAATTGCTATACAACCAGCTATAGCTGTAGGTGCTGAAGCTGGGGCTTCTATACAAATGTGTGAAAACAAAATATCTAAATATTGTAATAAATAGAGAGATATATGAATAGAAAAATTGTTATTTTATTTTTAGCAACATGACTTTTTGGTTTATTTTTTATTATTTTACATGCTACATTGGATCTTAATATTTATATTTTTAGATTTATATTTTTTGCACTAGTCATTATGATTGTTTTTTTGTCTTTATGTATCGGTGGTTTTGTTTTTGATTCAAATATAAAACTGTTTAGAAAGTTGTTTAAGAATAAAAGTAAATAATATGAAGAGCATCGCAAATGATGTCATCACTTATGCAATATATGATGCTTGTATTTTGTAAAATATTGAGGGTGACGTTTCAAAACATTCAAAGGTTTGGCTGATGCCATTACTAATCTACCTATAGTCAAATTTTAGCCCTACAAGGGGATGCTGACAAAATTAGTCAGACAGTTAGTGAAGCTTCGGGTAAGCTGGTAGCCAATTTAGCAATCTCTGCTACAACAGCTGGGACTGGTAAGTTTGCAGTCCAGTCCATCAAAACGATTAATAAAGTTGATGGTGATGTCATTGCACCAAATGCGCCAAATAACTCCAATGATGTAATGAATGCTAACACGTTCAGGTAGGCGACTGGGGTTTGGGGAATGTTTATGATAGGCAAAGGTAGCATACCTATAATAATATTAAGGTTGAGAATAATTCTGAAAGGGATGAGAATTTATTTGGTAATTATTCTAGTAAAAAACAAGAATATCATAACCATAACTATCATAAAGATTTGTATGTATTTGATAGACCAACTTAGGAGGCTTATAACGAAGCACAGAATATTAAACAAGTAATGAGTAGCAAAGTCAAATTATCAAATGGTCAGGAACAGCCATGATTTTCACAAAAAAATAATCGGACAATTTCTGTTATTACACACCAAGATGGTACGGTAAGTGTAGGAATTTCTGGCAATAATCCTCAACAAATTGCCAAGCTACAAAGAGTATTAGATAACTTACCAGACAAACAAGGAAAATTACCAAATGGTCAAAGAAAATATAGGGTGGGCACCGAAACCCTAACTGAAAAACAAGGAGTTATGCAAGGTGTGGGGCGTGATGGTAGGTTGTCCAACAAGCCAGGTCAATGTGCCGAACCCCATTGTGCCACCAGCTCTGGACAAAACTCTAGTCCCATTACAGGCTCTATTACTATTTGGCGCGGCGAGTCAGAGAATTTAAAACACGCCTATGCAGGCAGCCCTAAAACAAAATTTGGCGATGACCAAATGGACCCTTGTCCTACTTGTGCATTACCACACAATCAGCAAATTTATCACGAAGAGGCAATCAAAAGCCAAAACAAGATAACCAATGGTGGTAATACCACCAATTCAACCACTAATCAAGAGAGTAAAAAAAGATGAAACCTGCATTACCCACAAAATACCAACTCATCCAAGCACTACTAAACTATGCAAATAGCATTGTGTCAGTGGATAAACAGGAAGTCCTAGACTTCTTTGTGAAAAATAATCTACCTTATCATAATGAGCATATTAATTTCTTAGCCCAATTTGGTGGGGCTAGAACAGAATTTTTTGACGCTATCAATCTAAACTGCACATTTCAAGAAATTAAAGAAATATACATTGAAGGCCATCCAGATAATGCCATACCACCAAACTGTGCTTATTTTGGAACCAATGATATTGCTGGTATTTTTTGTATATCAAAAGAGACTGGAGAAATATATGAACAAAAATTAAATGATAAATACGATCCTGTATTGGGGGAAATCTATTGCCATGATGTTTGGTCTTTGACTTTTATTTCATTATTTAAGAAATATAGTAATTTAGTTTCTTATCAGTCATTTTTATTGGAAAATATTTCAAATACACATATAGATGATTTTAGAAATAATAGCATTAAATTCTTTTTAAATGATGTTAAAAGTATTGATATGGAATATTATTTTGATTACGAAAATTTTATAATATATTCTCTTAATAATGAAAGAAACTATATTTTTAAAGATGTTTTAACGAAAGATTTTATTAGCAAAATATATTTTATAAACTCATAAAACACTAACTCATCTAAGCACTACTAAGCTATGCAAATAGCATTGTGTCAGTGGATAAACAGAAAGTCCTAGACTTCTTTGCAGAAAATAACTTACCCTAATTATAAGCACAGCAAGCCAATTCGCTTGAACCCGATTTTTGGCATCTCATTCTGCAAAAAGCAAAATACCACCCAAATGGTAAAAGTAGATCAGATGTTAAGGATTACGCTTTCCTAAAAATGTGCTTTAAGGAGTCTAGGAGAGTTGTAGATTCACACAAAAAATAAGACTAAACTCAAAAACGCTCTATGGGCTTTTCAGAGTGATTTAAAACGATTTTTATTGTGATTCAAAAACGTGATATGATATGTAAAAAAAATTTAAGCCCCAAGACTGCAATCTTGAGGCTCCGCTTACGAAAAACTGCACGCATCAAGGTTCGGATTTTTATAGATTTTACTGAACGTTGTACATAAAAACCTTACGGAAATCAAGAACTGCAAGGAAATTTTATGTACATATTCAAACACATCAATACCCCACGCATTGCAAGCCAGTACAAGCCTTATCTACAACCACTTGTTGATAAACCAACCGCCGTTTTTAGGAAAAATAAGATATCATAACCCGCACCATAGCAATCTGAACAAGATGTTGGTAAAAAGCTACCTATTGGAGCAAGAGAATAGATAAGCTTTAAAGATGGCAAAGAAGTGGATAGCCCCCAAATTCTGTCAGACCCCACTAGTGCATTGGCAATACTTACAGTATTGAAGTGAAAAATGGTGATATTAATGACAACCGTCATGGCTTAATCAATATTATCGCAGAGCAGGCCATTAAAGTAAGGCGGTGAAGTGATAATAAGGTGAACACTGTTATTGAAAACTTCACGTATATTACGACTATGTCAGGTCTGATATGACAATCTCGCAAGCCTGATTTATCGCCTTTAAGTGGGTGGTCTTGGTATTTTTCAGGGATTGGCAATCCATTTAAAAGGCAGTTTGAAACTTCCGTTCACGCTTCACCAATTAATGCTAAATAGTGTCTTCTTAAATCACGCTTAAAGGATTTTGCCATGTCAAATTTACGTTTAGCCACGGGCAATCTCTGCCATTGCTTGATTTAGGTCATCTAAACTGTCAAAGCGCTCAAATTCACCATCAATAAACTCTTGCTCTGTCTGACGTAACCGAGCTACTGCCTTTGGGGTTAAAGTTTGCTTATCTGCCCAATCAAACGATAATGGAACTTTGCCAGTTTGTGCAATTTGATTAAAAAACATTCTTACAGCTTGACTAGGTGTTAGCCCATACTGCTCCAAAATTGGATATGCACGCCCACGCAATTCATTATCAAGACGCATATTAAAATTGGTGTAATTCATTCCAAATCTCCCAAAATACATTATTTTATAAGTATAACAAA
The DNA here is from genome assembly GCF_055193055.1 of Moraxella sp. I5G. NCBI lineage: Bacteria > Pseudomonadati > Pseudomonadota > Gammaproteobacteria > Moraxellales > Moraxellaceae > Moraxella > Moraxella sp. I5G. The sequence continues at coordinate 4,951 of NZ_JBUXLH010000021.1, read as the reverse complement.
ATTACAATGAAAGTCAAAAGTAATTTAATTGTAATTTAAAAATAATCTACAGCTAACAAGCATAAAGCGGGGCAACCGCATCATCCAATCGTTAAATAAATTATTGATTTTGACAAAACCGCAGATTGTTTTGGTGCAAATAATCCTACTGGCAAAAGGATGGTTTTGTTATCAAAAATGATGGCTATGCCATAATTTTTTTACAAAACTGTGATTTTTATTTAATATTTCCCAATATATTTACATTTATGCCACATACCAAGACTTGGTTTTTGTGCTTGAGTATGTATAATGAAAATTAATCGTTATAATTTTTATTTTTACTAAAAAATTATCAATTTAATTAAGGCATTATGCCAGAGTCAAAAATAGGAAAAGGATGATGATAAATTTTATTTGGATGTTGATTGTGGGGTTTGTGGTGGGTTTGATTGCTCGTGCGATTAAACCGGGAGCCGATAGTATGGGTTGGGTTTTGACCATTGTTCTGGGCATCGCAGGGGCATTTGTGGGGGGCTTTATTGGTTCAGCGCTTGGCTTGGGTAAAAATGGTGGCTTTATGGCCTTAGTGTTGTCAGTTATTGGTGCGATTATTGTGCTATTTATTTATGAATTTGCCACAGGAAAACGCCGTATCCGTTAGGTTTTATATTAAATGTTATTAACATTCATAAAAAATAAGGGAGTTTTTGGTATTAATCAAAAGCTCCTTTAATACTTAAAATATCAAGTAAGTACTATTGCATAAATACAAAGTATAAATAACTGCGCCTATTTTACTTCTCAATTAATCTTTAAACAAAATAAGACACAGATTTTATCTGTGATTTGTTTTTTATTTTATTGTTTTGATGTTTATTTAGATTGTCTTAATTTTTAAAAATTGATTGTTGCATTTATTGTAATTTTTGCATAACTAAATTTCCTAAAACGGCTTTAAACAAACTAAACTTAATTTGCCTGCAATCACTGTGTCACTAAAAGATCCAATAATAAAATCTCCTAAACGCACCAAAATAATTAAACTGATTAACTAACTAAGCAAGAATGTTTAGCCTTACAGACAAAAAACGCTCCAGAGAGCAATTTGAGGTTATCTATGGCACGATCACACATAATCCAAAGTCTTAAATCTAACCAATAAAATAGTAAAAGGGCTAAAAAAGGCGGTTGGACAGAAAATATTGGGGTGGATTTATTAAAAGAAATGGAACTACAAAATTCACATGCGACTGTAAGGCTTAATCCTATCGGATTTCTTCAAAATCTAACCACTGGTATTAGCTCTCATTATTTATACACTCAAAACTTTCAAGCTTATCTCCCTCCCCTTCCTTTTACCCCACCAACAGCGAAGTCATACTGAGCGAACCGGCGACAAGGTTGTCGTTGAAAAACGTAATGGCATCATCCGGCTCGCGCAATGCCATGATGCAAAGAAAAGGCAGATAATGTTCCGGAGTCGGCACGGAGAGCATCGCCTTTTCGCCCAGCCGTTCGTAATGAATCAAAGTATCGTCATCCCGCTCGACAACCGCCTGATTGACCGCTTCGCGGAACGCAAACGCCCAATCATAACCCGCGCCAATTTGATTGATGTGCGCCCTGCTCATCACGCTCAAATTATGGATAATATTGCCGCTGCCGATAATCAACACACCCTGTTCGCGCAAGGCGGATAATTTTTTCGCCAAATTGAAATGCCATTCCGCAGATTGCGAACGGTTCAGGCTGAGCTGCACCACAGGAATATCGGCATCGGGATACATAAATTTCAACACCGCCCACGCGCCGTGATCAAAACCGCGTGTCGGATTCAGCCCGACATTCTCCGGCTGCAATAGCGACCGCACCTGCTCCGCCAATTCAGGCGAACCGGGCGCCGGATACTGCACTTGGCTGAGTTCTTCAGGAAATCCGTAAAAATCGTAAATCATTTCAGGATGTTCACCCGATGTAACCTGCAAACGGCTGCTGTACCAATGCGCCGAAATCATCAAAATCGCTTTGGGTTTGGCAAACTTTTGCGTAATCAGGCTGAGATTTTGGTTGAACGGATTTTCCTTATCCAACACATTCATCGGACTGCCATGCCCAACAAACAATACAGGCATTTTTTTCATCATTTTCTCCTCAATATCCAATGATGCGGATTGTACGGATAAATTATTCAGCAATAAATCTCACTTCATGAACAACATATTCTCCAAATAGGAAACAATGAAATATTCTTTGGATTTACGACAAAATTAAAAGGTCGTCTGAAAATGGTTTCAAACGACCTCTGCCTATGCCAGCCCTTTTTCAGACAATTCCACCCTTTGACTGATGTCTTTCAGGTTGGAATATTGTTCGACCAATCGGGGGACGTCGTCCAGACTCATGGCGAACATCCACAGATAAGTGCTGACCGAATAAATATATCCGGCATTGCCAAAGCCTTTGAGCGTCATGTGTACGAAGGCGAAACCAAACAAAATACTCATTGCCACACCGATGCAAAGATAGCTGGAGGCTTCCCTGTTGGAAATCAGCACGCGTAGGCGGGCGACCAAACCATAATGCTGGTACAGCTGCCGTTCATTGCCTTTTTGAATGAAATGGTTGTCGCGCTCCAAACAGTTATTCAGGCGGAAATACAGGTTTTCGCTGATGGCGGCAAAACGCGGAAGCAGCCATAGAAATAGGGCAAGTATGCCCACCGCCAATACGCCGACCCAAAATTCCAAACCCAAAAGCATGATGCAGGCGCCGAATATCGACACCAACGATGTGGCGGCAATCGGCAAATGTTCTTCAAAGAAACTGACGAATTCGCGCGATAGAGCGACACGCGCGGTAACTGCCGAATGGGGAAACCTCCCTTTGCCGCTGTTCCAATACGACGGGTACGGCGATTTCGGTATAAATCCGCGTAAACGTGCGCGTATCGGCGACACGACGTGTCGCGCCGACAAGCCACATCAGTAAAACCACCAAGCCATAGAACATGGCTTGCCAGACATTGCCTTCAATGACTGCATTAATCGCCCAGCCGCCAAACACCGGATATATCAGCATGAGCAGGTTTTCCAGCCCAACCAAAGAAAAAGTGGCAATAAGTCTCTTGCGGTGGGTTTTGCCGATGTGTTTCAACATTTTCCACATCATCAGTCTCCTTGCTTGGTATGAATAGCCTGAGTCATTAATTCTGCGAGTACATCCAAATCGGCAAACAGCCGCGCCACGCGTTTTTCACCGAATGCAGCAAATACCTTATCGTTGAACGACTGCATATTTTGCAGCAAAGGTTTGACATATTCTTTGCCTTTTTCAGTGAGCGACAACAACCGTTCGCGCTTGTCTTCCGCTCCTTCCTGCCATTGGAGCAAGCCTTGTTTGGCAAGGACTTTAGAAACACCTGAAACCGTCTGTTTGGGCAGACACCATTCTTCACCTATGTGCTTTTGTGTGCAGCTGCCTTCGTTTGCCAAGGTGTAAAGTACGGCAAAGGAGTTGTAGTTTAAATTCTGCAGTTTGATCCATTGGTCGAATGCGCTATCAATGAGGCTGATGCGGGTGCCTAGTTGGTCAAGGTGATTCATAATTGGTCTCGATTTTGACTAAATTTTGCAATTATAGTCATAATTCGGACTTATTTCAAGACTGGGGCAAAATGATAGATCGTCTAAAAATGATTTCAGATGACACTCTTAATTCGTCCAAAGTCTGGTTTTTTGAAAATCTTCTTCGAAACTTGCGCTCTTGTTTTATCTAAACTCAGCCTATTCATCTTCTCTCTCCTCCTTAGGAAATTTGATTAGAGAAAAATAAAAAAAGTGAGCCCAAATGCTCACCTTCTAAACTAATATTTTGCAACTATCCAAACACTTTTTCCAAATGTGCTTGGTAGTCTGCTAAGTATTGTTCGACTTGTGGATTTTTAATCACATCATTACATAAGAATGTCGGCAGACGGGTTAAGCCGATGAATTCATTAAGTTTGTGGAAGTGCATGTATAAAGCATCCACACCTTTGCCTTCAAAGAAATCACCTTCGCGAGTGAAAGCTTCAATCGGGGCATTCCAAGTAAGCGAAAGCATGTGTTTTTTGCCTTGCAGTAAACCACCTGTACCATAGCCTTCGGCTGGATTGACACGATGACGACCATCACTGTGGTAAAGCTTACCGTGTCCGCTGGTTAACACTTCGTCTATGTATTTTTTCACTGTCCAAGGCTCATGCATCCACCAGCCTGGCATTTGCCAAATCACCGCATCCATCCACAAGAATTTTTCGATTTCTGCTTCAACATTATAGCCGGCATCAATCACGGTTTCTTGTACATTGTGTCCAAGTGCGGTCAAAATTTCTTTCGCTTTTTTATGAAGCGTATGGTTTAACTCACCATGCGAATGACCAAACTCTTTTCCACCGTCTAGTAATAAAATATTCATTTTTTTCCTAAATAATTTAAAAAAATAAGGCTTTAATTATACCTTTTTACCGCATTTCTTAAAAGAGCATTGGCTTAAGCTATTTACAGTCCATAAAGGAAAATCTCTCATACTTTATCAATTACTGCTGATCAGTATTTATTATTTCTCTTCGACCAAATAAGCCCTCTCAATCAACTCCCTTACCCAACGATACGCAGGATCTTTATGTGTCCGTTCGTGCCAAATCAGTGTTTTGGTAAAGCCTTGAATTTTAAGAGGTGGTTCAAAGCGCTTAAGATTGGACAAATTGGCAATCAAGCGCTCAGGCACAACAGCCAATAAATCGCTTTGCGCCAGCAATTCGGGCAAGACAATAAAGTTTTGTACTGAAAGGCTGACATTTCTCTGTAATCCCATCGCTTGAAGGGCTTGGTCGGTAATACCGCTGAAGCTACCGCCATGATAGGAAATCAAGGCTTGTTCTAACCGGCAAAACTGCTCAAGGGTAAGTTGTGATTGTTTGGCTATTGGG
>NZ_JBUXLH010000020.1:0-10664 GCF_055193055.1 Moraxella sp. I5G | reverse complement strand
ATGAGTAATATAATCAACATATTTTATAATTTCTTGATCAAAAGCAGCGTGCTGAATAGTATGAACTAAAGCTTTTTGATAGGTTTCTGTTTGTGTTATATCTATCATGGTTTCTTTATATCCTTTTTGGTGGGATTGGTGGGATTGATACGAACCAGTTTAAGTTTTTTACTGTTTTTATCTACATAAGCTACGCCTTTACTATTATCTTACATACAATACCTATTAAAACCAATTTTCCATGATAATTAGCATGAATAATATTTTCTTTTTTTAAATACTATAAACTTTCACCAATATCTCTAGAAATATAATTTATCTTTAAATATCATTTAATTTTTTTTAAATATAACCACTTGGTTTTTTTCTACACTTCAAAGATAAAAAATAACAGATTTTTCATTACTTATAGCGTAATTTAATATAAATAATATTTTATTTATATTTCTATCTATCTTGATATTTGATTCATTTATTGATTTTATAATATTTTTCATAGTATCAAAGTCAAATATCCAATCATCCTCATATAATCCAAAAAGCCAATTTCCTGTTTCTTCAGATATTATTTCCCATAATCCTTCCTTTTGATAATATTTAACTTCATCTTCAGTTAAAATAAGAACAGTATTACTGCAGCTACGGTTATATGACCAATCAATCATCTCGGAAAAATCATCAATTTCAACCCCCTTTTCAAGACAAAAAATTGGACATAATTTAGTTTGTTTCATTTATCTATATTACCAATATGAGTTTGTTGTTGAACATATTTTTTAGCATCAGCACCTCTTCTAGAACCAGTAGAGACAACATGCCCTTATAATAATACTGTTAAATTTCTTTTATCAAGAACTATCTAGACCCCGATAACATATATTCCATCATAATCTTTTGCGCATGAATTATTAATAAATTCAATTACTCTATTGATAGATAATATAAAATCAATTTTATTTTTCTCCAAGAAAACCACCTGGTCATCACTTAACCAATAATAATTTAAATCTTTTATTTTATCTTCTTTAATAGAAGAAATTCTATTTTTTAATCTTAAAGATATATTAACTATATCTTGTTTGTTGTGAAAATTATGCCCCCAATGATAAAATTGGTATTTGTCTTTATCATCATAATAACAACGGCTAAAATCTTCCTGAATTAGAGAAAATAAATCTTCATTGATAACCAATGAATTATTATAGTCAATGATACCATCAATGGAATATCAAATCTGAAAATTTAATCCGCCAACTATATTGTTTTCTAAATATATATCAAAATTTATCATAAAAATATCCTTAATGTTTTCCAAAGGAAAAATAGTTCTATCTGGAGCTATATCAATATATTTACCATTTTTCTTGTATCTAATCACACCATAAGTCGCACCAGCAACGGAAGATTTTGTTGCACCCCTTAGATTTTGCTTAAAGGATACAGCCTTTCTTAAGTATTGTTCTATATTTTCTGCTCCAACTTCGGCTCCATGTTTATTAAAATGAGATTGTAAAGAAGAGATGCTGTCATTGTGGCTTCCTTTGTGCCAACTACTTACATCAATATTGCAACAATCCACACTATGCACCCACACCCCGAACTCACCAATATGGTAGGTGTGAAAATTTATGGATTCAGACTTGTAAATTTATGCTTTTACATTATTTTCATAAACTTTTAAAAAATCATTGAGTTTTTTAATATATATATAATTATCAAAATCCTTATAAATGCTGGTTATATCATCAAGAAATTGCTTTGTTTTTTTATAAATTTCCTCCAACCATATGTTAATATTGATAGGAGCCATCTCATTGATTATTCTATAATTATCTGGTAGTTTTTTGCTTAATAATTTTAATGTACCATCTTGATTATCACACTCAATAATTGAAATTTTTAAATATTGATTATTTTTTGTGAACAAAATATAGTTTTTGATATATGCACTATCTAAGTCATAACCAAGCATAATGTATTTATTATCGTCTTTCATTAACTCTATGTTAATTTTATTAAGATTAAAAAACCAATCAAACAAATCATCATTAAACTTAAATAGTTCAAATAATTCATCATCAATCATGCATTTATCTCTTAAATAAAAATCAAAGTCACTCTCAACAATAAAAACTCCATAAATAATTGGTTTACTAAGAATGTCATCATAGTTATCCATTAAAGACCTTTCGTTTATTCTATATTTGATACTTATCATATAAATTATCCTTTTTATATCAGAAATCGTTAATGTTATATTTATAATGACCGTAAGCCGTTGACACTTTCCCATCATTAGATATATTTATTGTAATTTTTTCTCCTCGATAAATAACCGTATGATTTCCACTTGTTACATTTTTACCAATAGCGTCTTGTTTTGCATATTCAGTAGCTTTTACTATTGTGTTTTGATCCCAGTTTTTATTAAAAAATGTTCTATTGCTTAGGTTTAACATATTAAACGCATCTTGCTTGCTTTTTCCTGTTTTATTCATGATTGTGTCAATTTGTTGCCTAATCTCATTGTAATCATGCCTTTTAATGATATGATCTTTAGTTGATTTACTCAACGGTTTTGATAGATTATCTATTAATTTCTGATCAACCCCACAACAATCCGCATTATGCACCCACACCCCATATTCACCAATATGATAGGTGTGGAAGAGTTTTGGAGTAGAGTGTGGATAAGGGCCTTTTGGTTCCTAAAAATAAACAAATTATCTTACCACTCATATGGGTAGAAACTAAAACTTAATTCTAGGTTTAAATCACTTAATAGCTTCATTTGTTCTGGCCATATTGCAGGCCCACCTGTATCCCCACTAGAAAACCAAACACAAGATATAAACATTTTATGATATTCTTGCAATTGAATAATAACCTCCTTGTTGGGATATATCTTTTCAAGAATGTAATCAATATGATTTCTGGCATCTCTTGATTTTATCTTATTCTCCGATGAGAGTTTCCATAAATCTAGATTAGCAATCCTTTTTCTCCCAAAAGAGTTTTCAATGATGTCTCCTTTGACTTGTTTATAACTGGGTGTAATATTGTTAATATTTTTGATATTATCAAAATTACAATAAACAATGAATTCAGCATAAACATAACCACACGATGGATAATCATATGTTATTGGTGTCATTCTAGAGTGTTTGTTTTTATCATTCATGGCATGTAATCCAAAATATTTCCATAATTAATTCCATTTTCTCCCACATAGTCTCCATTGGACATAATTTTCCCATGATGATTAGCAGGGATACCATTTTCTTTTTTTAAAGATTCCAAACCTCTGCCAATATCCCTAGAAGTATAATTTGTTCCCCAAGCCTCATTTAATTTTTTTGATGTATTGCCATTAATTTTATTACCCCCTTTCTGTAATAACCCACAACAATCCGCATTATGCACCCACACCCCATATTTACCAATATGATAGGTATGGAAATCTTGCACTTCAAAGTTGTAGACGGTTTCGGTGCGGTCTAGCTTGGCTTGGCTGATGATTGTAACATTGGCAAGCCCATGCTTGTCAAGTAGAATCATACCGGATTCTAATAAGGATGCTTTTAACCAGCCGATACCTTCCACCCAAAACGGATGTTCTGATGTGGTTTTAAAAATTTCTGTCGTGTTGTAATTTATATATTAAACTCTAATTAGAATTTATTCATCAATTATGTAACATTGATTTCTGTTATTATTTTCATTTAGAATTTTTAATTCTTCTGCATCAGTTGTTAAATTTGCTAATTCATCTAATTTTTCTAAGCTATTCTTATTGTGATATCTAATATAAATAATACCTTTATTTCTAATAATAAAATTGTAATTATAATCAATAAGTTCTTTGATATAACATAACCTATCTTCTTTCTCTATTTTTTCAAAATAAAAATATTCCCCATTAGGTTTTCTAAATACTTTTTCAAGCTCAACCCATCTGAATTGATAATAGTTAAAAATTACTATAGATAAAATTATAGCTATATAAATTATCTTTTTTCCCATTTTACATCGCCCCATTTTTTTAATCTTTCATTATAATTTCCACTAAAATTATAACTCCAGTTTGACTTCATATTAAATGATTTGGCATAACCTTGTTTTTCTAAATATGCAAACTTTTCATCATCAAATGTCCCTAACCCAATAACATTTGTTAATTTTCCTTTATCCCAATCATATCTATCATACCAAGAAACCTCAACTATACCATTAATAATAACAGTGTCTTTATTTCTATTGGCACTGAAACTCCCATAACTAGATAGTGTACTACCACCTGAACCATAATATAAATCTTTTTCAAAAAAACATTTCTGCATAAACAAGTTTATCAAAATGAATGTGAAAAGAACGCTTATTATTACTTTTCATCTTTTGTATTTCATTTATAATACCCTTTTCGTGTTTAATAAATCTGTCTTGATTAATCTTATCAGCCTTTGAAATACTTGAAAACTTCAAAAGAAATTCATCTTTTACTTCAAAATCCTTACCCTTCCCATTAATATAGTGATTTAAAGCATTTGGTGCTAATATTAAACCATGATTTCTTCCTTCTTTTTCTAGCTTTTTAACATCATTTAATATATTGGGAATATCTTCAGGAGTATATTCTCTTTTATTTTCAGAATAACCTCTCCCAATAGCATTCCACCTCACCGCCTCCCCCGTCTTATCCGTAGCGGTATTAACATCATTACCGCTAAAGGCGGCGGTGATGCCTGCTAATAACCTGGTTTGATTGATCAGTTTTTCACGCTGTTTTTCATCAATCACGCCATATTTTATTGACAACAAAATCGCCAAACATTTCTCCAACGGCAGCACCAACCGCCCCAGATTCGCAGTTCTGGCTATTGGCAGCAGCACTGATACAGCCTGTTAATGCAGCGGCAAGTTTATGAGAAATATTTTTGATAACCAGGTTTTGATCGCCGCCATCAGCATCAATATGTTTGACAAAATCGCTAAAAGCAGCAGCTGTTGCTGCATTTGTCAGCTGGCCTTTTAGGTTTTTGATAAGGGCATCTTCTAAATTAGTGCCATAAACAACATTTTCCAAAACGCCTCTATTTACGCCCTCACTAATGCTTTTGGCGACTTTATCACCAAAGACTGATTTTGTCGAGTTTTAGTAGGATATTTGGCAAGTGTTTTGTCTAATTTGACACTAACGCCCACTGTTGCCATTACAAAAAGCCAATGCGCGTACATTTTCCTTGCTGCCCAGCTCTTTTGGCAACTTTTACATTACCCTGATTATTAATTAGGCTAATGCTGGCTTGACTAACAAGTGCAGTAAATACTGCCCGCCATCGCTCCAACAGTTGCAGAAATTCCCGAGCCTGTTCCTGCCGTTGCCACCGCTACCGCCAGTGCAACAATCGCTGCCCCTTCGCTAGTCAACCCTTGCTGTGTATAGTTCCATTGCTCTTGGGTAAGAATAATTTCCGACCAATTAATTTTATTATTTTGGGCAAGTTCATTTAAATAACTGTATTCTGGAATTTTGCCAAGCTCTAAAATATTTTCCTTTAATGTACGTTTTTGGGCATCTTTTTCAATTACAAGGATTGGACATTTTGGCATCAGAAAATTCATTGACCGTTTCTGTGATTGTAGTTTTATGTTTGATTCTGCCATATTTAAACCAATTTATGATAATGATACTGATTATCCACCCCAACATCTAGTAAAAGATAGTGATTGGCAGCAATAGCAATCGCATTAGCACTGATTTTTGTATCTTGCAGAACTAAGTGATTATCGTTTGCTGTTTGTGTGGCATAATTAACCAAGATGAGTAAATCCAACAAGACCAAATCCTTGCAAATAGGGGGTTTTATTTCCTTAAAAATCACAAGAAAAAGGAAATTATCACAAAATTAACCACTGGCAAGAGCAAGTAAAGTGATAAGCAACCCCCCAAAAAAATTTTCAGAAAATTTAAAAATGTCAAAAAATGAAGTTATTCACAATAAAAGCGGGAGTTGCGGTTTTTTTAATAGTTTTTTTAGATAGAAAGGAAGCTTAACCCTGGGTTTTCAGGAGCTAAACAGTCTTTATAAACCAAAAAAACGAATTTAAAAAGCTACCAACTGTAAGATAACACCAACTGCCCACCAAATGATGATGTTAGCAGTTTTGGTCATAATATTTGAACTCAATTTTGAACTTAAAATTTAATTATGATACAATAAATCTAAATTATTTATCCATTCAAGTATCTATGACACAAAATAGCCCAGTTATCACCGTAGCTAATCATAAAGGCGGTTGTGGCAAAACCACAACGGTAGTTAATCTAGCTTGTGAATTTGCCAATCTTGGTTTAAATGCTCTGGTCATTGATTTAGACCCCCAAGCTAATGCCAGTCAACACTTATCAAAAATACACCCCAAAGATATTCCTGTATCCATCAAAGATGTGTTGATGAATGCAGATGATATAGAATTACTAAAACAAGCAATCTGTACAACAACAGTTTGCGATGGTGTACATCTAATTAGTTCAAATTTGAACTTGATGCTGATTGAAGACGAATTATTAAAATCAGAAATCCGCCCCTTTGAGGTATTAACCCAAATTATTAAACCGTTGAAGCTGGCTTATGATGTAATTATCATAGACACACCGCCCGATTTAAGGCTATTTAACAAAAACGCATTAATGTGTTCAACCCATTATCTGGTTCCTATTATTGCAGAAAGTGTTTATGATTTGTATGGCTCAGCACAACTTCAACAGTTTGTTAATAAACTTAAACGCAACAATCCACAATTAGAATTTTTAGGTGTGTTATTAACTCGATACGATCGACAAACCACCATGTCGAAAATTATCTCTGACGAAATTCACACGATTTTTGGAAAAATTCTGCCAATTCACATTCCGGCAACAACAGCGATTTCAAAATCCAGCTATGAAAAAGAACCTTTATCCATCATGAAACACTATGTAGGACATACTGCTTACCAAGAGCTTGCTGTATACCTTGCTCAAGAATTAAAATTAGTCAAAGAGATTCAATAAATATTTAGGAATAAAAAAATGAGTCAAACTTTTAAAAACCCTCTAGATATTTTGGAAAGCATCGCTAAAAATCCTGAGCTTATTAAAGAAACCTTAGTAAAAGATACAAAACCATTTACTCATAAAGAAAATTTAGCTAAACATGTTCAAAACCCACTTGTTGATGCTTTTACTGTTGCTGAAGGGCAATATGTAGCGATTTTTATTGATAAGATTTTACCCAATCCCAATCAACCACGTATTAATTTTGATGATGTTGCCTTATCAGATTTGGCGCGAGATATCGCTGCTAATGGACTTATACAGCCCATCATTGTTAGAGAATGCCCACAACAAAAAAATCTTGACGATGAAGAATATTTTTATATCGTGGCGGGTGAAAGACGTTGGCGTGCCTTAAAATTATTAGGGCAAGAGTATGTACCTTGTGTTATCAAAACCTTGGATGATAAAGCAAATGCAACCATGGCATTAAGTGAAAATTTAAGTCGTGAAGATTTAACAGACTTTGAAAGTTATTTGGCACTTAATCAAGTCTTAGCTTATTGGGACAGTCGTCAAGAATTAATGGCTCATATTGGTATAGCCAAAGGAAAATTTTATCGGTTTTTAGCATTTGATGAGTTTTCAAGCAAAGTTCATGACTTATTAAAAAAACATCCAAGTTTAATTACTGCTGCAACCGCTCAAAATCTAGTTAAACTTAAAAAAGATAACCAGATTAGCGATGCGCAATTTCAAACAGCCTTGATTGATGTTTTAACAACATTATTGCAATCAAATAAATTAAGTGACGACCATAAAAATGACGTCACTCACTACAAAAAACATCATGGCTTACAAAGCAAGATTTTACACATGGTAAAAGAACAGTTGCTGCAAATAGATAAAAAATCATTACCAAAATCTACTGTTTTATATACCGCCAAAAAAGGCAAGGGTAAAATTCATTTATCCCATAAAGGCGATATCATTACATTAAAAATGAACAAAAACACATTTGATGAAGATTTTGCACAGTTATTTGCTAACATGGAGAAAATAGAATAACTATTGTATTTAATTTTCACCACCGTAAAACTACCAAATTCAGGTAGCGGAAGATAAACCAAGATAAAGATGGTTTTGATAAATTCTATTTATCTGTTTTTAACTTTTAAAATTTCTAAATTGGTTTATTTTTATCATCTTAAGATTAAGGTGGTTTTGAAATGACCACCAACCCTCTTTTTTTACGCTGGATGTAACTAAATGCTCACCACAGCTTGTCATTATGTAATTAACACTTTTTAAAGGAAAAATCAAATAGCCTAGATTTATAAAAAAGATAGAAATAATAGATTTGATTTATTAAACAACTAATTAAAATAAAAATCAATCTAATTAGATTTTAATGATTTTAGCATTTAAAATTTAGTATCATCTGATAAGGTAGCTAAATTGGTAGCGCCTAAATCAATAATAACCTCTTTGACCAAAATAATTTCTTTGATTCACCATAAAAGATTTATCGAATACCCTTTTTAGCAGAATCATTAAATAAGGTTTTATGCAAGAAAAATCAGCGATTACTTAATGTTTTAAACAAGTTATTGTGATTATCTACAGCAATTAACTTGACACTATCTTTGGTGGTTTGGTAGGCGAGGAGCATATCGGGTTTTAAGTGACACTCTCTGTATTGGCGTAAGTTACCCTGTAAAGCATGGTCTTTATACTTATTAGGAACTGGTAAATCATTAATCAAAGCATGAAGCACATCAATTAATTCTGACGTTAAGCCTAAATTTTTCAAATCCTTATCAAATTGGCGTGTGGTCTCAATTTTTTTCATTTAAACGCCTTTACAAAGTCATCCAAACTTTCATATGTGGTTGTTTCACCATTCTCTAGTTCAGAAATTGCATTCAATAATTTTGCAGTGGGTTGTTTTTCTATTGCTTGGTAGTCAAAAGATAAAGGAATTTTATGGGTCGCAACCACTTGATTAAAAAATAATTTAATAGCTTGAGTTGGTGAAAGTCCATAACTTGCTAAAATTTGGGTAGCTTCCGCTCTTAAATTTTCATCAAGACGAACGTTAAAATTTGTAGTAGCCATAATTTGCACATTTTTTACCTATTATCTGCAATCATATTCTACATAATTTGCATTATATTTACAATATAAAATTCTTAAATTTCTGACATAAACCCCCATTTAAATCAGCAATTATGGTAAAAACCATTAGAGCAAAAACCTAAATTAAGTTAAGCTTACAAAAGAGGGGGTTTGTCTTCTTTTTTTGAACCCCCCATTTTCATGAATTTATTTTGTCTAAAAACTTTAAATTCAAAGATTTAAAATAAGACAAATCCTCAAATTTATTTTTTTCCAGCTCAAACACCCCCCTAAAATTGCCCTGCTCATAACGCATTTTTTGGAGGCTGGCGCGCATCTTTTGCGGATTGATGTTATTTGCAATGTAGGCGTTAATCAGCGTATCACTGGCTAAAATCTTTTCGTATTGCTGCCTTGCCAGCTCTAATTGCTCTTTTTCACGTGCTTTTTGCGCTTGGCGTTCGGCTTTTTTGCGCTCTTTTGCTTCTTGTTCGGCTTGCAAGGCGTCACGGTGTGCTATTATGCCTTGATTGATAAGGTTTTGGATATGCAAAGGGTCAGTAATGCCCTTTTGTTGTGCGTATGCTTGCTTTTGGGCGATAATATCGTGTTCTTGGTCGGTTAGGTTGTTTAAATCAATATTTGCAGTGGTTTGGTCTTGATTTTTATTGTTTTTAGCAGTTTCTTTTTTCTTAAATTTTAATTCAAGATGAGTAAATTTTTTACCTGTTTTCAGTAGTGTATATTCAACCTTGTAAGGGGATCTTTCATTGATTTCCTTAATGGCTGTTTCAATCACCCAACGATTTAAGTCCCTTGTTGCCTTATATTTATCGTCCAAATCTAAGCGTTGGCGTAAATCATTAAGACTAATTTTAGTGACTCCTGTTGATTGGAATTGCATGATAAATTCATAAAATCGGTAACTATAATGACTGCTAAAACCTGCAATTTCTGTTAATTTATATTTGGTAAAATTAGCGGTCAAATTAGTCAAAAATGGTAATACTTGATGTGAAAACTGAATGCCATACACCAAAGATTTTTTATCAAGTAATACCAATTCATTAGCAGGTAATAAGCCTAATTTGTCAGCGATTTCTTTATTAACTTTACCAATACTTTGAACCCAACGAGTTTTAAGGTATGCTCCATTATTTTTTATAGTTATCATTCTATCAAACAGTCTTTGAATAGCCTCCTCCATTTCGCGATAAGCGGTTTTAGGGTGCACGCCAAGCGCAATAAAATCATCAGCATTTACAAGGTAAATGCGGTCATCACGCAAAACACCGTTTTTAGGCACTTGTGTGATTGCAGATAAAATCAGCCGTTGCTCATTGGCGGTTAAGTAGTAGCTTGCTTCAACTAGTGCATTTGCCTTTACAATTAAATCTTTACTCATTTTTCTAAAGTTTCACAACAACAAAAGAGAGATTTGCATTTTACTCTTAAAAAGAGTAATTATAAATCCCTCTCATTTGAGTAGTCAATCCCTCTCATTTGAGTA
>NZ_JBUXLH010000019.1:0-26641 GCF_055193055.1 Moraxella sp. I5G | reverse complement strand
TAATAAGATTACTAACGTTAAAGCTGGCGAAGATGACACAGATGCAGTAAACGTAAGTCAATTAAAAGCTGCTCAAGCTGCTGCTAAAACAACTGCAACAGCTGGTAAAAATATTACTGTAAAACCAACAACAAATCCTGACGGTTCAACCAATTATGAAATTGCAACTAAAGATGATGTAACTTTTAGCAAAACCACAGTTGGTAATGTTATTACAGATGGTGCAACTGGTAAGATTACAGGCTTGACTGCGGGCGATGTCTCTGCGACCAGCACTGATGCGGTAAATGGTAGTCAGCTACACGCACATGGCGCAGGTGTAAAAAATATTATTGGTGGCAATACAACTTATAATCCAGCAACTGGCAATTACACTAATGCTGATATTGGCGGTACTGGCAAAGATAATATTGATGCAGCTATCAAAGCAGTAAAAACAGAAGTAAAAGCAGGTGATAATATTGCAGTTACTTCAAATGTGGATGCAGATGGTAAAACTACTTATACCGTTGCAACTAAAAAAGACTTAGTTGTAGACAGCGTAAAAGCGGGTGATAAAGTTACCTTAAATAATGCTGGTTTGACGGCTGGTAATGTCTCAGTTACTACAGGTGGCATTAACGCAGGTAATACAATTATCACCAATGTGCAAAGTGGTTTAAATGGTAAAACACTTGAACAGATTAAAGCTGATCCAAATGCCACTGAACGCAACAATGCTGCTACCATTGGTGATTTAGCCACAGTGCAAAATAACGTTACTAACATCAACAACAACTACAATACCGTTGTTAATAAAGTAATTGGTGGCACAACACCTGATGGCAAAGTTACGGATGCGAATGGCAAAATTGTCAAAGATAACAAAGGTAATGTAGTTAATGCATCAGATGCATTAAAAACTTATAACGTTTCAGGCAACCATGCTAAAACAGACAATACACTCATCACTGCTATCAAAAATATTAATGAAGGAGGTATCAAATTCTTCCACGTTAATGATGGCACAGGAAACCAAAACGTTACTGGAAGCGATACGCATGCTGAAGATTCTGCTGCTTCTGGAAACTTTGCAGCAGCGGTGGGTTATCAAGCCAAAGCCTCTGGCGCTAATGCAATTGCCTTTGGTAGAGGGGCTGAAGCGACTGCTGAAAATGCCATCTCTATTGGTACAGGCAACAAAGTTTCAGGTAAAAACTCAGGCGCTATTGGTGACCCATCAATTATTACTGGCAATAACAGCTATTCAGTGGGTAATAATAACACTGTTAGCACAAATAACACCTTTGTACTGGGTAATAATGTTACGCAAACAGTTGATAATTCAGTATTCTTAGGAAATAATTCAGCGTCAACAGGCGTACACACAACGGCAAATGGTGGCAATTACACCTATGCTGGCATGAATGATGCAGGTGTTTCGGGCGTTTCTGATGTCGTGGGTGTTGTTAGTGTTGGCAAAGAGGGTGAAACTCGTCAAATCCAAAATGTTGCTGCTGGTGTTGTATCAGCAACGTCAACTGACGCCATCAACGGTAGCCAATTGTACGCTACAGCAGAAGGGCTTGCAGGAACCACCATTAATATGGGTAATCAGTTAAATAACCGTATTAATGAAGTTAAAGACGATGCTAATGCGGGCGTATCATCAGCAATGGCAATGGCAGCGTTACCACAAGCTTACATTCCAGGTAAGTCTATGCTGACAGGTGGTATGGCAACTTATAATGGTCAAGGCGCAGTGGCTGTTGGTTTGTCAAAACTGTCAGACAATGGTCGTTGGGTGCTAAAAGTAAGTGGTTCTGCTGACACCAAAGGTAATGCTGGCGGTGCCGTAGGTGCAGGTTTCCACTTCTAATTGAGCTTGGTTAAAATAAGAATGCTGCAAAAGTGGCATTCTTTTAAGGAAAAATTTGATGAAACAGTTTAAAAAAATTACATTAACTTTAGCGGTTGCTACTTTAGCACTAACAGGGTGCATGGGTACAAAACATCTAAGCCACAATATTTCTGATGAAGGTCGCACTCAAAACAGTGATGATATTGTTTTCCCTGAATTGGATAAGGCATGGCAAAAAGATGGTCAATTTCCAAACAGTGAAAACCTATCCAAAATCCGTGCTGGCATTGGTAAAGATGAATTGTATCAATTGCTTGGTCGTCCACATTTTAGCGAAGCACACAGAGCGCGTGAATGGGATTATATTTTAAAATTTTATCAACCAGACGAATCAGTTAAAATTTGTCAATATAAAGTGATTTTTGACAAAAATTATAAAGCCCAAGAATTTCACTGGTTGCCTGCTGATTGTGCAGATTATGCCACCATTCAGCCAAAAGAAACAAAAGTTACTATTAATCCAGTAGTTCCAATGGTGCAAGCTCCTGCTGCTGCTCAAAAATTGCATCGTGATAATTTTGGTATTGGCGCTGATACTTTGTTTGCTTTTGATAAGTGGGAGCTTCAACATATGCAATCACAAGGTCGTGCTGAACTTGATGATTTAGCGATTAAGATTTTGGCGTATGGCGATAGTATTAATCAGGTTATGGTAACAGGTTATACCGACCGTTTGGGCGATGATATGTATAACATCAATTTATCATTACTACGCGCTCAGACGGTACGTGAATATTTGGTATCACAAGGCGTAGACCCAAATGTCATTGTGGCAACTGGTAATGGTAAATTTACACCAACTAAAGAATGTACTGACAATCAATCTCGTAATGAATTAATTGATTGTTTGTATCCAAACCGTCGTGTGGAAGTATCGGTAAGTTATTTTAAATAACACCTGCAAGAATCGCTTGATAAACTAAAAAAACGATAAGCCCAAAAACTTATCGTTTTTTTATTATAAAACGTTGATGATGCAGCTGTTTGTGATTGACTTTTACTCATAAAAAGTGGTAATTAAGCAATTAGAACAGGTTACCAATTTAACAATAACGTGCATTCATAAATTTAATTAAACACTTGGTCGCAAGCGTCTTTGAAATAGGCAACAGTGCGTTCAATGTTTTGTAATTTATCCAGCCCAAAAAGTCCAATTCGAAAACTTTGATAGTTTTCGGGTTCATCAACTTGCAGTGGAGTGCCTGCAGCGATTTGCATGCCAGCTTGAGCAAATGCTAAACCTTTTTGGATATCAGCATTAACAGCATGACAAACGATGACACCAAAGGCTTGATAGGGGTTTTTTGTAACGCTAAAGACGCCTTTGTCTTTTAATACGGCTAAAATTTTTTGCCCTAATTCAATTTGTGCTAATTTTAGTTTGTCAAAACCAAAATTTTCACACTCTTTTAATGTGTCTCTTAGCTGGTGCAGCCCATCAGTTGGCATGGTAGCATAATAGGCATGGCCGCCATTTTCATAAGCAGTCATGATGTTTAACCATGCTTTTAAATCCAAAGCAAAACTGTTAGGAGTGCTTTGCAAAACCAGTTCTTTGGCATGATTAGATAGCATAACAAGCCCAGCGCATGGCGTACTAGACAGCCCCTTTTGAGGAGCGGACAACAAAACATCAATTCCAAGCGCCTTCATATCAAGCCAAATACAACCAGATGCGATGCAGTCAATAATCAAGATTCCGCCAACTTCATGTACAGCATCCGCCAAAGCTTTGATATAGTCATCTGTTAGCATCATACCAGATGCAGTTTCTACATGGGGAGCAAAGACCACCTTAGGGCGATGGGTTTTAATAAATTCTGTTACTTGGGAGACATCAGCTGGCTCAAAAAAGGCTTTATTATCAATCAGTTCATAATTTGCTTTAAAAGCTTGACTGCTTTTGGCAATATTGGCTGCATCTAAAATTTGTGTCCAGCGGTAACTAAACCAGCCATTTCGGATAATCACCACATCATTATCTTTGGCAAAACATCGTGCCACTGCCTCCATGCCAAAAGTTCCAGAACCCGGCACAATAGCGACAGCGTCGGCTTTATATAGATTTTTTAACAAAGAAGATAGGTCAGTCATTACCGTTTGGAAGGTTTTGGACATATGGTTTAAAGCACGGTCGGTATAAACCACAGAATATTCTAGCAAGCCGTCAGGGTCAATATTTGCGTGAGGTAGGGTGGTGTCTAATCTAGCCATTTACAGCTCCTTGTAAAAATGTAAACTTTACTTTACCCAAAAGCCATCTAAAAAGCAAATAAATTTCTTAAAACAACCGCAAAATTATCCAGAATAAGGTTTGTTACGATAAGTTTTTAGGGTATTAACTGCGCTTTCTAGCGTTGCCCCATCAGAAACTTTAGCAATCTCAGTGATGAGCTTTGATGGTGAATGTGTCAGTGTTTGGGTTAGTGTATGGGCAAATTCTTCCAAAACTGTTTTGGCATCATGACCTTTATCAAGCTTATTTTTAGCAAGTACCAGTAGTCTTTCTTTGTGATTTTGGGTTATGGCTCGATAATCAGCAATCATGTGTTTGGCAACTAAAAGCTGCATCTGACTTTCAATATGACTGGTAAATTGACTGGCGAGCAGTTCAGCTTCAACCGCCGCTTGTTTGCGTTCTTCTAAATTTCCTTGAATGACGTGCTGCAAATCATCAACAGAGTACAAATAAACGTTGTCTAGATGCGCCACACTTGATTCAATATCGCGTGGAACTGCCAAATCTACCAATAATAAAGGATGTTGGCGACGCATTTTTTGCGCATTTTTAACCATCTCTTTGGTAATTAAAAGATTCATGCTGCCACTGCAGCTGCTTACCACATCCGCCATTGGCAAAACATCAGCTAGCTTATCCAGGCTTACGCATTCAATGACAACGTTACGAACACTATTTTTTGCCATCTCCAAAAGCTCATCTTTGAGCGTCTGGGCGCGCTCACTGCTACGATTGGCAATGATAATCCGACTCATACCAAGGCTAGCAACATTATGCGCAACCAAGCGGTTCATCTCGCCTGCTGCTACAATCAATAAAGTGGTTTTTTCGGGTTTATCAAAAATTTGGGTAACTAATTTGGCAGTGGCAAAGCCTAGCGTTACCGCTTGTTGACCGACTTTGGTATCTCGGCGAATGGTGCGAGCGGATGCAAAAATTTGTTGAGTAAGCCAATCAAAATGTCCACCAATGCCATTAGCCTCTTTGGATAACGATACTGCTTGACGAATTTGCCCCAAAATTTGTGGCTCGCCTAAAATCATAGAATCTAAACCAGATGCTACCCGCAGCCAGTGGTTGATGGCGCGCTGTTTTTCGTAGACGTATAAAAAAGATGAAATTTCATCTAAAGGTATTTGTTTAAAATCAGCTAACCATTGTTTGATTTTTAATGTGGATGTCGCAAATTCATCAGATTCATCCAATTCTTCGGTAGTATCATCAAAACCAACATACACTTCACTGCGATTGCATGTTGAAACGATAATGCTGCCATGAAATTTACCAAACGTTGCCACAGTTTTTTTAAGCTCATCAATGGCATCTTTTATCTCGCCGCCAAAAGATAATCGCTCACGCAGAGCGACAGGGGCGGTTTTATGGTTTAATCCAATGACAGCTAATTTCATAGGCAATAAGAATCACTAAAATTTAGATAAAAACCACTTTATTATATCAAGTTTTTTTTGCTGCGGTAAAACTGTTTTAATTGTTCATTTAGTAATTTAATGATTATATTTTAATCAAATATAATGAATTTATAAAATAGACAATTTCAATAGCTTGTAATTGGTGGAATATTACCATTATAATATTCAAAACAATCTTAGGGCAATTATTGGGTTGGTTATATCATTTTAACAATATTTGGGTGAGTCGTGAGTATTTGGCAAAATCTCTGGCAAAAAATACACAAGGTTTCGCCCAAAATGGGTGATGATAAGCCTATTTTTATAAAAAATAGACGTTTTTATAAAAAAATTTTACCGCTATGTATAAGTGCTGTCATTGGTGTTTTTGCGGTCAATGTATCTGCTCAAGCGGGGGTTTTTGACAAACTTTTAGAAATTATATTGCCTTTTTATGATAAAAATAAAAAAAATCCACCCACTGCCAAACCTACTGATGATGCAATTGCCATTCAAGATGAGGAACAAAATTTTCAAGAATCAACAACTCAAAATACAAATACAGATAACTTGATTGTTGATAAAACAAATTTGGATAATAAAACCTCCAATGCAATCAATGATGAGGCTGATAACTTATCAAATAGCAACAAAAATGACATTAAAAACAAGGACGATTCATCACTTGCCACAGCTCCAAAAGCTACTATTTCAAAAAATATATGGCTATCAAGCCCGCCTTCATCTATGGAAGAGCTGGATGCTAGCTTGCCTGATTTTTTATTGGATGATACTTTAATTGCAGGCGACACCACTCCAATGCTGGGTGAACCAGATTTGTATGCATTATTATCTGCCGAATTTGCTGCTGATAGGGGAGATGTTGAGGATGCTTTAACAATTTATAAAGCCGAAAGTTTTAAAGACAATGCCACAGCGGTATTTGAAAGGGCGTTGGCTTTGTCTATTGAATATGAAGAGCCCCAAAAATCATTAGCATTTGCCACCGCTTGGCAAATGAATAATCCTGAACACATTCCAGCATGGTTTTATGTGGCGCATTTGGCACTAAAAGCCAAAGACTACAATCAAGCTGTGCAAACATTGGGCATGATTTTAGATTATGACAAACGCGCTGATTTAACTCAGATTTTAACTGGGATTGTGCCTGATGATTTAGAAGACCAGCGTTTACTTTTTTTGGCATTGCAAACGGTGGAAGAGGATAATCCATCAATTTCGGTATTAAAAGCTGGTCTATTGATGCAAATGGGCGACTATCAGCCTGCTATTTTATATGTTAATCAGGCTTTAAAAGCCGACCCAAAAAATTTAGCATACATCATGTTAAAAATTGACTTATTGCGTCTTTCTGGAAAGGATGATGAGCTTTGGCAATTTGTTGCTCAAAAACAACAAGAAATCCCCAATGAAAAAGAGCTGTATTTATATCAAATTCGTCACAAGATAGAAAACGGCGATTTAACCGACGCTTATCAACTTCTTTTGACTGCCTATACAAAAACACAGGATGCCGATGTGGCGCTTTTAACTGCGCTTGTGGCTTTGGATATTGGTGAATATACACAAGCCATAGACGTGCTAAAACCACTGATTCAAAACCCAGAATTTACCAGTCGCGCTCATTATTATTTGGGAATTGGTTATGAAAGAAGTGGTGATTTTGCGCAATCTCGCCATCATTATGAACGTGTGACTGACCATGAACACGCTTTGGATGCACGCACTAAAGTAGTTGGTTTTTATTTAATGGATGGACAAACCAATAAAGCTTTGGCAACACTGGTAAGACTGCGTGATGAGCATGAAATGTATACAGCAGATAGTTATATTTTGCAAGCGGAAATTTTATTGCGTCAAGGTGATAAAAAATCAGCTGAGGATTTACTGCGTACTGCCAATCAAGAAAATCCCGATGACGACCGTTTGCTGTTTGCCAGTTTTAAAATCCTAGAAAATGAACTTAGTAACGAAGATAAACGTCTAGCCTTAGACAGATTATTGCTACTCGACCCTTATAATAATGAATATCTTTTAGCGGATGCCAAACTGCGTCTGATGATAAATCCTCAGGACCAAAACGCCCTAAAAGTTACCAAACAAATTAGCCAATTAGATAGTAGTGACCCTCTTTATGATAGCCAATTGCAGTTAGAAGCACTAAAAGTGCTGTCCAATCAAGCTTTATCACAAGGTCAATTTGGTAAAGTGATTGAATATTTAGAAGTACCTTATGAAGTTGCTCCAGATTTAGATGTTGGAATTTTATTATTGCGTGGCTATCAAGGTTTGGGCAGATATGATAAAGTTAACAGTTTGCTTGCTGATTTAAAACAGCGATTTGCTTTTGGACAAAATAAAATAGGGCAAGAACTGCAAGAATATTAGTGGCAACCACCTTATCATAAACCATCCATTTAGTTTTATCATCAAAATATGACCATCATTACTCAATTTTTTTCATCATTTATCAAATCCATCAAATTATTCACCAAAGTTTTTTTATTAACTTGGATGGTTTTTTTGACGGCGTGTCAAACCATCAAACCCAAGCCTGTGGTTACAGATGAACATTTAGCGTTTAGTATTACAGGTAAAATTGGTATTACCACCCAAACCCAGCATGGCAAAGAGGCAAGCAGCGCATTTTATACATGGAGCCAAGAAGATGACCGTTTTGGAATTAATTTAACGGGAGCTTTAGGTATTGGAGCGGCAGATTTAAGTTTTAATGGCAAAACCGCCAAACTCATTAGTGAGCGCACAGGTGAGATTTCGGCAACTAGCCCAGAAGAACTTTTACAAAAAGCCACGGGTTTGAATGCTCCCATTAGTTATTTTCGTTTTTGGATTATTGGCAAACCTGCCCCAAATGATACCAATAAACAAATGGAAAACGGTCGCTTAATCAGTAGTGAAAATGGCGATTGGACAGCAAAATTTTATTATCAAAATTCTGTTTATCCAAATCGTCTAATTATTACACACGCCGATGGTCACAGATTGGTGATGACAATCAATCATTTAAATCATAATTCAAATAGCCAACAGTAAACTTTACCAATCAATCCCAAGAATCCAAGGAAAGCTCATGGCAGAATTAACATTTTTTTCACCCGCCAAAATCAATTTATTTTTACATATTACTGGCAGGCGCGATGATGGCTATCATAATTTACAAAGTGTTTTTCGAGCATTGGATTTTGGCGATACGCTTACATTTCGCCCCAAAACGGGCGGGGATTTAATAACGCTTTTGGGTGATAATTTGCCTTGTGAGCAGCAAGACAATTTAATTGTTAAAGCCGCTCAGCTGCTCGCTAAAAAATTTCCTGCCTACGCTTCTTCTGTGAGTGTGGTTTTGGATAAGGTCATTCCTGTTGGCGGTGGGCTTGGCGGTGGCTCAAGTAACTGTGCAATGACGCTGATTGCCTTAAATCAGTTGTGGGGACTGCATTTAACTCCAAAAGAGTTGATGAAAATTGGAACAACTTTGGGAGCGGATGTGCCCTTTTTTATTTTTGCGCATGCTTATCAAACTGATGCAATCGCCTTAGGGATTGGTGATGAACTTACTGCCATTAATTTACCATCTCGAGAGTATTTATTGTTATTTCCTGATGAATCCATCAATACAGCAGAATTATTTTCAAATAAAGATTTAATCAAAAATACCGCAATTATCAGCGATTTAACCGCCAAAATTCCCAATTTTTTAGACCTACAAAATCCGCCTTTTTTCAATGCATTTGAAACAATTGTCTGCGAAAAATACCAAAAGGTCAATCAGGCGTTGTCGTATTTACGTACTTTTGAAAGCGCTACCCAGACAACCGCTCGCATGAGCGGCACTGGTAGCACTGTGTATTTGCCACTGATTGGTTTGGGAAAAAATCAAGTTGAGTTTATCGATTATCCATGCCCTGCGGTATTGGTAAATAGTTTATATGGATAAACCCAGACTAAATGATTGGTAGCAAATCTGTTTTACTAGGTTTACTGGCAAATGGACGAATTAACGATGGCATTTGCACATTAATTTAGAAAATTAAGTGATTATTCGTCCCTTTGTTTCTTCGCCAAGTGTTAAAACCGCCATTGCAATAATCACCATTACCATGGTAAACATCATAAAGATGAGATTAAACGCATTCTCAATATTCATCATATGAGCAATCACCAGCGGTGCAACCATGCCACCAACTCGCCCAATTGCGGATGCCCAACCCGAACCAAACGCTCGCATTGCAATCGGATATAACTCTGGCGTATAGGTGTAAACAACCCCCCATGCTCCTAAATTAGAAAAAGACATCAAACAGCCCCAAAATAAAATCTCAGCTGTACTGCCAGCTTGTCCAAAGAAATAACTGCATAATGCACAAAATATCATCAACCCTGCCAGCGTAATTTTACGTCCAAATTTTTCTACACACCAAGACGCAAACAAATATCCTGGAAGCTGGGCAAGAATCATTGTCAGTGTGTATTCAAAAGATGATACGATGGTAAAGCCTTGTTTTATGAGCAAGCTTGGCAGCCAAGTAAAAATTCCATAATAAGAAAATACAATGCCAAACCATAAAATCCATAGCATTAATGTACTTTTATAAAGATTTTTTTCCCATAAACGGGCAAATGAAAATTTTGTTTTTTGATGGGT
The DNA here is from genome assembly GCF_055193055.1 of Moraxella sp. I5G. Taxonomy (NCBI): domain Bacteria; kingdom Pseudomonadati; phylum Pseudomonadota; class Gammaproteobacteria; order Moraxellales; family Moraxellaceae; genus Moraxella; species Moraxella sp. I5G. Next base: position 16,409 of record NZ_JBUXLH010000019.1, on the reverse strand, counting down.
GGGTAATGTGATTTCTGCAAGGTCAATATGAAGAGGCGGTTGTTTGTTAATTAGACAGATTTGATTGGCATAATCCAAAGCCTGCTGTTTTTGCCCTTTTTGCAGTAAAAAAGGAATGGATTCTGGCAAATGATAATATAAAAAAAATGCATAAAAAATAGGCAGACCACCCAATAAAAATGCCGTTTGCCAGCCAAAATTTGGAATTACAAAATACGCTAAAATCGCTGCAACCAACCAGCCCAGCCCCCAAAAACTTTCTAATAATACGATAAAGCGACCACGTACATTAGAGGGTAAATATTCGCTCATTAAAGATACTGCCACGGGTAATTGACCGCCAAGCCCAATCCCTACAATCAGGCGAAAAATAAGCAGTGTGGTTAATTGATTGGAAAGCCCACAACCAGCCGTTGCCAGACTATAAATCACAAGCGTTCCAATAAACACTTTTTTGCGTCCAAATTTATCTGCTAAACTACCTGCTAAGATTGCCCCAATTGCCATACCAACAAAGGTGATGCTGACAATAGAAGCTTTTTGATTAGCAGTTAATGCCCATGCGTCTACCAGTTTTGCCATAATAAAAGAAATCAGCCCAGTGTCCATTGCATCAAATAGCCAGCCCAGTCCAATCATTATGAGCAAACGGTAGTGAAATTTGCCAACTTCAAACTGTTGTATATATTTGGTTAAATCCATATAAAAACCTTCTATTTGTTAAACCATTTTTATGTTATTAAAACAACAAAAAATCCCCTTAAAGGGGATTTTTTTATTTGGTGATTGGTGCATCACCGTTTTCAATGACTGCTTTGGTTACAATCACTTCGCTAACACCTTGCATGCTAGGTAACTCATACATGGTATCAAGTAGAGCATTTTCAATGATGGAACGTAGCCCCCTTGCTCCAGTTTTTCGTTTCATTGCTTGCTTGGCAACGGCATGTAAGGCATCGGTTTCAAAGGTGAGTTTGACCCCTTCCATTTCAAACAAATATTCATATTGTTTGGTTAATGCATTTTTAGGTTCAGTTAAAATCTCAATCAAAGCTTCTTCATCAAGCTCATCAAGCGTTGCAATGACGGGTAAACGCCCAATAAATTCAGGAATGATTCCAAAACGAATCAAATCTTCAGGTTCAACCTCACGAAACAGTTCACTAATTTTGGCTTCTTCTTTGGCTTTTACCGAGGCATTAAAGCCAATGCCTGTAGTTTGACTGCGTTCTTGAATGATTTTATCAAGTCCTGCAAACGCTCCGCCAACAATCATTAAAATATTGCTGGTGTCCACCTGAATCATTTCTTGGTTAGGGTGTTTACGTCCGCCTTGTGGCGGGATATTAGCAACTGTGCCCTCAATGATTTTTAGTAAGGCCTGTTGTACGCCCTCACCAGAAACGTCGCGAGTGATTGAAACGTTTTCGCCTTTTTTGCTGATTTTATCAATTTCATCAATATAGATAATGCCTCGTTGGGCGCGTTCCACATCGTAATCAGCAACTTGTAGTAAGCGCTGAACGATGTTTTCTACATCTTCGCCCACGTAGCCAGCTTCAGTCAATGTTGTTGCGTCTGACATTGCAAAAGGCACATCCAAAAGACGAGCCAGCGTTTGCGCTAACAATGTTTTACCTGAACCTGTTGGTCCAATCAGTAAGATATTGCTTTTAGCAAGTTCAACTGGTGCATTTTCGCCCGTTTCCTTAACTTTTAGACGCTTATAATGATTGTAAACTGCAACAGATAGAGCTTTTTTGGCGCTGCTTTGACCAATCACATATTCATCAAGATGCGCTCTTAATTCTTTTGGAGTTGGTAAAACCGCTGTTGCCCAATCTTTATCAGACGATTTTTTATCAGATGATTGTTTGTTTAATTTCTCATCAGAATTTGCTTTTTTTGAGTGGCTATTTTGACCAAGCATATCGCCACACAATTCTACACATTCATTACAAATTTGGGTTTCAGGGTCAATGCCTGCAATTAATTTTTTGACTTCATGTTTGGTCTTGCCACAAAAAGCACAATGGGGCTGGAAATTTTCACTCATGAGTATCCGCCTTGTTTATACTGCTAATGGACGTTTTTCAAGTACTTTATCCACCAAACCATAATCGCATGCCTGCTCTGCACTCATAAAATTATCACGGTCTGTATCTTTTTCTAAACGTTCCACAGGCTGATTGCAATGTTTGGCAAGAAGCTCATTTAATTTGGCTTTTAATTGAATAATTTCACGAGCGTGAATTTCAATATCACTTGCTTGTCCGCGAAAACCACCTAAAGGTTGATGAATCATGATGCGTGAATTAGCAAGGGCGGAGCGTTTGCCTTTTGCACCTGCAGATAATAAAAATGAACCCATGCTGCATGCTTGACCAACGCAAATGGTTGAAACATCTGGCTCAATAAAATTCATCGTATCATAAATCGCCATGCCAGCTGTGACCACGCCGCCTGGTGAGTTAATGTATAGATGTATGTCTTTTTTGGGATTGTCTGCTTCTAAAAACAAAAGTTGGGCAACGATTAAGTTAGCCATATGGTCTTCAACTTCGCCTGTTAAAAAAATGACTCGTTCACGTAAAAGACGGGAAAAAATATCAAATGAACGTTCGCCACGCCCTGATTGCTCAATGACCATTGGTACAAGTGCAGATTGGGTTGCCATTTGGCTGGCATGAAATGTTTCGGTTAATTGATCAAAATAAGGATTGTTTTTCATTCAGATTCCTTGTGGCTAATGCCGTATTAAGTGCGCCATTTTAGCACATTTATCATTATAACTGAAAAAATACCCCAACTTTAAGTTAGGGTATTGTTGGGTAATGGATGTTTACATCATTGCAGCTTGTTGGCTGGCTAGTAATTCTTGGTATTTTACTTCTTTTTCACTAACTTTAGCTTGTGATAAAATGTAATCCACAACTTGGTCTTCTAGCACAACTGCTTCTACACCTGCACGTTGCTGTTTGTCATTGGTGTAGTAGTCAATGACTTCTTGAGGTTCTTCGTAGTTTTCAGCCGCTTCAGTGATAAATGCAGTTACTCGGTCTTGGTCAAGTTCAATTTTTTGGCTTTCAATTAATTGATTAACAATGACGCCAAGACGTACTGCGCGTAGTGCAGGCTCTTCAAAAAGCTCATTGGGTAGCGTGTTTTTGTCAAAGCCTTTGGCATTGCCACCAAATTGTGCAGCAAAACGCTGTACCATTTGTTCGCGCTGACGCTCAATTTCTTGTTCAAGCATGGCTTTTGGTACGTCAAATTCATTTTTTTCAATCAACGCATCAAAAGCGGCGTGTTTTACTTGATTGCGCGCAGCATTTTTAACTTCGCGTTCCATATTTTTTCTAACATCAGCTTTTAGTTTATCCAAACCGCCTTCTTTTACCCCAAACAGCTCAAAAAACGCTTCATCTAATTCTGGCAATTTAGGAGTTTTGACCGCTTTTAGGTTGATTTTAAAGTTAGCTTCTTTGCCTTTTAAGTTTTCAGCTTGATAATCTTCTGGGAAGGTTACAGTAATAACTTTTTCTTCGCCAGCTTTCATGCCTTTCATGCCGTCTTCAAAACCAGGAATCATACGTCCTGAACCAATAATTAAACGATAATCTTCAGCACTGCCACCTTCAAATTTTTCACCATCAATAGAACCTTCAAAATCAAAGGTTGCTTCATCACCATCTTCTAGTGCGCCGTCTTTGGTTTCAAAAGTTTGACGTTGCTTTTGCAAATTTTCAATCATCGTATCAACATCGCTGTCAGATACATTGGCAACTTGACGCTCGACTTCAATTTCATTTAAACCTTGAACTTCAATTTTTGGAAAAGTTTCAACGGTTGCTTGATAAACCAAAAAATCATTTTCTAGTTTAACATCATCAATATTTGGCACGCCCACAGCACGAATTTTTTTCTCAGCCAATGCTTCAAATACAGTGTCGCGAATTACATCGTTAATGGTTTCTTGTTGAATGCCAGCACCATATTGTGCACGAATGTGTGAAACAGGCACTTTACCTTTACGAAAACCATCAATTTTTGCAGTTTTGGCAAGATGACGAACACGAGCTTCTACCTTGCTTTGGATGGTGCCAACGGGTACTTTAACAGTCAGTTGGGTTTCTTTGTCAGAAATGACAGCAACAGCAATATCTAAATTAGACATGAATTCACCTTAAACTTTGAATTTAGTTTGTTTGTATAAAAATGGGGGCGTATTTTATTTAAAAAATAAGACAAAATAAAACGCTAAAAGGCGATATTATAACGGTTTTTAGGTAAAATTACAACCAAACAAAATTGCCATTTAGTCTAAATTACCTTCAAAACCACCTCTAAAAATTGTTATCTAAAAACCATCAATCTGAAGTGACCCGATACATTTCAGCGATGCTGGTTGTGCCCTGTAGTACTTTCATAATTCCTGAGCGGCGCAAATCTCGAAATCCTAGTTTTAAGGCAGCATCTTTGATTTGAATGGCGTTGCCATCTTCCATAATAATGCGTGAGATTTCAGGGTATACTTTCATCACTTCATAAATACCCACACGCCCTTTATAACCTTCTCGGCATTCAGAACACCCCACAGCTTCATAAATCACGTTATCAGGATTTGCTAAATCTTCTTCAGTAAAACCAATTTCAAGCAATGATTGTTTTGGTACGTTGGTTGGGCGTTTGCATGATTTACATAGGCGCCGAGCCAAACGTTGAGCGATTACTAAGTTTACAGAAGTTGCAATGTTAAACGAAGCTACCCCCATGTTACGCAATCGAGTTAGTGTTTCTGGTGCAGAGTTGGTGTGTAAGGTGGACAATACCATATGACCTGTTTGAGCAGCTTTAATGGCAATTTCAGCAGTTTCCAAATCACGAATCTCCCCAACCATAACAATATCGGGGTCTTGACGTAAAAATGCTTTTAGGGCGGACGCAAATGTTAAGCCAACTTTTGGGTTTACGTTAACCTGATTGATGCCTTCTAAGTTAATCTCAACTGGGTCTTCGGCGGTGGAAATATTGGTTTCTGGGGTGTTTAGAATATTAAGTCCCGTATACAGCGATACCGTTTTACCTGAACCAGTTGGACCTGTAATTAATAACATGCCTTGAGGTTTGTCTAAGGCTTCTAAAAACAGCTCTTTTTGGTCAGGCTCATAGCCCAACGCATCAATTCCAAGCATCGCCGATGACGGGTCTAAGATACGCAGTACAATTTTTTCACCAAATAAAGTTGGCAGTGAGTTTACACGAAAGTCAATGGCTTTGGTTTTGGAAATTTTAAGTTTAATGCGTCCATCTTGAGGGATGCGGCGCTCCGAAATATCCATTTGCGACATGACTTTTAAGCGAGCAGCAATTTTGCCTGCCAGTTGCACGGGTGGTCGGCTGACAATTTGCATCACACCATCAACACGAAAACGCACGCGATAGGTTTTTTCATAAGGTTCAAAGTGTAAATCTGATGCACCCATGCGGATGGCATCTAATAGCATTTTATTCACAAATTTTACAACAGGCGCATCTTCTGGGCTGCCAGCAGCATCAATTTCTTGACCGTCATCATCATCGTTAGGGTCATCCCCCATTTCACTGGATAAATCAATATCACCAATTTTGGATAAATCTTCAGTACCGCCCATATAGACGTTTTCAATCATTTTTTTGAGTTTGTCTTCTTCTACCACAACGGTTTCAACCGTTAAATTGGCATTAAAAGAAATGGCATCAATGGCATCAAGGCGCGTTGGGTCAGACAAACCCACAAACAATCTTTTACCACGTTTAAATAGTGGTAGCACGCCATAACGGCTGACGGTTTTTTCATCAACCAATTCTTTGGGAACAACATCTACTGATAATGCATTTAAATCAAATAATGGGTCGCCAAAATGGTGGGATAATAATAAAGCAATTTGGGCAGGCGGGGCTAAACGGTTTTCAACCAAATAAGGCACGATTGCTTTTTGCTGCTGCTTAGATTCTTCTAAAGCGCGAGCCATTGCATCAGGTGCAACCAAATTATTAGCAACCAAAATATGAGCAAGACCACTAAAATTATGGGCGTTTGTTGTCATCATTTTCCTCCTGTTTTGGCAAATGTTTGTAATGGGCAAGATGTATCATGTAGATATCAAACACAGATATTTTAAAATATGATTTTGTAGCAAGTTTTTTTTGTTGATTTACTTTCTTTATTTTACTTTAAATTAAAAGAGAATGCCTTATTTTATCGTTATCTTTTGCTTTAAAGGCTGAAGTTTTCGGATTACTGGAAAATCAGCAGGTTAATCGGTATAATAGGGCGGTTAACTGATAGATTTCTAAAGAATATTTATGAACACAGCCAAAAAATACGTGATCGGCAACTGGAAAACTAACCCACTAACCCAAAATGATGCAGTAAAAATTTTTGCGGACATTGCACATCTTGCAGACAATTTAACCAATTGTGTGGTGGCGATTGCTCCAAGTTTTGTACATTTACCAGTTTTACAGACTCAAAACCAAACATCGCTGTTATTAGGCGGTCAGGATGTTTGTGCTTATACTCTTGAGACAGGAGCGTATACAGGTGATGTTTCAGCGGCACAATTAGCCGATATTGGTGCAAAATTTGCATTAGTTGGGCATTCAGAACGTCGTCAATATCACGGTGAACATGACGAAATTTTAACTAAAAAAATCTGTCAGGCTTTTTTGGCAAATTTATCAGTCATTTTTTGTATTGGTGAAACCAAAGCAGAATACGACGCAGGTCAAACTTATGAAGTTTTAGAAAAACAGCTTAGATTGCTTGGGCAATTTGCTGACGATGTGGGGTTTGAGCATTACGAACTACCCAAACTTTTAATTGCTTATGAACCTGTTTGGGCGATTGGTACAGGACTAACACCAACTACTTTAGAAATTGAAGAGGTGCATAATTACATTAGCGAATCGCTAAGTACCTTAGAAATTTACGCTCCTTTATTATATGGTGGTAGCGTCAATCAAAACAACGCATCTGATATTGCTAATATTGCTGTTGTTGATGGTGTGTTGGTAGGTGGTGCATCTTTAAAAGCGGATAATTTTGGTCAAATTATTCGTGCTTTTATTAATTAATTTTTTGAGTCAATTATGTTTACGTTTATTTTAGCCATTCATATTATTGTTGCCATTGCTTTATCTGGTTTGATTTTAATCCAACATGGCAAGGGTGCCGATGCTGGCGCATCTTTTGGTTCGGGTGCTGCAGGTACGGTGTTTGGAGCCTCAGGTTCAGCAAATTTTCTAACACGTACGACCGCAATTTTGGCAGCGATTTTTTTTGCCACCAGTCTTGCACTTGCTTATCATGCTAAAGAAGAAAATAAAAATCAGTTTCATCTTGATGTTAAAGAAGCACCAAAAAACCCTAAAGCTCCTACCAGCCATAAATAAAATAAAAAACCATCAATTTTGAATTGATGGTTTTTAAGCAAAACTAACCAAATTCAGATTATTTTACCTGACTTACCATATAATCCACCGCTGCATACACTTCGGCTTCACTTACATCACCTGCTGCTTGAGCGGGCATTTTATTAAAGCCTTTGGCAGAATGTGCGTGTAATGTATCTACGCCTTGCTCCAGGCGTTTTGCCCAGTTAGCTTTATCTGTGAGTTTTGGTGCATCCAAAAGCCCTTGCTCGTGGCAGGCTTTACAGGTGGTTTCGTAGCGTTTTTTGCCTTCTTCTATGGATAGGGCTTTAACATCTGATTTTTTATCATCCGCTTTTTTGCTATCAGCTTCTTTGGCTGCTTTGTCCTCTGCTTTTTGCTCAGCTGCTTGTTTTTGTTCAGTTGCATCTGAAGGTTTTTCGTTTGTATTTGCTGCGCTAGTTTTAGCTTCTTCTGCGGGTTTAGCTGCATCTGTCTTTGTTTCTGGAGTTTTGGTTTCTGCGACTTTGGCAGGGGTTTCAGTTTTTGGTTGAGATGGCTTATCTTCACCACACGCATTTAATACCAAACCCAATGCTAAAATTCCAAATAATTTAATTGCTGTTTTGCTTATCAATCTGCTGGGTAGCGTCTTATCTAAAAACATCGTCATCACCTTGCAAGAAATTTAGGGTCATTTTGCGTTATTGTTTCTATGGTACACCTAATTTTTATAAAAAGCAAAACTATTTCAACAAAGCGTTGGATGGGTTTATTGTGTTTTTTTATCATCAACCAAATGATTGAAATCAAAAAAAGAGCCAGTAGGCTCTTTTGGTAAGTATTTGGCAAGTACTTTAAATATTTTGGATTTTTTCACGCAGCATTGGTAAATGACGGCGAGAGACCGCCAGTTTTTCGTTCATGCCACGAAAACGTACTTGGTATTGTCCTGAATCTACAGTTTCTAGCAAATCTAAATATTCTAGATTAATCAAAGCATTTCGATGAATGCGAAACATCACCCCTTCAAATTCTTGTTCCAAATCTTTTAAGGTTTCGTCAATCAGCACCACGCCATTTTTATGGCGAACTTTGACGTATTTTTGGTCAGCAGTGAAGTAATACACATCCGCCAGCGCAATCAACTCAACTCCACGATGGGTACGAGCAGCGATGTATTGGCGCGGACGACGTCCTTTGCCTTGTTTGGTATTTAAAGCGGTTTGCTGAGCTGCATTCATACGGTAACTTTTGTTTAAGGCGATTTGTAAATCAGCTTTATTTACGGGTATTAACAAATAGTCTACTGCACCTGATTTTAATGCGGTAAGTGTTGATGTAATGTCATCAATCCCTGAAAAAATCAGCGCTGGTGGATTGTGAAATTCACGATTTAATACCTGATAAAATTCATGAACATTAGGAGTGTGAGCACTCAATAAAATCACATCGGGCTGACGTGCTTTAACTTCTGGAATAATTTCCTCTAAACGTTCCACCTGTGCTGTTACTCGATGACCTAAACTTTCAACTAAACTGGCTAAATGTTTACGTACTGCCAATTCCGCATCACAAATGATTACTTGCATAACAAACACCTGACACCTTTTTTTCAATCGTTATTAACTAAAATTTTTACCTAAATTATTTGTAATTAGAAAAATCAAATCATGATTCTTATTTATCCAAAATTATCGCATCGATTTATCAATTACAAAAACAAAACACGTTTTGCATCAATCAGACAAATCAACAAACTTTTTCTATAAATGGTTTGTAATTAAAAAGTTGATAAAAAACCGTATATTACACTTCATCCCCTTTTTAAAACCATTTAGTTACAAAATAACTACGAACAACCCTATAAAGTGCGACAAACTTCCGATACGTGGTTATACTTTTAATGCTGCAAATGCTGTTCCAACTTTTTTATATCAATTTATAAATTTAAAAAAATTTTAATAAAATGCTTAAAAATTAAGCGGTTATTACAAAAAAATCTATCTTTAAAAGTTGGTTTTACCGTTTTATTTTGCTGCTTTTAGGGCTGTATAAATTTTTTTTGGATAAACTTATAAGGTTATTGTGCTTCATGTTAAAATAGCTTTTATAAAAAAATGATGACGTGAATTATTGTGTTTTATCCATTGAAATTAGGTGAATAACTATGACGGGACATAATCAATCAGGACAGATGTGGGGAGGGCGATTTAATGAGGCAACCGATAGTTTTGTTGCTGAATTTACCGCATCAGTTAATTTTGATAAACGTATGGCAAAAGAAGACATTCAGGGTTCTATTGCTCATGCAACCATGCTTGGCAAATGTGGCATTATCAGCACAAGCGAAAGCCAGCAAATCATCGATGGGCTGACTCAAATTGAGCAAGAAATTGACAGTGGAGAATTTGTCTGGTCAGTCGCTTTAGAAGATGTGCATATGAATATTGAGTCCAGACTCACCGCACTGATTGGCGATGTTGGTAAAAAATTGCATACAGGACGTAGTAGAAATGACCAAGTTGCTACCGATATTCGCCTGTATTTACGTAATCAAACGGACGTGATTTTATCACTGCTTTCGCGCTTGCAAACGGGGCTTTTAGAGCTTGCTGACAAACATACCAATACCATCATGCCGGGTTTTACCCATTTGCAAACAGCTCAACCAGTTAGTTTTGCTCATCATGTCATGGCATGGTTTGAAATGCTGCTGCGCGATAGTGAGCGTTTTTGCGACACCAGAAAACGCATCAATCAAATGCCACTTGGTAGTGCAGCATTGGCTGGCACAACGTACCCCATTGACCGAAACATTACTGCTAAACTTCTAGGCTTTGAAGGAATTTGTCAAAACTCACTGGATGCAGTTTCTGATAGAGATTTTGCGATTGAATTTGCCGCCAATGCGTCGATTTTGATGATGCATTTATCTCGTATGAGCGAAGAGATTATTTTGTGGATGTCTGCCCAATTTGGTTTTGTGTATGTGCCTGACCGTTTTTGTACTGGTTCAAGCATCATGCCTCAAAAGAAAAACCCAGATGTTCCTGAACTGGTGCGTGGCAAGGCGGCTCGTGTGTTTGGTCAATTAACCACACTATTGACATTGATGAAAAATCAGCCCCTAGCTTACAATAAAGACAATCAAGAAGACAAAGAACCTCTATTTGATTGTGTGGACACTTTAACAGGCTCTTTACTTGCTTTTGCTGATATGCTGCCAAATCTTGTGCCAAACGAACAAAACATGCGTGCTGCGACGATGAAGGGCTACGCTACAGCTACGGATTTAGCAGATTATTTGGTAAAAAAAGGTTTGCCATTTCGCGATGCTCATGAGGTGGTGGGCAAAACCGTTGCATTGGCAGTAAGCCAAAATATAGATATCAGTGAATTATCCTTGGAACAATTGCAAGAATTTTCACCATTAATAGAAAACGACGTATTTGATTGTTTGACGTTAGAAGGGTCGCTAAATGCTAGAAATCATATTGGCGGAACTGCTCCAAATCAAGTTAAACAAGCCATTAAAAACGCCAGAAAGCGCATAAAAAACGTATTAGGACAGCCTGATGAATCATAACGCACCCATTTGTATTTTTGATATTGAGACCATTCCTGATACTCAAACAGGTAAATTGCTGTACCCACAGCTTGCTGATTTATCTGAAGAGGAAGCGATAACGGAGCTGCAAAAAATTCGCCAAGAAGAGGCAGGTAGTGATTTTATGCGACTTCCTTTACATAAAATCGCATGTTTATCGTTTTTGTGGTTTGAAAATCAAACCTTAAAATTGCATTCTTTATCGCTAGAAAACCATGATGAACAGGGAATTTTAAGCACGTTTTTGCGAGCATTTAATAAAAAACCAACGCTGATTTCGTGGAATGGTGCAAATTTCGATTTACCAGTGCTACTTTATCGTATGGCGCACCATAAACTTAATGCAACCGCCTTACTGCAGGGTAATAACAGCGCTAAAGGTTATTTAAATCGCTACAGTCAAAGTCATATTGACCTGATGCAAAAATTTTCCTTTGAGGCATGGGGTAATAAACAAAAACTGGATATTATTGCCAGTCTTTGTGGGTTTGCTGGTAAGGGAGAAATTGATGGTCATCAGGTTGTACCAATGGTATTAGAGGATAGATGGCAAGAATTGACTACATATTGTGAATCAGACGTGATTAATACTTGGTTGATTTACATTCGTTATCAGTTATTAACTGGTGAAATTGACATGCAAACAGCTGATAATGCAGTGAATTTTACCAAAAACTATTTACAAACATTGACTAACGCTGATGGTAAGCCTAGACATGCCCGTTTTTACGAAGAATGAATCAAAAGGATAATTTATGAAATTAATCAGTGCCATCATCAAGCCATTTAAGTTAGATGATGTTCGTGAGGCTCTTTCTGATATAGGCATCAACGGTATTACCATTACCGAGGTGAAAGGTTTTGGCAGGCAAAAAGGTCATACCGAGATGTATCGTGGGGCAGAATATGTGGTGGATTTTTTGCCAAAAATCAAATTAGAAATTGCTTGCACAGATGATATGGTTGAGAAAATTATTGATACCATCATCAGTACAGCAAACACTAATCGAATTGGCGATGGTAAAATTTTTGTAACACCTTTGGAGCAAGTGATTCGCATCCGTACGGGTGAAACCAATGAAAACGCCTTATGAACTAAATAAAAAAACGCATCCACAATGATGCGTTTTTTTTATTTATCAAGCAATTGATGTATTATTTTTTAACCCAAGTTTGTGAGCCTTTTAAGGTTTTTAAAGTTAAGCTGTTGCCATTTAATGTAATATCTGCTTTTACCGCAGGTAAGGCTCCCCAGCGAGGGTCTTTTGCACGCCCTTTATATTTGCCATTTCCTTGAGATTCAACATCTAATAACACTGTTTTCCCCACAAAGGTTTTGGCTTTTTCGGTTTGTCCACTAGAGACCGTGCCAACGTATTTTGCGCCCGATTGACTGATAGTAACGACTGCTTTAGGCTGCCCGTTTTCGCTCATTTGCCAATTACCAACAATTGGGTCAGCAGCAAATGCACTTACACCTAACATTAAGCCTGCGCCAAATACCATCACTTGAGTTAATTTCATAACGAATCCTACTAATAAAACAGTTGTTAAAACAAACGTAAACCAAATATAGGCAAATTATAACAAAATTATTCACAAAATCAAGCAAAAGGATTTTCTATGCTGTCATTTTCTAATGAATTTTTGGGTAATGTTTCTGGTAAATCGTCTATTTTTTCAAAAGTTTGCCATAACTCTTTGGCAAAATCGTATAACATTTGTGCTTGTTGTTTGCCGATTTGAGTTTTTTCAATTTCAACATCACCAGCAATAAGTATGCTGTCTTGTCCGTTTTCAACGGTTAAATTGGCAATTTGTAAAACTTGACTATCGTTTTGAAAAATATCCATTTTTTTACCTTATTTAAATAAACTAAGAATAAATTTTAAAATTTCAGCAATCAAAACCGCCCAGCCGCTAGCATCTTCTTTTTGATTTTGCTGATTTTTTTTTGAGTTATTATCATCATTTTTTGTTGGGTTTTCTGCCGAAGTTGGCAATGAATAGGCTTCTTGGCGCAACGATTGGGGTAAATCAGGCATTACTGATATTCCAGTCAAATTGGTAAGTTCATCTAAGCTAATAACCTGCATTTGACTGTTCTCAGTGTTGGCAGAATAATAAACCCCCGCTTTTTGAATGGATGGTAGGTAAACGGCTTTAAAAAAATGGCTTGGAACAAGCACGCCTGCACCAATTTTTTGGATATTTTTACCAGAAAATGCCACGCCTGTAACTACGTAGGCGCTGCCGTATTTATTGACCAAATAGCGCGTGCTGGATTCTATTTTTCGCCAATCACCGCGATTATGCGTGCCATTTTGCGGGGCAATATTAGCAAGGCTAAAACTATCAAACTGCTGTGATGAGTTTGCCATATCACCGTTTGGCGCCAAATGCCCTCTGTCAAATCCAGATTGTCGGTAATCGGATAATAAGGCTTGAGCAGATTTTGGTAGACGACTTTCTTCATGAAAGTTATCTTCTCGGGTGAGAGTTTTGGCTTGCCGAATGCGTTCTTTGGTTAAAAATTCTGCAGACCAAATTGGCGTTTTGGAAATCCCCGAATAAAGCACCGCAAACCCATCAAAACACAACTCATAAGTTTTTTTGGCAAGTTTCTCGCCTTTAGTGCCAACAAGTTGGGGTGGGGTATTTTGATAAAAATTGTCAGGACAGCTGGTGAAATTTTGAGCGGTTTTTTCGCTATTTACATTTTGACCAAGGTGAATATCATTTTTGGCAATCGCCGTTTGAGCGGACAACAACAAGGTTAAACCAGTAAATAAAACTGAAATTTTCGTCATTAATGTTCCTTTTGATTGTTTTTCATACAAAGGATAGAAAAACCGTAAAATGACCTTATTATAGCCATTTCTAAGTCAAATGAAAATTTTATGCCTAAAAATTCACACTTTTCCCAAAAAATACTCACCTGGTTTGAAACATCCGGTCGGCATGATTTGCCATGGCAGCAGCACAAAAAAGAACAAAGTGATATTTATGCAGTATGGTTATCTGAAATTATGTTGCAGCAAACCCAAGTCAGCACAGTGATTCCTTATTTTCAAAGATTCATTGCAAAATTTCCAACGGTGATTGATTTGGCGGCAGCAGACTGGGATGAGGTTACCAATCTTTGGGCAGGGCTAGGTTATTATGCGCGTGCCAAAAATCTGTATCAAGGGGCAAAACAAGTAGTGGATTTTATAAAGCGCACAGGTAATTTCCCTCAAAGTGTTGACCAGTGGCAAACCATTAAAGGAGTTGGGCAATCAACTGCTGGGGCGATTGTGGCGATGGGAGTTCGTGGATTTGGAGTGATTTGTGATGGCAATGTCAAACGCGTTCTGAGTCGGTGGGCGATGATAAGTGATGATATCAATAAAACGGCAACTCAAAAACAGCTTTGGCAGCTTGCCCAAGCACTTACGCCCAAACACGATAGTGGAAAATACGCTCAAGCGATGATGGATTTAGGTGCAACTATATGCACCAAAAATCGCCCAAAATGCACACTTTGCCCAATTAGTGCGGATTGTCAAGCCTATCAAAAAGCCAATCCTATCAATTATCCTGTTAAAAACAAAAGCAAAGAAAAACCCAAACGTTATAGTTTTGCATTTCAGCTTATTCAGGAAAATACAGCAAAAACACTGTGGCTGAAACGTCAAAGTGTAACCAAACATCACGGTATTTGGGAAGGTTTATGGTGTTTGCCACTGTTGGATAGTGATGTGCCATTTGATGGTGATACCTATCAGCCATCGTTTAATCAGGGATTGGGTAATTGCCAACTGGGCGAAACTGTATTGTTTGAAATGCTCAAAAATAAACCTTTGCCCACATCCGTTATCCGTACCATCAAACACACGTTATCGCATTTTCATTGGTATTTAACGTTGGTTGAGTTAAAAATAAGTCCAGCACTGGCAGCAGAAATTGAGCAAAGATTAATTAAAAATAACGTTTCTTTTCGTTGGCAAGCCTGCAATGATGGTTTTGCTAAACCAAAAGCAATGATAAACCTGCTGCAGTAGCTATTTATTATCAATAGGATACGATTAATAAGATTAAAATTGACGCACTTGCAGCCAATCTACGATAGTAGCTAATAAATTATTATCACCAAAATCGGCAATGTAAATTTTTGCTTGATAAAACAGCGAATCCGCGTACTTTCTGGCATTGTCAACCCCAAGCAATTTAACGTAAGTGGATTTTTGTAATTTTTCATCTGCCCCTGCCATCTTTCCAAGGGTTTGAGTGTCTGCTACCACATCTAAAACATCGTCTTGCACCTGAAAAGCAAGTCCTAAACACCGGGCGTATTGTTGCAAATTATGCATATCTTCATGATTTGCAGATGCACATGCCGCCCCCATTAAAACTGCCGCTTCAATCAATGCGCCTGTTTTGTCTTGATGGATGCATTCTAACTGGTTCTGTGATAGTTCTTGATTTTCGCCATTTAAATCCAGTTGCTGTCCTGCCACCATACGTCTGGCACGCGGTGCTAAAATCTGGATTAAAAATAAAGCAGTTTGTTGCTGGTTTTCAGTTAAGTCTGTTGTTAGTATTTCAAATGCCAATGATTGTAAAACATCACCAGTGAGTAATGCTGACGCTTCGCCATAAACTTTATGACAGGTTGGTTTGCCTCGTCGTAAATCATCATCATCCATACATGGCAAGTCATCATGCACTAAAGAATAACCATGAATTAATTCAACAGCAAGCATGGCTTTTTGAACCAAAGAATGATTTTGGGATAATTTGGACATGCCATTTAGCGTTAAAAATGTCGCCAAAGTTAACATGGGGCGTACTCTTTTGCCGCCATTTGCCATCGCATAAAATGCTGCTTCTGCTAAAGGTTTGGGTAAATTGGCCTGAGTTAGTAGGTTGTGTAGCTGTGTTTCAAGCTGTGATTGTGTGGTTTTTTGCAGTTCTTGGATAAGCATATTGTTCTTTGTACCTACATTGTATTAAAAAATATGCTTATCATACTGCAAAAATGAAAAATTTATAAATTTTTTATAAAAACACTTGCTAAATTTTAAAAATATGCTATTATACGCAGCGTTGTTACTTGATACAACTTGGCGCGATAGCTCAGTCGGTAGAGCAACGGATTGAAAATCCGTGTGTCGGCAGTTCGATCCTGCCTCACGCCACCATATTTAAACCCCCTAGGAAACTAGGGGGTTTTAACTTTTTAGCTTTAAATCATTATCAGATTAAAACTTACCCAATAAAAAAAGAGCCTGAAAATTGGCTCTTTTTATTCACATTAGAAAAATTTTCTAGTGAATTACTTTTTAGCAGCGTCAGCAGCGGCTTCTGCACCAGCTTTAGCAGCGTCAGCAGTAGCTTCAGC
>NZ_JBUXLH010000018.1:0-35441 GCF_055193055.1 Moraxella sp. I5G | reverse complement strand
TTGACAATATCTAATTATCCCTTTTATCATTTAAGAAGTTCTTACGCATTACCCTGCTTGGAAATATTTTTTGATTGCAAGAGTGCTGATTATTGCTACAATTTATGCATTACTGATTCGTTTAAATAACGCTGAAGACCAAACTAAAAGCTCAAGAAGTTCTGCACAAAATTGAGGTGACTAATAAAAAACCCTAAAATTATTTGAGGTGATTTTTTTGCTATCCAAAACAACGATTAGATAAAAAAACTTAAAATATTAAACCTAACGTCAAAAAAATTTAAAAAAATACTTGACGAATAAAAAATTTTTGTTATAATGGCGCTACTTTTTCAGATATATGGTGAAAGCACTGAAAAAGCCTAGCGTCCCATTCGTCTAGAGGCCTAGGACATCGCCCTTTCACGGCGGTAACAGGGGTTCGAATCCCCTATGGGATGCCACTTATTTTAAACTCTCAAGCTAATCACTTGAGAGTTTTCACTTTTTGTAACTTCTGATACAGCGATAACACACAAGTTATCTTGATTAGCCCCCTGTGATAATGCTATATTACTGTCAATTTTGATGATAGGTTACAAAAATTTATGTTAATTCGTATTATTCGCCATCCTTTATTTTTACTCAGCATTGCAGGATTTGCTCTGGGTGCTTTGGTCGCCTGCAGTTCTGCGCCCAAACATGAGAATCCAGCCATTGCCATTGAGCGACCCAACGCCAAACCTGCCCCCAAAGAACCGCAAAAACTACCACCCGCACAAAACATCCCTGTGCAAACTCCAGTTGCTACACCATCGCCAAAACCAATTACCGTTACTCCCACCGCTCCTATCGCCCAAGAAAAACGGCACTATCACAGCTTTGATGAATGGAAAAATGATTTTATCAGCCGTCTAATTTCACAAGGTTACAATCAAAATAGTGTTTATCAACTCATGAATGGAGCAAGTTTAAATAATCAAGTAATTGCCTTGGATAATAAACAAGCTGAATTTTCTAAAATGCCTTGGGAATACGTTGAATCTGCTGCATCAAATACACGTGTAAGTAAGGGAAAAAATCAATTAAATGAATATCCTAGTCTGCTAACGCGCTTAGAAAATCAATATGGGGTACCCAAAGAAATCGTTGTGGCAATTTGGGGTATGGAATCCTCTTATGGGGCTGGAACAGGTAACATGAATCTCATCAATGCGTTATCCAGTCTTGCCTATGATGGTAGACGCAGAGCCTTTGCCGAAGGCGAATTAATTGCCATGTTAAAAATGATTGAACGTGGTGATGTTATGCGTTCTGATTTAGTAGGTTCTTGGGCAGGCGGCATGGGACACACTCAATTTATTCCATCAACATGGCTAACCCAAGGCGTTGATGGCAACAATGACGGACATAAAAACCCTTGGACAATCTCAGATGCTTTAAGTTCCACTGCCAACTATCTAAGTAATAGCGGCTGGATTCGTAATGTTGATGCATTTTATGAAGTACGTTTACCATCTGGCTTTAATCACAATCTAATTGGTCAAAAACAATCGTTAAGCGCTTGGCAAAATTCAGGGTTACATTTGGTTTCTGGGGGTACACTCTCTGGTGATACAGAAGCCGAACTGTGGCTACCTGGGGGTATTTATGGTCCAGCAATTTTAATAACGCCTAATTTTGACGTTATTAAAGTGTATAATAATTCATCAAATTATGCCTTGGGTGTGGCACTACTTGGTAAACGCATCAGTGGCAAAAGTGGCATTATTGCCAGCTGGCCTCGCCACGAAAGTCCCCTATCATCAGCTCAAATTAAACGCCTGCAACAAACTCTAACCAGTCTTGGTTATGATACAGGTGGTACCGATGGCGTGGCAGGTGCTAATACTCGCCGTGCATTTGCTCGTTGGCAAAAAGACAATAACAAAATTCCAGATGGTTTTATCAGCCAAAGCTCAGCTGGCTCATTGATTTGGTAATGACTCAAAACGAAAACCGCCAGAAAATAGGCGGTTTTTTATTTATCTAACAAAATACAGTTTTTTATCACGAAAATATTTGATTATATACTATGAAATTAGGCGGCTTAAACCAGTCCAACAACTCTTAACATCGCCATACCAATTGCCATACCAAGCATGCTAAAAATTGTGGTAAATGCTAAAATATTTGCTGCAAGTACATCATTACCACCCATAGATTTTGCCATAACATAACTTGCAGCAGCAGCAGGGCTTGCCACCATAATAAATAAGACTCCAAAATGCATTGGAGATAAGGCAAAAATAACCCCTATGATGATCGCTAATGTTGGCGCAACAACAATTCTTCCAATACTTGCTTGCATGGACACACCAGAAAGACCAAACATGGACTTCATATCCAGCGTTGCTCCTGCACAAATCAATGCCAAAGGTAAAGCAATATTAGATAACAATTCGCCCGTTTTTATAATTGGTTTTGGAAGCATAGGAAAAGACAGTGCTTTGTATATAAATGCACTGACAAGCGCGACAATCAAGGGATTGGTGAATATTTTTTTTAAAATGCCCGCAAACTGTTTAGTAACGTTTTTATCTTTTTGGGTGCGTGATAAAGTAATGACAGACAAAACATTATATAAAATCGTCAAAACCCCCATATAGACTGCGCCAACACTGGTGCCATCTGCTCCATAAGCATTGCCTACAACGGATAAAGAAATGATTGCCATATTAGAACGGAATACTCCTTGAACAAAAACACCTTTATCCTTAATGTCATTCACAAAAAATTTGGCATAAATTTCTGCCCCAAAAAATAAAATAAACGTCGTTAGCACGCCTGCGCTTAATAAAATCACTTGTTCGCCATAATGGACCGTACTTTTAATCACGCTAAAAAACAGTAAACATGGCAATCCAAAATTAAACACCAATTTTGATGCCACATCCACAAAATTGGTATCAATTGTATTTTTTCGTTGCATAAAAAAACCTAGCCCCATTAAAGCTAGGTTTGGAAATACAATTGTAAAAGCAAAAAATATCGCTGACAATAATGTATCAATATTCACAAAAATTCCTTTTATGCTTATTAAATCCTATTTGCCAAACGTATTTTTAAAAGCATTTAACGTAGTTTGAGATTGACTTTTATCGTAAATGGCAAATGTCACTTCATCAAACGCTGTCTTAAAATACGGCTGATTCAGCAAATCGGCAAATACTGACGCAACAAAAACAGGATTATTTTTAAACACGCCACAGCCCCACGCTCCAAGCACCAGCGTACGATATCCTAATGATTTTAATAATGCCAGTAACAGTTCTGCTCTTTTTACAAAAGCACGTTCAACATCTACTTGACCATGTTTGTGTTTTGCTAAATACGCCCCCATATTTGGGGCGGGAGCGGTAATTACCGATGCCAAAAACACATCATCAAGCCAATCATCTAAACGAAAAAACGGTACTTTTGGCGAATAAATCATATGGTCAGTATAAATCAAAGATGAATTTGCTCGGTTGGCTTGATAATATACTGGACACATCAATTGACATTCATAAAGCCCCGAGGCACGGCACAAATCCTCCTCTTGAGCTTTTGCCCCTCCTAAAAACCCGCCGCCTGCATTTTTAGCAGAAGCAAAATTTAGTAATGCAACATCCCTGCCCTGACTGGTTAAATTAAATGCTGCTTGTTGTGTACTGCATGCCCAAACTTCAATTTGACAAGCTGTCTTATTTGACTGGTCTTGTTGGCAATTTTGCAGTATCTTTTGTAATGCATCTGGAGTAAATAGCTTAGAGTTTATTTTAGCAAAAGTTTGCTGAGAGCTAAAATCCTTACCGTTTGGCAACTGACCAGTTTGGCTGATTTCTAAAGCCTTTTGAGCAATTTCTTTGATATTCATTTTATTTTTTTTCACATTCAATAACAAAATATGTAAATCATCTGTTTAAAATAAAGAAATAATTATTTTTCAATATCTTGTAATTTTTTAATTTTTTTAATTGTCATTGCAAGTAAACTGACTGCCGCAGGAGTTACGCCACTGATTCGGCTAGCTTGAGCCAGCGTTGCCGGTCGGATATGAGATAATTTTTGTACAATTTCATTAGACAGTCCTGATACTGCCTGATAATCAAAATCCATTGGCAAAGGCGTGTTTTCAAGACGTTTCATTTGCTCAATTTCTTCATTTTGACGACTGATATAGCCCTCATATTTCACTGCAATTTCAATCTGCTCGCCCACCTCTCCACTAACGGTGCTTTCTGCAATCTTAGCAATGTCAGTAAATTTAATATTTGGACGCTTTAATAAATCCAGTAAATTATTTTCTTTGGTTAAAACTTCATCTGTATTTTGCATAAAAGCTCGTCCGATTGCATTATTAGGTGCCGCCCAGATATGCCCTAAACGTGCTGTTTCTTGTTCAATTGCTTCCATTTTTTGACTGAAAGCTTGCCAGCGTTCATCATCAACCAAGCCTAATTTTCGCCCAATTTCAGTGAGTCTTTGATCGGCATTATCTTCACGTAATAATAATCTGTGTTCTGCACGGCTTGTAAACATACGATACGGTTCGTTTGTACCATGCGTAATTAAATCATCCACCAAAACACCAACATACGCTTCATCACGCCGTGGGGTAAAAGAATCCTTTTCTTGCACAGATAAAGCAGCATTCATGCCTGCCAAAAGCCCCTGAGCTGCTGCCTCTTCATAACCTGTTGTGCCATTGATTTGCCCCGCAAAATAAAGCCCTTCAATAGATTTGGTTTCAAGAGTTGGTTTTAGATTTTGTGGGTCAAAATAATCATACTCAATAGCATATCCAGGACGAGTGATGTGGGCATTTTCAAGTCCTTTCATGCTATGAATAAAATCCAATTGCACATCAAATGGCAAACTAGTAGAAATGCCATTTGGATACAATTCATGCGTTGTCAAACCCTCTGGTTCAATAAAAATCTGATGGCTTGTTTTATCGGCAAAACGATGAATTTTGTCTTCAATAGATGGGCAGTATCGAGGTCCTACCCCTTCAATTTTGCCACTAAACATTGGACTTCTATCCAGATTGGCACGAATAATATCATGGGTACGTTCGTTGGTGTGGGTGATGTAGCAATTTACTTGTTTTGGGTGCATCGCGACATTACCCATATAACTCATTACAGGCAATGGTGTATCTCCAGGCTGCACTGTCATAACCGAAAAATCCACAGTTCTAGCATCAATACGAGCGGGTGTGCCTGTTTTTAGTCGCCCAACGGGCAGTTTTAATTCGCGTAATCGCTCCGCTAAACGAATGGCGGGTATATCCCCTGCCCGTCCACCACACTGACTGTCAAGCCCCACATAAATGGTTCCGCCCAAAAATGTTCCTGAGGTCAATACCACAGTTTTGGTAATAAATTCGACACCTGTTGCTGTAATTACCGAAGTTGCACGACCATTTTCGACGACAATATCATCAACAGGCTGTTGAAATAAATCCAGATTTGGTTGATTTTCCAACATATGGCGAATCGCAGCTTTGTACAAAATACGGTCAGCTTGTGCCCGTGTTGCTCGCACTGCCGCTCCTTTTCGACTATTTAAAACTCGAAACTGAATTCCCGCTCTATCAGCAGCCAACGCCATAGCCCCACCCAATGCGTCCACTTCACGCACCAAATGCGATTTACCAATACCGCCAATAGCAGGGTTGCAGCTCATTTGCCCAAGCGTTTCAATATTATGTGTGATCAGTAACGTACTTACACCCATACGTGCTGCCGCCAAAGCCGCTTCTGTTCCTGCGTGACCACCACCAATAACTACCACATCATAATTTTTAGGATATTTCATGATTTGCCTTTATGTATAAACTGTTTATTTAAGTTTTTAAAAACCTTACATTTTAACACAGTTTTTTTAAGAGAGTTTTATCATTTCACAGAATAAAATTAAATCAAATTGTGATGACTGATTGTAATAATTATTTGTTATAATGCCAATTTATTTAATTTTAAGAAGTTTATGACTCGTGTCAATGTGGTTCATCCAAATATATTAACTGACCAACATTTATTTGCTGAATATCGTGAAATCACTCGACTGTTTTCTTTGGTTGAAAAAGCCAATAAAAGCCTAAATAATCAAGAAATTTTCCAAAAAATTCCACAAAATTATCGCATGGGTCAAGGTCATGTGTTGTTTTTTTATGATAAGTTAGAATTTATTGAAAAGCGTTATTTTGCTTTAAAACAAGAATTGACTGCACGAAATATGCAATTTACGCCAAAAGACAGCATCGTCAAGTTTCGTCAAGAGATTGATAAGTGTTTTTATCATGATTACCAGCCAACACCAGAAGCGCTGTTAGCAAACATACATAGGCTTAAAGAAAAAATTAATCAGCGCCCAAATTTTTATCGATATTTTGGCAAACTAATTCATGATGAGGCTTATCTTGAACAACTGGATAATTTAATGTAGATTGCTATTTTGCTCTTCAGCAATGACTTGTCTTGCTACGTGTAAAATCAGCTGTCTTAGCCATTTATGGGCGGGATGATGTTGTAATAACGGCGACCATGCCATCGTTAATTCAAATTCTGGAATAAAAAATGGTGGTTCTTTGACGACAATTTTTGGATTGTTATTGGCTTGCAGTTTGGCAACACGTGTTGGCAACGTTGCAATCAAATCTTTATTGGCACTTAACATGGCAGGCATTTGGTAATGACGAGTAAAAACGCTGATTTGGCGTTTTTGACCAAGTCGCTCCAGTGCTTTATCAATTGACCCCAGACCGCCCGATTTTTCAGGGTTAACTCCAAAACCAACACCCATGCCTGTTTTAGACACCCAAACATGTTGGGCTTTTAGATAATTTTTTAGATTAAAACGATACAAATATGGACTTTCTGCTGATAAAAGACAACTAAATGTATCGCGCCAAACCAAAACTTGATGAAAACTTTGAGGAATTTCATTAAAGCGATTAATCGCTAAATCCACACGACCTTGTTCCATATCTCGATACGATACATCCGATGGTGTTAAAAAATCCAAGATAACATTAGGAGCTTCGGAACGTAAGGCTTTTACCAATCTTGGCACAAGTGTCGCCTCAGCATAATCACTGGTCATGATGCGAAAAATTCGCGATGTACTATAAGGACGAAATTCGGTACGTGGTTCTAAAATTGCGGCTACATCAGATAAAATCTCTCTAATGCGTGGCTGAAGTTCACTGGCACGCTCAGTTGGGGTCATACCTTCACTGGAACGCACAAGTAATGGGTCATTTAATAAAGAACGCAATCTGCGCAAAATATTACTCATTGCAGGCTGAGTAATGTCAAGTTGTTCGGCGGCTCGGGTTACGTTTTTTTCGCGCAACAACACATCTAAATACACCAAAAGATTTAAATCAACTTTTTGCAGATTCATAATCGCTCTTATTGTTTTATAAATTTGGATTTATGGGACTAATCTTATTTAATGAATTGACTTGACTTTCTGCTACTTGCAAAACGCCATCTATTTTTTGATAAAAGTCAGTTACTGAAGATGTGCTTTCATTTGTTTTGATGGTGATGGCAATAGCATTAAATACTTTATAATCATAAATTACGGTATCGCCCTTAGCGTTGATGGCATTCATCAAATTTTGTTTTTTACCTTCTTCAAAATAGATAATTAATGTACGATTTTGAGCTTCTTCTTGGCGATAGGCTTGATAAGTTGCAGGTGTAATATAGATTGGTATTTGAGTAATGGGTTCAGGTTGTGGTCGATTTTTGTACAGTTTATGCTGACACGCTGATAAGAAAATTAATGATATTACGCACAAAAATACTACCTTTATCTTGTAATTCATCACATTGATTTTTTGCATAAAACAACTCTAACTAACAATATTTTAAACAATTTCCACACACGTACCAACAGCAACACATTCGTACAATTTAATAATATCTTCATTTCTCATGCGAATACAGCCATGCGACATTGGCACACCCATAGGTTCACTATCAGGTGTACCGTGTATATAAATGTAACGACCATAAGTGTCGCACGATTTACCATCCGCAGTTTTGCCTAAATTTTTACCCATCTCGGTGCCTTTTAACCATAAAATTCGACTTAAAATCCAATCTCTATCTGGGTACTGCTTACCTAAATTTTCGTCATAAACTTCACCAGTAAACTTGCGCCCCACAAACACCGTATTTATTGGGCAATTTGTACCAATTTTTTCAGCAATAACGTGCACTCCCAAAGGTGTGCAATAAGAATTCTCCAGCTGTCCTGTGCCGTTTTTTGCTGTGGAAATGCAAAAAGTATCCACGATTGTGTTATAACAAAATACGGTTAATGTTTGGGTAGTGGTATCTACCAATATACGGTAATTTTGCATAAATTTAGCACAAAATAGGTGTTTAAACAAATAATTAAAATTCCCATTCTAACAAAAATAGGTTTGTTTTTCACTTATTTTGTGTTATTTTTTGTGATAAAATATCGCAATGGATTCGAATATTAAATGAAAAAACCTTAAGTAAAAACAAACCTAGGAGTATTTATGAGCCACACCATTTTACAATCATTACCTAAAGGACAAAAGGTTGGAATTGCTTTTTCTGGTGGTTTAGATACATCAGCAGCTTTACTATGGATGAAGCAAAAAGGAGCGCTACCTTACGCATATACCGCCAACTTAGGTCAGCCTGATGAAGAGGATTATAATGCCATTCCTAAAAAAGCGATGGCGTATGGCGCAGAAAATGCTCGCTTAATTGATTGCCGTTTACAGCTTGCCAAAGAAGGCATTGCGGCGATTCAATGTGGAGCATTTCACATCACAACAGGTGGCATGCCTTACTTTAACACCACACCGCTGGGTCGGGCAGTCACGGGAACGATGCTTGTTGCAGCTATGGCAGAAGATGGTGTTGATATTTGGGGCGACGGCTCAACCTACAAAGGCAATGATATTGAACGTTTTTATCGTTATGGATTATTAACCAATCCTAACCTAAAAATTTACAAACCTTGGCTTGATGTAAAATTTATTGATGAGCTTGGCGGCCGTGCTGAAATGTCTGAGTTTTTAATCAACAATGGTTTTGATTACAAAATGAGCAAAGAAAAAGCCTACTCTACTGACTCCAATATGCTTGGAGCAACTCACGAAGCTAAAGATTTAGAATTTTTAAGTGCTAGCCATAAGATTGTTGAACCAATTATGGGGGTTGCTTTTTGGGACGAAACCATTGAAATCAAAACTGAAATTGTAGAAATTGAATTTTCAGAAGGCGTGCCCATTGCCATCAATGGGGAAACGTTTGATGACCTTACCCAAATGATGCTAAAAGCCAATGAAATCGGGGGAAGACACGGGCTTGGAATGACTGACCAAATTGAAAATCGTATTATTGAAGCCAAATCTCGTGGTATTTATGAAGCTCCAGGAATGGCATTATTGCACATCGCTTATGAGCGTTTAGTAACGGGTATTCACAATGAAGACACGATTGAACAGTACCGCATCAATGGTTTACGTTTAGGTCGTTTGCTTTATCAAGGTCGCTGGTTTGATTCTCAAGCCTTGATGCTGCGCGAAACTGCTCAGCGCTGGGTTGCTAAAGCCATCACAGGTAGTGTTACTTTAGAGCTTAGACGTGGCAATGATTACAGTATCTTAGATACCAAATCACCAAATCTTACCTATGAACCTGAACGCCTCTCCATGGAAAAAGTAGAAGATGCTGCCTTTACTCCAACAGACCGCATCGGACAACTTACCATGCGCAACTTAGATATTGCTGACACTCGTCAAAAATTGGCAATATACACCCAATCGGGCTTATTGGGACATACCAGTAATGTTGTTCCACAATTGGAAAATAAATAAGCTTTTTAAAAAAAGCTGATGGTATAAAAGCTATTACATGGGGTTTTGGTTGTCACTAGTTTATTATTGTAATTGACATCCAAAACCCTTTGTTCTAAAACAAAGATTACTAAAATAGTTTTTGTATAATGTGTTACTCATCAACTTTGGTATGTTTGATTTAAAGTTTTTAAAATCAGCTAATGATTCAAACTTATTTATCAAAAACTTTTAAATAATGAATTTTAAATTGATTGTAATTTAAAAATTTTTTTAATATAATTTATTTTTTAAATTATTCATCACTAATTTATCTTAAGTTTTCAGTAAATTATCTTTAATAAAAGTTTTATAAAAAGCTCCTAAACGCATTTAATAACTTTCCATATAATAAAATCATTCACTTATTTCTAAAAATACTAGGTTATTTCCAAAGAGCTATTTCTAAAGAATAGTATTAATATTAAAGCTAAAAGCAAATTCATTTTATTGTTTGATATAAGTAAATTTACTAAAATCATTTAAATAACCTATATAAATTTTTGAAAATGTAATAAAAAAATTGCTGTTTTTAAATAATTTAATTATAAAATCATATTTTTTAATTTAAATAAATGGTTTACAATAGATTGTTATTATTTAAATGTAGTTACTATGTCCATAATTCGCAAACGCAAACTTACCAAAAACCAAACCCGACAAATTCAAAAAAATCATCAAACTGTAGATGATAAATATTTATTTTCTGGCGTGATTGTCGCTCATTTTGGCAAACAGCTTGATGTGCAAATTACCGCTTTACCTGATGACCCTTCAAATTATCCAAATTCAACCCAATCTTTGATTGTTGGGGAGGTTTGCCGCTGTCATGTTCGTACTAATCTGCCTTTATTGTCGGCAGGTGATTTAGTAAAATTTAGCCTAAACCCGCAAGATAGTAGCGCTGGAGTCATTGAAATACTTTTACCAAGAAGTACTCTCATCACGCGCCCTGACCGCTATCATAAATTAAAACCAGTTGCTAGCAATGTTGATATTTTGGCAATTGTTTTTGCGCCTTTACCAAAACCATCAACCAACTTAATTGACCGTTATTTACTTATTGCCAAATTAAGTAAAGTGACGCCTCTTTTAATTTTAAATAAAGCAGATTTGTTGGAAAATTTTGCTGACGTCTCAAAAATTTTTGAAGAATATCAATTTCTAGGGGGAAAATATGGCTTTAATGTCATTCAAACCAGTTATCAGGACAAACAAAGCATTATTGAATTAAAACGCCAAATTAATCATAAAATCTGTGTGTTTGCAGGGCAATCTGGCGTTGGTAAATCAAGTTTAATTAATACGCTTTTACCCCATGCTAATCAGTCCACCAACGTAATTTCTACCAATTCTGAACTTGGACAGCACACCACCACAACCAGTCGTTTTTTGGCGTATGATGATGCAGATTTAACCAAAGGCGGCATTATTGATACACCTGGAATTCGCGAATATGGGGTTTGGCACTTATCACCTGATGAAATCTTATATGGGTTTGATGAACTGTTTGAGCTGTCTGGGACTTGTCAATTTCGCGACTGTACCCATAAAGCAAATAGCAAGGGATGTAATTTTTGGAAAATGGTCGAAAATGGTGAAATTTTATCCAGACGCATTGACAGCTTTAATGAACTTTATACAGAAGCCAAAAACTCAAAATCCAGTCATTAAATGCGCAGATAAACATATGTAAACCAAATAAAATTTTACATTTATCCCAATAAAATAAGATGTATTTTTTATAAAAAATCAGTATAATACTTCGCTTGTATGTTGATTTTTGTTGTAAAATGGAGTAATTTTTGTGGAACGCTGGTTTGAATTTATGAGCAACCACCCTTTTTTATTTGGCACATTATTTGTGTTGGTGGTGATGTTTTTTAGCATAGAAAACAAACGTAGCGGCAAAAAAATTGCCCCAAACGCATTAGGTATGATGGTTAATAATCAAAATGCGGTTTTAATTGACATTCGCCCCACTAATAAATTTACTACAGGTTATATTTCTGGTAGTCGCAATATTCCATTTACTGAATTAAAAAATCATCTTAATGAACTGCAAGCCATCACCGCACCCATTATTTTTATCTGCGATATGGGCATGCAGGCAGGTATGGCAGTGCAGCTTTTGGGTAAACCTAACGCCATGCGATTAGAAGGTGGAATTACCAATTACCAAGCAGCAGGATTGCCCTTAATTACCCCAAAAACTAAAAAATAATTCAACCTAGAATCCAAAGGAATTCCAATGGTAGCTGTTCAAATCTACACCAAAACCACATGTCCTTATTGTGTTGCCGCCAAGCAACTATTAGAACGTAAAGGCGTAAATTATCAAGAATTTAATGTATTGACTTTAAGTCAGGATGAATTGGACAGTTTGAATGTCCGTACCAATAATTATCGCACTGTACCACGTATTTTTATTGGTGATGCTTTTATTGGTGGTTTTGATAATCTCAACAAATTAGAAAAAGATGGTAAACTTGATGCGTTGTTAAATGCTTAACAACCATTTAACTTCAAATAAATTTCTTTATTATCAATCTGTTAAACCTATTGGAGTTTTTTTATGTCAGACGAACAATTAGCCCCCCAACTTGGTCTTGAGCGCATCTATGTAAAAGACATTTCGCTTGAAGTGCCTAGTGCTGAAGTGTTTACCAAAGAGTGGCAGCCAGAGCTTGATATCGGTTTAACCACGGCAAGTTCTGATTTGGATGAAGACCACAAAGAAGTGGTATTAACAGTCAGTGTTACCGCCAAAAATGCGGGTAGTACTGCATTTATTGCTGAGGTTCAACAAGCGGGTATTTTTGTGCTAAAAAATATCCCCGAAAGTGATATGCCACATTTATTAAATGCCTATTGTCCAAATGTGTTATTCCCTTATGCTCGTGAAGTTATCAGTGACATTATTGCTCGTGGTAGCTTCCCACAATTGTTGCTTGCACCTGTAAACTTTGACCAAGCATTTTTACAAAGCCAAGCTCAAAACGAAGGTAATGCTTAATCAGTGATTACCTATCAGTAATCAAGCCCAAAAATCTTTATGGTTTTTGGGTTTTTTATTTTGGATAAATTGATTATAATGACAGTTACTTTAAAATGTTATTTTTTAACATTTTAACAATGGTTTTAATGGCGGTTTTTTAACACTTTGATTCTAATCCCTTGATTTTGAGAAATTATGCAAACAGTACAAGTTAAAATTATCAATCCAAAAATTGGTCAAGACCCAAATTTTCCAATACCCACTCGAGCAACTGATGGTTCGGCAGCGATTGATTTGCGAGCGTGCATTGACGAACCTTTAACCATTAAGGCAGGTGAGACTTGTTTGGTTGGAACGGGTATTTGCGTCTATATTTCCAATCCCAATTTTGCTGGACTGATATTGCCGCGCTCTGGGCTTGGGCACAAACATGGTATCGTTTTGGGCAATTTGGTTGGTTTGATTGATGCTGATTATCAAGGTGAATTGATGGTGAGTGTTTGGAATCGAAGTGGTCAAGATTTTACTTTAAATCCTGCTGAACGTATGGCGCAATATATGGTTGTGCCAATTTGTCGTCCTGATTTTGAGATTGTTGAAGAATTTAGTGATGTTAGCGAGCGTGGCGCAGGCGGTTTTGGAAGCTCTGGAACGCATTGATATTACAAATAAATGCTTTATTATTTATAGTTTACTGTTTTTTAAGGAAAAAATATGTCTTTAACTTTAGATGAAGCCAAACTCACCGCTCAAACCATTACAACTGCTCTACCCTATATCCAAAGATACAAAGACAAACTAATCGTCATTAAATATGGCGGAAACGCCATGACTGACCCCAAACTTGAAAGTTCTTTTGCCAAAGACATTGTACTTTTAAAAACTGTTGGTATTCACCCTGTGGTGGTACACGGCGGCGGACCTCAAGTAGACCGATTGCTAGGCGAACTTGGACGAGAATCAGAGCGCATTGATGGCATGCGCGTTACTGACAAAGCAACCATGGACGTGGTAGAGATGGTGTTGGGTGGTGGAGTCAATAAGTCCATTGTTAATTTGATTAATAAACATGGCGGTAAAGCTATTGGTTTGACTGGCAAAGATGCCAATCTTATCACCGCTCAAAAGCTGATTAAAACAAACGAATCAGGAAATAAAATTGATTTGGGGTTTGTTGGCGAAGTTAAAAGCATCAATAAAACTGTTATTGACATGCTAATTGCTAGTGATTTTATTCCTGTAATCGCTCCGTTAGGCGTAGATGAAGAAGGCAATACCTACAATATCAATGCCGATTTGGTTGCAGGAAAAGTTGCACAATTTTTAAATGCACAGCGCCTATTATTACTGACCAATATCAAAGGGGTTTTGGATAAAAATGGCAAAATTTTAACTAGCCTATCGCCCGAAGATGTTGATAATTTAATCAAGGACGGAACAATTTATGGTGGTATGATTCCCAAAATTGCAGGGGCGCTTGACGCTGTTAAAGCAGGTCTTAGAAGCGCCACGATTGTTGATGGCAGAGTTCCTCATGCGTGTTTATTGGAAATTTTTACTGATGAAGGAGTTGGTACTCAGATTTTAAATGAAGCCTAAAATTAGAGAAATAAAATGAACAAACTTTGTCTAGTTTTAATCCCAGCTTTTTTATTAGTGGCTTGTCAAAAATCACCTGATTCAGCCCATGCGCCCCATTCAACTTATGAAGCAGCTGAATTCACCACACTTACTGCAAATATTTTGCCAGAAAGCCAAATCATCACTCAAGAAGAAAATAATCCTCACTTAAAAAACCGTTTATTAGCGGTAAATGGTGAGATTAGTTTTGAAACCAGTGATGTTTTAAAAACCAATAGTGAAATCGAAAATCTCACCCTAAAACATGGAGGTTACATTCAAAACAGTCAAATTGCCAATCAAGAAAATTCCACTCATACCCTATCTGTTGGTCATGACCAAAAAAAGCAGCTTATCAGTTACAACCGCCATGCTAATGTTATTATACGCATTCCAAAACAAAATGTGGCAGCCTTTTTAACAGAATTATCGCCATTGATGGAGTTTTTGGAATATCGTAATTTTTTGGCTGAAGATGTGAAATTAGACATCCAAAAATCATTGCTACAAGCCAAAATTCAAAGTGAGAAACAACAAGAACTGCAACATATTGATAATAATCAAGAAAAAACTACCATCATCACACAAAACGCGTCAGCAAAAGAAGAACAAATGTATGCTGAGCTTCAAAAAATGATGCTTGAAGACAAAGTTAAGTTTACCACCATCACATTAAAATTTCATGAAGCTGCGAAAGTTACTCAAAAAACCATTCCTGATATTGATAACAGAATCAAGCAAGAAAGTAATTATACTTTCTTTAGCCAATTAAAAAATTCATTGGCAGATGGCTGGTATTATTTTTTACAACTTATTTTATTAATTAGCAAACTTTGGGTTATTATTTTGGCAACATGTGCTGGCTTGTATGCTATCTGTAAATGGCTAAGACGTCGCAAAAAGGTTGCGCCAGCCCATATAAAAGAAAAAACCAAACATGAGTTATAAAAATGTCTTTGCATACAGCGGTTCGTCAAAACCAATCAGCTGAATTTCTTTGTCATTGTATTCACCAATTATTATTGGGCGTTTTAGTATGCTTTGATTTTCTTTAACAATATCATAAATGGTTAAATCAGCATTCGCTAACGACTGATGGTTTATCAAGCTATTTTTTGCGTCTTCATCCAATTTTTTATAGGTTGTACCTTGTTTGTTGATGACTTTATCCAATCCAAATATTGCTAGAAGCTCATCGAACTCATGTTTGGATAAAGTTACTTTTTTATAATCAAAAAATTGATATGGTATTTGATGGGTTGTTAAAAAATCAAATGCTTTTTTCATACTATTGCAATTTTTAATGCCATAAATTGTAATCATGTCTTTATCCAACTGTATCATGATGAAATCGTTAATTTTATCTAAAATTTTGCCAAATTGTCAATTTTATGTTAATTTATCAATATTTTATTTTTGTTGATTTTTATGATCATGAACACTTTATCTCAACTTGCTAAAATGACCACTCTTGTTGCTGACACAGGTGATTTGTCTGCTATCATACGCCTAAAACCCATTGATGCAACCACCAATCCAAGCCTAATTACATCCGCTTTTATCAGTGGTGAATACGACGATATTGTCTGCAGTACTAAACACCTTACAACTGAGGAAGCGATTGATTATTTAACAGTTTGGTTGGGCAAACTGATTTTGGAACACATTACAGGACGAGTTTCTACTGAAGTTGATGCTAAATTATCATTTGATACCCAAAAAACCGTTACAAAAGCCCTGCAATTTATTGACGCTTATGAAAAATTGGGCGTTAAAAAAGAACGAATTTTAATCAAGATTGCCGCAACATGGCAAGGCATAGAAGCCGCAAAAATCCTAGAACAGCAAGGCATTCACTGTAATTTAACCTTACTATTTACTCAAATTCAAGCTCAAGCCTGTGCTGATGCTGGTGTTACACTCATTTCACCATTTGTTGGACGAATCACAGACTGGCAAAAACAGCATGAAAATAAAGAAACCATTGATATTCATGATGATTTAGGCGTGCTTTCAGTTAAAAATATTTATCATTTTTATAAAAAACACGGTTACACTACAGAAGTTATGGGAGCAAGTTTTAGAAGCTGTGAGCAGATTTTGGCATTGGCAGGTTGTGATTTATTAACCATTTCACCTACTCTATTAGATGAATTATCCAACATGGATAAACCTGTTATCAGAATGCTAAGTTTTGATAAAAAATTAGAAAACAAACCATCAGTCATTGATTTTGATACTTTTAATCAAACACAAAATCACCATCCACTCAATCAATTATTGCTAAAAGGCATTGATGGTTTTATTCAAGCTAGAGATGTGTTGGCAGAGAAATTAACCCGACAATAATTCTTTGGTTAGCAATAAACCATCGTAAAAAACACTTTACAAAAAAAGAAAACGCTTGTAATCTATCAGCTTAAATATTGATAAATTTCGTTATTTTTGGAGGTTGTTTGATGAAAAAGTATCAATGTGTGGTTTGTGGCTGGATTTATGATGAAGCTTTAGGCTGCCCTGAAGAGGGCTTACCTGCCGGCACACGCTGGGAAGACATTCCAGAAGACTGGACATGCCCTGAATGCGGCGTTGGCAAAGCTGATTTTGAAATGATTGAAATTTAATCCTAGTTATGACCTCATCATCTGCGTTATTACCAAAACCGCCTCAAAATTGGCAAAAACTAGGGCAGCTTTGGCAGTCCTCTGATTTATCACCTTATTTGTACCAGAGCATGGTAAAAATTAATGATAACATTACTCTATGCGTCGAGGCAGGCGGCAACCCTGACAATCCGCCTTTGGTGTTTATTGCTGGTTTTGGTTCGCAGATGATGTTTTGGCCTGATGACTTATTAAAACTATTTATTGATGCTGGCTTTTTTGTTGTGCGATTTGACAATCGTGATACTGGTCTATCAAGCAAAATTCCCGCTCAAAACATGCTTTCGCGACGAAAAACCTTAACGATGATTGCCAAAAATCAACTTGGATTTGGCAATAAAAAGCAAGAGGTTGCCTATACTTTGGTGGATATGGCTGATGATGTGGTTGGTTTAATACAAACATTAAATCTAACTGGCGTCAATTTAGTTGGTGCATCCATGGGGGGTATGATTGCTCAGATTGTCACTGCTAAACACAAAAACCTAATTCATAAGCTTATTTTGCTATTTAGTAGCAGCAATAAAGCGTTTTCTAAGCTGCCCCGATTAAAAGAATTTTCTACGTTTTTTCGTCGTCCCCAAAGCTATTCTGAACGCGATATGGTGCGTCATGCTGTGTGGTTTATGACGACGGTTGGTTCACCCGGACATCTTGATATTAAAGGTACGCGCGCAGTTGCTCAAACTCGCTATCATCGCGATTTTTACCCCTTAGGCATCGCCCAACAAATGAATGCAATTTTGGCAACTGGCTCTTTGCTACCCTACACTAAAAAAATCACCACGGACACACTTATCATTCATGGTAATAAAGATGGATTAATTCATCAAAGTCATGGGCGATTTCTTGCTAAAACCATTAAAAATAGCCATTTTGTCGTTGTAGAAGGACTTGGACATGATTTGCCTGTTTATTATTATCCTTATGTTGTTGGGCTTATTAAACAGCACTGTTTATCCTAAATCATTCATCAATTCATTTTTGTAACTCATTGAAATTATTTATCACAACCAATTGCTAAATTTTATTATTAGCGCTATTAATAATAGAATATTACAAATTTATTACCTGTAAGGTCTGATTTACATTGATGCACAAACGTTTATTTGCTTATTTTTTTAAAATTAGAAGTAATCTATATAAAAGGTTTAAAAATTGATAAAATTTGGGTATGATAACAGTTTTTAAATTTATTGGGCGTTGGTTGTCATGATTTATGATATTATTGGTGATGTTCATGGTCAAGCTGACAAGCTGATTGGGCTTTTGAATAAACTTGGTTATCAACATGATGGCAAAAGCTACGTCGCCCCAAATGGTCATCAAGCAATTTTTATTGGAGATTTGATTGATAGAGGCAAAAAACAACTCACCACATTAAACATCGCCTTTGACATGCTGGACAATCAGCAAGCCCAAATCATTATGGGTAACCACGAATACAATGCTCTAGCCTACGCCACAAAAAGCGATATAGACCACACGCATTATTTACGTCCACAGACTGCCAACAATACTAAACAACATCAGGCTTTTTTAGATGAGGTTATTTTTTATTCAGATACACATCATCATTGGTTAAATCGTTTTTGGCAACTACCGCTTTGGCTCGAACTTGATGATGCAATTTTTATTCACGCCTGCTATGACCCATCAGCGATTGCCTTGTTAAAAAAAATATCACCCAACCACCTACTCACGCCCGAAATTTTGCAAAATGCCAGTAAAAAAAATACAGCTGAATTTATCGCCATAGAACGTATTTTAAAAGGCATAGAAGCGCCATTGCCAGATGGTGTAATTTTTTATGATAAAACAGGCATTAAACGTAAACATGCTCGAGTTAAATGGTGGATGAATGATTGGCAACATCAATCCATTCAAGACATTTTATTTGCTAAAAATTTACCCAATTTACCTTTATCCAACCTACCAGATGATTTGACTTATTTTCATATTGACACTCAAAAACCCATTTTTATTGGGCATTATTGGCTATCTGGCAAACCTGCCATTTTATCAGAGCAGGTAGCCTGCGTGGATTATTCAGCTGGCATTGATGGTTATTTAACCGCTTACCGTTTTGATAGTCGTCATCAACATTTGGATAGTTGTCATTTTATACAATATCGTGATTAATATTTTAATGGTTTATATTTTTAATTTTATTTATTTGGGATAATTTATGTCACATTCTATACCTTCTACCATTTCTTCACCAAGTGGCGCGCCTAAAGTTGGCATTATCATGGGCAGTCAATCAGATTGGCAAACTATGAGTCAAAGTGCGCAAGTTTTGGTTGATTTTAATATACCCTTTGTTTGTGAAGTCGTTTCCGCTCACCGCACCCCAGACAAATTATTTGATTTTGCCAAAACCGCCAAAGATAAAGGGTTACAAATCATCATCGCTGGCGCGGGTGGAGCAGCCCATTTACCCGGAATGTGTGCCAGCCAAACTTCTTTACCTGTGTTGGGTGTGCCTGTAAAATCCAGCACCTTAAGCGGATGGGATAGCCTATTATCCATTGTACAAATGCCAAAAGGTGTTGCCGTTGGCACCTTAGCTATTGGCACAGCGGGCGCTTTTAATGCAGGACTGCTTGCCGTTCAAATATTGGCGCTTCACGATGATGAACTTGCTCAAAAATTAAATGTTTTTCGCAACAATCAAACACAAACTGTTTTAAACAGCCCTATTCCCGGTGTCATCAACTCATGAATGCATATTCCAACCCACAAAATAAAACTCACACTATCAAAACCATTGGCATTTTAGGTGGTGGACAATTAGGCATGATGATGGCGCAATCGGCACTCAAACTTGGGATGAAATGCGTATTTTTAGAAGATGCAAAAGACGCTCCTGCCAATCTTTATGGTCAAGTTTACACCAATAATCAGCTTGATGACTTTGCCAAAACCTGCGATGTTTTTACTTTAGAATTTGAAAATACGCCTGTTCAAACTGCTCTTTTTTTATCCAATTTAACCAATCAACGTGATTTTTTTCCTGCGCCAAACGTCTTAAAAATTGCTCAAGACCGGCTTGCTGAAAAATCATTATTTCGTCAATTGGATATTGAAACTGTACCCTTTATGGCGGTCAATAGCTTTAATGAACTACAAACCGCATGTGATAACTTGGGTCTGCCTTTGGTGCTTAAAACCAGTCGAGGTGGTTATGATGGCAAAGGACAATTTGTCATCAAAACATCAAATGACATTCAGACTGCTTGGGAGGCTCTTGGTAGTGCAACCACCGGTCAAGGCGGACTAACCAAAACACCCGCGCCCTTAATTGCCGAAGGATTTATTAATTTTAGCCGAGAAGTTTCCATTATTGCCGTTCGCAGCCAAACAGGTGAAATTCGGTATTATCCATTGGTGGAAAATCATCATCAAAATGGCATTTTAGTCAAAACCATCGCGCCTGCTCCAAACGCTCAAACGCTCACTCAAAAAGCTCAAGAAAATATTAAAAAACTTTTAGAGCATTTAGATTATGTGGGAGTTTTAACACTGGAGCTGTTTGTTAATGGCGATAATCTGCTTGCCAATGAAATCGCTCCTCGCGTGCATAATTCTGGACATTGGACCATAGAAGCAACGGTTTGCAGCCAATTTGAAAATCATATTCGCGCGGTGGTAGGTTTGCCACTTGGCAGTACAGATATTCTTAAACCGTCGGTCATGTTGAATGTTATTGGTAAATACCCTGATATTTCTCAACTGCTTAACTTAAATGGCGTGCATTTTCATCATTATCATAAACAAGAACGAGATGGACGAAAAATTGGTCATATTACTCTAATGCCCGCTTGTGATAATCACTTGGAAGATTTAACAAAAACGGTAGAAGCATTATTGTAAAAAGATGGTAAAACACTCAAATGACCAGTTTTAAATTTATCAATTATCAATTATTGAGAAACCAAGTTTAATTAGTTAAAAAAGTGTAAGAATTTTTAAACAATTTTTTTAAAATCCACAAGCTATTTTTACGATAATCAGGCATAATAACTCTAGATTGGTTATTGGTTTGATGATTGTTATGATGGAAATGTGGAATAAAGAGCTGGTTATTCAAAGGCTATTGGCAATTACTTTGCTTGCTGTTTTGATTGTTTTATGTTTAAAGGTTATTTATTTTTTTATTGCTCCTGCATTATGGGGAGCAATCTTAGCTTATGTTACCTTTCCATTTTACCGTTTTTTTTATCAAAAGGTCAAATTTAGCCCAAATTTTAGCGCATTAATCATGACAGTCAGCATCTCTTTGATGATTGGCATTCCTTTGGTTGTTGGGGTTTTTATACTGCAACAAGAAGTCATTAGTTTTTATGGTACTTTGGTTCGCAGGATTCAAGCAGGTTATGTGGATTTACCTGAAAACATTAAAAACCTTCCTGTTGTTGGGCAGCAAATTAAAGATATTTTGTGGGAAATGAATAAAAATCCCGATGCCACCATGGAGGCTTTTCGCTCATGGATACAATCACATCTATACTATGGCAAAATTGCTTTTGATGCTGCATTTAAAGGGTTTGCCAAACTTGGTATGGCGTTGATGACGCTGTTTTTCTTTTATCGAGATGGTTTGAGTCTAATGCATCAAATCCGCCAAGCTCTACGTAATATTATTGGCAATCGCATTGATGGCTATATCGATTCGGTTGGAGCAACCACGCAAGCGGTCGTTTATGGAATTGGACTGACTGCACTTGCTCAGGCAGTACTAGCAGGGATTGGTTATGCTGTAGCTGGCGCTCCCAACCCTATTCTTTTGACAATTTTAACTTTTATTATCGCACTCATTCCTTTTGGCACACCATTTGCCTGGGGTGGAGTTGCGCTTTGGCTTTTATCCCAAGGTCATACCACCGAAGGGATTGGGCTTGGTCTTTGGGGTACGTTTGTCATTAGCTGGGTGGATAATTTGATTCGCCCGATTGTCATCAGTGGCGCTACCAAGATTCCTTTTATCATCATTTTTATTGGCGTTTTAGGCGGTTTGACCGCTTTTGGAACGGTGGGATTATTTATTGGTCCTGTGGTGCTAGCAATTGGGCTTGCGGTATGGCGCGAATGGATAAGTCAGCATAAAAATGAATTTTTTGCCCAAAAACTAGAACATAAGGAATCTTAATGAACCAAAATCAATCTTCTATTTGTGTTGTATGTGATGAAAATATTGCCTGCATTGATGACTATTTGGGCAAACATCACAATATCAATGTTGTCAAACTTGCTGGCAGGCAAATCAACCAAAACACGCTTGATAAATATCGACCCGATGCTTTATTTATCCGTTCAGTCAGTCAGATTAATTCAAAAATTTTTAATCGGCTGCATCAGCTCAAATTTGTTGGTTCAGCCACGATTGGCACCGACCACGTCGATAAAGATTTTTTACAAAAAAATAATATCACATTTGGTAATGCCAAAGGCTGTAGTAAACATTCTGTCGCCCAATATGTGATAACCGCCATTTTGACGTTATATCCTGATTATTTATCTAAAAAAATTACTTTGGGTATTATTGGTCTTGGCAATATTGGCAGCACGTTAGCACACTATGCTCAAGATTTAAATTGGCAAATTTTAGGGTATGACCCTTTTTTAGAAAAATCAGAATTAAACAACAGTGATTTTAAAGATTTATTAAACCACAGTGATGTTGTTAGCATTCATACGCCCTTAACTAAAAATACCGTGTATCCAACTTACCAATTATTCAATAAAAGCACCCTAACCCATCTCAAAAATCATGCATTATTAATTAATAGCGCGCGTGGGGAAATTATTTGTCAAAATGATTTGATTGAAAGTATCGTTGATAAAAAAATAAAAACGGTATTGGATGTTTTTCCTTTTGAGCCTAATATTGATAATAATTTATTAAATTCATTAACAATTGCCACGCCACATATCGCAGGCTATACTTTAGAAGGTAAAATTCGTGGCACTGATATAATCTATCAAAAGTTTTGTCAAACTTTTAATTTACCAATCAAACAAACTATTGAGTCATTATTACCAAATAATCCATATCATTGGCAAATACTCAAAAACGATTTATCTTTATTACCAAACTATTATGATATTTATCATGATGATAAAAAATTAAGAAATATTAATAGCCAATATAATTTTGGTAAACAATTTGATTTATTAAGAAAGGATTATCCTTTAAAAAGAGAGTGGCTGTTTAATGAATAATATAAAAAATAAGCAAACAAATGACTATCAACCTTCTTTGTCAGTGGATTTGGCCATTAGAAAAGCTCAAATGCTCGCTGATATTCGACTTTTTTTTGCTAAAAAACATGTATTAGAAATTACAACACCGATATTATCACATTATGGCAATACTGAAGTTTTTATTGATTCAGTGCGCGCCCTATTTCATCAAAACGGTCAATTAAAAACAGGTTATCTACACACATCGCCAGAATTTGCCATGAAACGAGTACTGGCAGATTATCAATTACCTATTTATCAAATTTGTCAAGTTTTTCGTGATAATGAAAAAGGCAGTAAACACAATATTGAATTTACCATGCTGGAATGGTATCGTCCACATTTTACGCTTGAACAATTAATAAATGAATTAGGTGAGTTATTAACTAAAGTTTTTCATCGTCCAATGCCAATAAAACGCTATCGTTATGCTCAAACATTTATTGACAAATTAAATATTCATCCATTTTTAGCAGATATTGACACTTTAAAACAATGCGCCATAAAACACGATATTTTTGTTGATATGGGTGATGATAAACAAAGTTGGTTAGATTTATTATTTAGTCATTTAATTGAGCCTAGTTTAGGTTTTGATTTACCAACCATCATTTTAGATTATCCACCACAAACAGCATCTCTTGCCAAAATTGAATCAGACAAGGATGGTCATTTAATCGCAAAACGTTTTGAGCTGTATATTGACGGTATTGAAATTGCAAATGCTTATGATGAATTGTCTGACGGTGAAGAATTGCTCCAACGATTTGAAAATGACAATTTTAAGCGCCAGCAATTAGGATTAAATACCATCCCTATTGATATTAATTTAATAAATTGCTGTCGAGATTTACCGCCTTGCAGCGGCATCGCTTTAGGTATTGACCGTTTGTTTATGGTTTATGGAAAACTTGATAGCATTCAAAATGCTATTACCATCACAACGGATAATGCTTAAATTTAAAAAAACCGCTTAAAAAAATAAGCGGTTTTTTAAATCATGTTGTTAATTAATCGGCTTTAGCCATTAAGCTAGCATTGCCGCCAGCAGCAGTTGTATTGACACTGCAAGAGATTTCTTCAAACACTTGCAAAATATCCACCCCTTGCTCTG
Source organism: Moraxella sp. I5G (assembly GCF_055193055.1). Taxonomy (NCBI): domain Bacteria; kingdom Pseudomonadati; phylum Pseudomonadota; class Gammaproteobacteria; order Moraxellales; family Moraxellaceae; genus Moraxella; species Moraxella sp. I5G. The sequence goes on along the minus strand of NZ_JBUXLH010000018.1, from coordinate 10,902 downwards.
ATGGTAAAATACGAATTAACGCCCCATCACATTGTGCTAAAGTTTGTTTTATTGCGCTTGGTAATGGCTCCAAGGCTACCACACGACTAATTCCTGTATTTTCTGGTTTATCAGCAATTTCCAGTAAACCTTTTAAATCACCTACATAAGCAGACAACGGGCTTTCTTGCTGAACCACAACATGCACGCCTGCAACGCACAAAACAGCCAACGCGCAAACAGCTTGGAGTAAATTTCCTCCATAAATCCAAATGCGTTTTGAAGCGTGCCAGTGCAATGAATTGCGTTCGCCCGTTGGTCCTGGAAGCAAGGCTTCTGCTTTACACAAATTACGAGCAGCTGATTTTTCTAAAGTTGTTTGAACGATGCTTTTCTCTTCTGTATTAAACGGCAGCTTGTGAATCAAGGCTTCGAGGCGTTTGAGCGCGGCTTCGTCCGCTTGTCCGATGCGGCTCAGCGGCGGGGCAACCCATTCGGGGATGCGGGTCAGTTTTTGCAGGTAGAACGAGCCCCCTGCTTTCGGACCAGTACCGGACATACCGTGTCCGCCGAACGGTTGTACGCCGACGACCGCGCCGACGATGTTGCGGTTGACGTAAACGTTGCCCGCTTCGATGCGTTCGCGGATGCGTTTGACCGTGCCTTCGATGCGGCTGTGTACGCCGCTGGTGAGCGCGTAGCCTTTGCTGTTGATTTGGTCGATGATTTGGTCAAGCTCGTCGGCGCGGTAGCGGACGACGTGCAGCACCGGACCAAAAACTTCGCGGGTAAGTTCGTTCAAGTTGTTGAGTTCGAACAAAATCGGCAGCACGAAGGTGGATTTCGCAGGATCAACGTCGGAAGCGGCTTTGACTTCGTGGTAAGACTTGGCAATGCCTTTCATTTTGTTGATATGCGATTGCAGGTTTTGCTGCGCTTCGGCATCGATGACGGGGCCTACGTCGGTGGTGAGCTGAACGGGTTTGCCGACGACCAATTCGTCCATCGCGCCTTTGATGATGGCGAGCATCTTGTCAGCAACGTCCTCTTGGACGCACAGGATGCGCAGGGCAGAGCAGCGTTGTCCCGCGCTGTCGAAGGCGGAGTTGAGCACGTCCAAGCAAACTTGCTCGGGCAGCGCGGTGGAGTCAACAATCATGGCGTTTTGACCGCCGGTTTCGGCAATCAAGACGGGGCTGTCGTCGCGTTTGGCAAGGGCTTTGTTAATCAGTTGCGCCACTTCGGTCGAGCCGGTGAAAATCACGCCGCCGATGCGCGGGTCGCCTGTCAACGCTGCGCCGACATCGCCTGCGCCGAGGACAAGCTGCAAGGCGGAAGTCGGGATGCCTGCTTCGTGCATCAGGGAAACGGCGTAGCTGGCAATCAGGCTGGTTTGTTCGGCAGGTTTGGCGATGACGGTGTTGCCGGCTGCCAATGCGGAAACGACTTCGCCGGTAAAGATGGCGAGCGGGAAGTTCCACGGGCTGATGGCGACGATGGCACCGACGGCTTTGGCATCTTTGGGCAGGGTGTTTTCGGCTTCGCCTGCGTAGTAGCGGCAAAAATCGACGGCTTCGCGCACTTCGGCGACGGCGTTATTCAGCGTTTTACCGGCTTCGCGCACGGCAAGCATCATCAGCGCGGGGGTGTGCTGCTCCAGCAAATCGGCAAAGCGGCGCAGGCATTCGGCGCGCTCGGCGGCTGGCGTCGCGCTCCATTCAGGAAATGCGGCAACGGTTGCACCGACGGCTTCTTGGGCAAGAGCGGCGTCGGCAAAGCTGACTGTGCCGACGATGTCGTCGTGGTCGGCGGGGTTTTTAATCGGCTGCGCTTCGCCGACATCGCGGGCTTTACCGTTGATAATGGATGCGGCATGGAAGTCTTGCGCGGCGGCACGGTTGAGTTTTTCTTGAAGCTGTTGCAACACGGTTTCGTTGCTGAAATCGACGCCTTGAGAGTTCAGACGACCCCTGCCGTACAAATCGCGCGGCAGCGGCAAGGCGTTGTGCAGGTGGATGCCTTGTTCGGCGATGGTGTCGAACGGGCTGCGGATCAGCGTGTCGATGCTGATGTTTTCATCGACGATTTGGTTGACGAACGACGAGTTCGCGCCATTTTCCAACAGGCGGCGCACCAAGTAGGCAAGCAGGGTTTCGTGCGTACCGACCGGGGCGTACACGCGCACGCGGCGGCCTAAGTTTTGCGGGCCGACCACTTGGTCGTACAAGGTTTCGCCCATGCCGTGCAGGCATTGGTGTTCAAAGTCTTTGCCTTTGCCCATTTGGTAAATCGCGCCCAATGTGTAGGCGTTGTGGGTGGCGAATTGCGGGAACACGGCGTCTTGCGCGTCCAGCAGTTTGCGCGCGCAGGCGAGGTAGGAAATGTCGGTATGGACTTTGCGGGTGTAGGTCGGATAGCCGTCCAGGCCGTCCACTTGCGCCCATTTGATTTCGCTGTCCCAGTACGCGCCTTTAACGAGGCGGATCATCAGTTTTTGATTGTTGCGGCGGGCAAGGTCAATCAGATAGTCGATGACAAAGGGGCAGCGTTTTTGATATGCCTGAACGACAAAGCCGATGCCTTTGTAACCGGCTAAATCGGGGTCGGAAACGAGTGCCTCCATCAAATCCAAAGACAGCTCCAAACGGTTGGCTTCTTCGGCGTCGATATTGATACCGATATCGTATTTTTTACCCAAAAGGAACAACTCTTTCAGACGAGGCAAGAGTTCGCTCATCACGCGTTCGTGTTGGGCGCGCGAGTAGCGCGGATGGATGGCGGAGAGTTTGACGGAAATGCCGTTGCCTTCGTAAACGCCTTGTCCGGCGGCGTCTTTGCCGATGGCGTGAATGGCTTGAACGTAGTCGTTGTAATAGCGGTCGGCATCTTCTTGGGTGTAGGCGGCTTCGCCCAACATATCGAAGGAGAAGCGGTAGCCCATTTTTTCACGCTCTTTGCCGTTTTGCAGCGCTTCTTCAATGGTTTGTCCGGTAACAAACTGCTTGCCCAATAAGCGCATGGCGTAGTTCACGCCTTGGCGGATCAGGGGGGCGCCGCCTTTGCTGACGAGGCGGTTCAGAGCCGAACCCATCTGCTTGTCGCTCGGCGCGGTCAGTTTGCCGGTAATCAGCAAGCCCCATGCGGCGGCGTTGACGAACAGGGACGGGCTGTTGTTCAAATGGCTTTTCCAGTTGCCTTCGGAAATTTTGTCGGCAATCAGGCGGTCGCGCGTCGCATTGTCGGGAATGCGCAGCAAAGCTTCCGCCAGACACATCAGCGCAATGCCTTCTTCGCTGGAGAGCGAAAACTCGTGCATCAGCGCATCTACCCCGCTGGCTTTGGTGCGGCTGGCACGAACCTGCGTAACCAAACGGCGCGCGAGTTCGGACGCCGCCCGACGCTCCTCATCGCTCATCTGGGCGCGTTGCAGCATATCCTGAACGGCTTCGATTTCGTCGCGGCGGTAAGCATCGGTAATCGCTTGGCGCAGTGGCGTTTGTGTCGGAAAAGCAAAGTCAAACATTTTAAGATTCTCCAAAGTTTTTATGATGATTTTCAGACGACCCCATCCCTTCGCGGGGTCGTCTGAAAAGATTTAAAGCATATAGATAATATCGTAATAAATTTATACGGGGCGAACAAGTAATTTACCTTGAAAACAGGGTTTTTTGCTTTGATAAAAAGCAGATAAGGTCAAAAGACCGAATTATCACTATTGGCGTCAAAATAAAAACAAAACCTGTTGTCCATAAAAAATTCAGACGACCTACAATAGATGGTAGGTCGTCTGAAAACACTTATTTCGCCTCGCGGTATTCCGCGTCCGCTTTTTCAAAACGTTCTTGGATTTCACGAGACGGCTCTTTGTCGGTCAGTGAAACCAAAATAGCGATCACCAAACAAGCGATGAAGCCGGGAACGATTTCGTACATGGTCAAAAGACCGGTTTCATGTGCAGCCAAAGCCGGTTTTTTGACCCACTCCGCCCATGCCACCACAGTCAGCGCGCCGGCAATCATGCCCGACAAAGCGCCATATGCCGTGATGCGTTTCCACAATACCGACAGAATCACAATCGGACCGAACGCTGCTCCGAAACCTGCCCAAGCATAAGACACCAAGCCTAAAACTTTGCTCTCAGGGTCGGAAGCAATCAGAATCGAGATAATAGCAATCGCCAATACCATCAGACGACCAATCCACACCAATTCTGACTGCGGCGCATTTTTGCGCAAAAAGCCTTTGTAGAAGTCTTCGGTAATTGCGCTGGAGCAAACCAAAAGCTGGCAAGACAAAGTGGACATGACCGCCGCCAAAATCGCGCTCAAAATAATGCCTGCAATCCAAGGGTTGAACAGCAATGTGGAAAGTGTAATAAAGATACGTTCGTGGTTGCCCTTCATTGAAGCGACTTGGTCGGGGTTTGCTCCAAAATACGCAATGCCAAAATAACCGACCGCGACCGCGCCTGCCAGACACAACACCATCCAAGTCATACCGATGCGGCGTGCGGATACCAGCGATTTTGCGCTCTCAGCCGCCATAAAGCGCGCCAAAATGTGCGGCTGACCGAAATAGCCCAAGCCCCATGCGGCTGTGGAAATAATGCCGATGACGGTCGTACCGGCAAACAGGCTGCCGTATTCTTTGCCTGTGCCTGCGGCAACGCTCTGAATTGCGGCAGACATTTGTTCTGCGCCGCCCAGACCCAGATACACCATTACCGGCGTCAAAATCAGCGCAAAAATCATCAAAGAAGCTTGCAGCGTATCCGTCCAGCTGACCGCTAAGAAGCCACCCAAGAAGGTATAAGCAATGGTCGCGCCCGCGCCTAACCACATGGCTTGGGTGTAAGTCATGCCTTCAAACAGGCTTTGGAACAAAGTTGCGCCCGCCACAATGCCCGAAGCACAATAAATCGTGAAGAAAAACAAGATAATCAGCGCGGAAACCACTTTCATCAAATGTCCGCCCGCGCCAAAGCGGTGGAAGAAATAATCCGGCAGCGTCAGCGCATTATTGGCATATTCAGTATGCACACGCAGACGGCCCGCCACCAAAAGCCAGTTGAAATACGCGCCGATCACCAAACCGATGGCAATCCAAGCCTCATTCAAACCGCTCAAATAAATCGCGCCGGGCAGGCCCATCAAAAGCCAGCCCGACATATCGGACGCGCCCGCCGACATCGCTGTAACAAACGGGCCCAAGCTGCGGCCGCCCAAAATATAATCATCGAAATTGCGCGTGGAGAAATACGCGGCCAGACCAATCAAGAGAACAGCAACCAGATAGATTGCAAAAGTGATATACATGGGATTCATTTATTCGTCCTCGTCCAATCCTCTAAAATACAGGCTCCTAAATTGTAAGCAATCCATGCCTGATTTTGAAATATCAAAAATCTATTATCTTACTCTTACAATAAAAATTGTAACTTATTTATTTCAGCATATCACAAATTTATATACTTGCAAAGTATACAAATGTTATTTTTTATAAATGATAATAATAATCGTTAATTATAAAAAAATCAAGAAAAATTCAATAAATAGTGTAAAAAGCTATACTTATTTCTTATTTTGGGCTATCAAATTATTAATAACAATTATAAAGAACCATTGATAGTTATTAAAATTAACAGAATAATGTGATTAAAAAACCATTCATAAAAAAATAAATTAATTGATTTTAAAACAAAAATATTATTTAATCTTAAAATTAAAAATGGCAATATCAGTTAATATGATTATAAGATTTATTTTTATTTCAATTTTTAAATAATTTTTTTTAAAACAATAAGATATGATACTAATCTTAATTATGGTTTAAAGTATAACACATAATTATATAAATAAAAAAACTGCTTAAAAAGTTAAGCAGTTTTTTTCTTGATTAAATTACCATTGATATAAAGCGCCAGCGCCAACACCTAAATGACCATCTGTATTAGCAGAAAAACTGCCCTTAAACACCCAATTGCCATTATCACTCATGGTGGATAAACCAACCGCAACTGCGGATTGACCACCATAATAGCCGCTACCCACACTTAAGCCAGTAGCACCAGGTCTAGTAACCTGAGGGATTGAACTGTGGGCAATCGCGCCTGCGACCCCTGCGTAGGCTTTTTTGCCGACGCGTTCGATGTTGTTTTGCAGGGCGTTACCTACGCCGGCGAGCTGGTTCAGGTTGACCGCATCAGTACCTTCTTTCGCCGGAGCGACGTTGGTGATGCGTTGTCCGCCGTTGTTCAGACCGATCGGGCTGAGGCTGACGGTATTCGCCGGATTATGGGCGGTCGGAGCAGCGATGCTGACACCTTGCGCGTTAACGGTTACACCGCCTGCAGTCACGCTGGTTACGTCGAGTTTATCGGCAGTCGCAACGTTGTACACGGTCTGACCGCTGTTGCCGGTCGTTTGGTTAACGACGACGTTCTTACCTGCGGTAACTTCGGTTTTCGCCGCCGTCGCTTGTGTCGCTACGTTGGCAATCGCCTGATTGGTGTAATACAACTGGCTGCCGTTGATCGCATCGGTCGAATCCGCCGATACCACACCTGCGGCTACACCTTGTACCTGACGGGTCTCGTCCGTGCCGTTGCCGACGGTAACGACACCGGCGACTTTGTTCGCTGCGGCAGTCGAACCTGCTTTGCCTGCTACGGCTTTGTCGTTCAGACCGCCGTAGGTGTAGGCTTCGCCTTTGGCTGCATCAGCCGTGCGGATGCCTTGGGTTTGGGCGCGGTCTCCGAGGTAGACGGAGTCGTTGACCGTGGCTTTGATGTTGCTGCCCAGTGCGTAGGCGTTGTCGGCGGATACGTTGTTGTTGTTACCGATGGAGTAAGAACTGTTGCCGCTTACTACGGTCGGGTCACCGATGGCGCCGGAGTTTTTGCCGCTGACGATGTTGCCGGTACCGATGGCGATGGTGTTCTCGGCGTTGGCTTTAGCACCTTTACCGATGGCGATGGCGTTGGTGCCTTTGGAGGCGGCTTGGAAGCCGACTGCCGTGGCGTAGGCGCCGCTCGCGCTAGAGTCTTCGCTGTTATAGGCCTGTACATCAGGATTTACCTTTCCATCATTAGTATGGAAGAACTTGATACCTTGTTCGTTCATACGGCCTACGGCTTCGATGACGTTGTTGGTCACGTACATGCCTTGGTCTTCGACGTTGTAGGTCACGAGGCTGTAACCGTTGGACTGGGCAATCTTGGTCTCGTTCGTAACGTTGGTCACGTTCGGATTGTTGCTGTTGTCCACCAGGGTAATGTTTTTGATATTACCCAAGCCTGCTTTGCCGTCTGCTTCGACTGCCGGCGGTGCGGTGTTGACGTTGCCGCCGTTGCTGCCGATCAGTTCGTAAACTTGGTGCAGTTGTCCGCCGTTGACGGCATCGGTGCTGCCTGCGGCGACGGTGCCTGCGGCGACGCCGGTCACTTTCTTACCGCCTGCGTTGATGCCCTCGGCAGTGATGTTCACATCGCCTGCTTTCAGACCGTCTTTACCCAGTGCCACTTTGTCGCCGACGTTGACGCCGTTGTTGTTCACAACAGTATCGCCTGCTTTGACGCTGTCGACTTTCAGATCTTTGTTGAGACCGACCTGAATGCCGTTCGCACCTGCGCTGGTGGTGATGTTGGCATCGCCTTTAACAGCCACGGTATCGCCCAGTTTGTTGGCAACGGTCTTACCGCTGTCGCCTGCGAAGCTGATGCCTTTGTTGTCTACTGCGTCTTTCGCCGCTACGCCTTTGGCGATGTCGTCTTTGACGGCTTTAGACAGGTCAACCGCGTAGTCGATCACATTGTTGGCATCTTTTTTGCCTTTGGTCACGACGATTTTGTCGGAACCTGCGGAGACGCTCGCACCGTCTGCGTTAACGGTGTAAACGGTTTGACCGTTCGCGCCTTGTTTGCTGGTCACGCCGGCGATGTTGGTGCCGGCTTCGACTTCGGTCTTGGCAGCGGCAGTCAGACGGTTCAGCTGTCCGACGTTGGCGGCATCGGTGTCTTTCACACCGGCGGCAACGTTGCTGATGGCTTTGTTGCCTGCGTTGATGCCATCAGCAGTGATGTTCACATCGCCTGCTTTCAGACCGTCTTTGCCCAGTGCCACTTTGTCGCCGACTTTAACGCCGTCGTTGTTCACAACGGTATCGCCTGCGGTGAAGCTCTCGGCTTTGAGGTTGGGTGCGGTCGCCACTTTGTAAGTGGTGCTGCCGTCGGCATTTTGCTCTGGTGTGACGACGATGTTGTCGTTGCCGCTGTCCACTTTAGATGTCGCTTTCGCTGCGGCTGCTTTGAGCTGTGCAACGTTTACTGCGTCGGTGTCGGCTTCGCCTGCGGCAATGTCGGACACTTTATTGCCACCGTTGTTCAGACCGTCTTTGGTCAGGCTGACGGGCTTGCCTGCTTTGCCGTTGCCCACAGTCAGTCCGTTGTCGGTCAGAACGCTGCCGCCTACGGTCACTTTGTCGAAGGAGACGTCGTCTGAAGTCGCTACGGTGATGTTCTTACCGTTGCGGCTGACTTTGACGTTTTTGCCTTCTTTGAAGGTCACGGTGTCACCTGCACCGATTTTTTCAGACGAGGTTTCGTCGTTGGCATTCAGGTTCCAGCCTTTGTCGGCAGTTTCTTTGACTGCGGCAATGGCGTCATGGACGTTGTCTTTGCCGGTACCGCCGATGTCGGTGGTGGTCACGTTGCCTTTGTTGTTGGCCGCGTTACCGCCGAGGATTTTCGCCAGGTTGGCTTGGGCTGCGTTCAACTGCTCTTCGCTTGCGGCTTGAGCTTTGGTAGCGAAGTCCGCACTGCCCAGGGTGGTGTTGCTCAGACCGGAAATCAGACCGGCGGTACCGTCGATTACGAGCGGTTTGTTGCCGTTGCCGGCTTTGCCGACGGTAATCTTGTCGGCCAGCGAGAAGTCGATGCCGTTTTCGTCGGCGCGGGTCAGGATGTTACCGTCGCCTTTGACGCTCAGGCTGTCACCCAGTTTCTTCGCACCGGTCGTGCCGTTGTCGGCGGCAAAGGTCAGACCTTTGTTGTCCACCGCGTCTTTTGCCGCGACGCCTTTGGCGATGTCGGCTTTGGCTTCGTCAGTCAAATCCAGCGCGTAATCGGTAACACCGTCGGCGTCTTTCGCGCCTTCGCTGACTTTAACCGCACCGCCCGCCGCTTGGCTGAGGGTGGTCTTGTCGGCGTTAACCGTGTACTCGGTGTTGTTGCCGTCCACTTTTTCGCTGACGGTAACGTTCTTACCGGCAACGACGGTGGTGGTTTTTTCAGTGGCGGCGAGTTGTTCGTTCAGCTGCGCGACGTTGACGGCGTCGGTGTCTTTTACACCTTTGGCTACGTTGGCAATCTTGTTGCCGCCGTTGTTCAGACCGGCATTGGTCAGAGACACTTGCCTTGGTGAACCGTCCGCACCGATCTTCAGACCTTCTCCGCTCAGTACGCTGTTGCCGGAGATGAAGCTGTCGGCCAGTACGGTAGTAGCGGAAACCGTACCGAATTCGACATCGTCTTCAGTCTCAATCGTCAGCTCTTTACCGCTGCGTTTCACTCGGATGTTCTTACCTTGTTTCACGGTCACGGTGTCGCCAGCTGCGATTTTTTCGCTTTCGCTGTCGGCTTCGTCGTTCGCTTTCAGCTTCCAACCTTTGTCGGCTGTCGCTTTCACTGACTTGATCGCGTCGTGGACGTTGCTTTCACCTGTACCGCCGATGTCGCTGGTCGTAACGTTGCCGTTGTTGTTGGCTGCGTTACCACCCAAGACGTTTGCCAAATTCACTTGGGTTGCGTCCAGTTGGGCTTCGGTCGCGGCTTTGTTTGAGTCGGCCAATGGAGCGGCACCCAATGTGGTGTTGGTCAGTCCGCTGACAATACCTTCTTTACCGTCAATCACTACCGGCTTGCCGCCGTTCGCTGCGTCTTTACCGATGGTCACTTTCTCGGCCAGGCTGAAGTCGATTTCTTTGCCTGTACCGCTTGTGGTAACGATGTTCTTGTCTTTGCTTGTGTACTTGACTGTATCGCCCAAGTTGACTTTTTCAGACGACCCGTTGTCCGCAACGATGTTCAGACCTTTGTTCAACTCTTTACCAACCTCGTTCAATGCGTCTTGAACGGTGTGTACAGGGGTACCCGCCGTACCGTCGGCATGATTGACGGTAAAGTTGGGCTCTGCGATAGAACCATCCGCACCAACAGTCGTATTTAGCGCTGTTGCCAACGGTTTGATTTGGCTGACATTCACTCCGTCGGTGTCTTCCGTACCTTTGGCTACGTTGGCGATTTTGTTGCCGCCGTTGTTTAGACCGTTTTTAGTCAGGGAGACAGAAGAACCTGCCGTGCCGTTGGAGATGGTCAATCCGTTATTCTCCAACACGCTATTACCCGCGGTTACTTTAGGCGTAACCAATCCTGCAGTCGTCAGCGTGCTGTCGCCTGCTTTCAAGGTAGTGGCAGTTACGCTGGTCAACGTAATATCGTCATTCAGCTTGACGGTAACATTGTCGTTGTCGGCGGAAGTAGTGATGTTATTGCCGCCTTTGATGCCGACGCGCTCACCCAGTTTTTTGCTTGAGGTCGAAGTATTGCCGTCCGCATCAAAAGTCAGACCTTTGTCAGCCAGCTCTTTAAGCTGAGTATAATTCACAGCATCATCCTCATTTTCACCTTTAGCAACTTTGGTGATCTTGTTGCCGCCGTTGTTCAAACCGGACTTAGTCAGGGATACGGGTGAACCTGCCGTACCTTTGGCAATGTTCAGACCGTCATTCGTCAGTACGCTATCACCCGCCTTTAAAGTATTAGCAGTTACGCTAGTCAATGTGATTTCGTCTTTCAGTTTGACTTTAATGCCGTCTGTACCTGCTTCGGTTTCAATATTTTTGTTATCGCCTTTGATGTTTAAACTG
>NZ_JBUXLH010000017.1:0-43446 GCF_055193055.1 Moraxella sp. I5G | reverse complement strand
TTTTAATTTTTTTTATCAAAAATAAAAAAAATAATAACAATCAATTAGTTATCTAGTAAGATTTAATCCCTATTTATTGACATAAAAGTAGTTTATAGATGGTAACTGTAGTACAATGGTTATCATTATAAAATTTCAATTAATGGGAGTACATGATGGCTGATGAAAATTTAAATGAGCGCATTTTAGTCGTTGATGATGATGTCCGTTTGCGTACTTTATTACAGCGTTTTTTGGAAGAAGATGGATTTGTTGTGCGCGTGGCTCATGATGGTAAGCAAATGGATAAGCTGATGCAACGTGAAATGTTTTCACTGATTGTGTTGGATTTAATGCTGCCTGATGAAGATGGTATTGCTATTTGCAAAAGACTGCGCGCCAGTAATTCAGAAATTCCTATTATTATGCTGACTGCCAAAGGTTCGGATGCTGACCGAATCGCTGGATTTGAAGCGGGTGCTGATGACTATCTACCCAAACCCTTTAATCCCAAAGAACTATTAGTGCGCATCAAAGCTGTACTGCGTCGTCAAAATCGCGAATTGCCAGGTGCACCAACACAACAAATGGAAGTGGTAGAGTTTGGCTCTTGGACCTTAGATTTATCCACCAGAACTTTAAAACGAGATGGCAATGTTGTTACCTTAACAACAGGTGAATTTTCTGTTTTAAAAGCACTGGTCCAGCATCCAAGAGAGCCTTTGACGCGTGATAAACTAATGAATCTAGCGCGTGGTCGTGAGTGGGGGGCAATGGAGCGTTCCATTGATGTGCAAGTATCCCGACTTCGCAGACTTATTGAAGATAATCCCTCCCAAGCTCGTTATATACAAACCGTTTGGGGGGTTGGTTACTGTTTTGTACCCGATGGCGCTGCTGATTAATTAAATTTCAATACAATAAACCCTGTGTAAACAGGGTTTGGTGCTTGTTGTCATCTTTGTTATTTTAAAGATTACCATCTTTTAGTGATTACTAAAACTATCGAGATAAAATTGCCACTTCTTTAACATAGCTTTTAAAATCCAACAGACTTTCTTGGAGTAGTTCATTATCTTGCAGATGTTTTGCGTATTCAATCCATAATAATAATTGATATAAACTATTGTATTCACTGGCTTTATATTGTTTTATAAATAATTTTAACGTATTGTCATCTGATAAATTTAGCCTCGTTATCCAAGTTTCAATTTTTGCTCGTTGATTGACATCAAACAGTAGTTCAAACAATGCATCAATTAACTCATGACGATTTTCCTCAAGAATCAGTTTGCCAACACGTTTAATTTGACGGTTTTTTGCAGCCGCTGTTTTTATCTGTGATAAATGTTTAAGTTCATCCAAAAAAAAATCGCTCACTGGTAGGTTTTCTAATTGTTTTTTATTTAAATTTGCCAGCGGTTCAGATAATGCCTGTAGTCTATCGTATGATTTTTTAATTTCCGTGCGTGATACTCGCATATCTATTTTTGACCAATCAATATTCATCTTTGACCTTATTTATTTACCAATGTTTTTGCTCTCTGTGATTGACAGCAATAAGCATACTTTCTGGCAACTTATTTTCTAATAATTGAGCTATTTTTTGCGTGATATAGACTGAACGATGTTTGCCGCCTGTACAACCAATCGCTACAGTAACACTGTAACGATTATTATTTAAAAAATGTGGCAACCATTTGATTAAAAATGCTGAAATATCTTCTGCCATCTCATCTACTTCTGGATAATTAGCAAAAAACCTTCTAACCTCATTATCCAATCCTGTTTTGATACGTAAATTCTCTTGCCAATGGGGATTTGGCAATATTCGCATATCAAAAATAAAATCTGCATCGATGGGTGAGCCATATTTAAAACCAAATGATAAGATGTTCAAAGTGATTTGATTTTTTACACCCAAATGCTGGCGGATTTTTTCTTTTAATTCATGAATATTTAAATTACTGGTATCTATTTTAATATCAGCATAACTAGAAATGGGTTTTAACAGCTCAATTTCTTTAGTCAAAGCGTCAGACAAATCATTTACCATAGACATCAAAGGGTGAACACGTCTGGTTGCAGCAAAACGAGAAACCAAAATACCTAATTGTGCGGTAACGTATAATATCTTGACTGATTGTTGATATTTATTTGTCAAATCATTATAAACATTTGGAAATGTTGAAAGGTCAGCTTTTGCAGTTCGAACATCAACACCCAAAGCAACTTTTTTAATATTATCACCAATCAATTCATCAACAGCATTATTAATCAAAGATAAAGGTAAATTATCAATAACATAATAACCAAAATCTTCCAAAATATTTAGTGCAGCTGTTTTTCCAGAACCTGAACGACCCGATACAATAATAATTGAAACTTCTTTATTCACTAATAACAACCTCTTGATTATCTAAAAGCCGAGTTTTACCCAGATAGGCTGCAACTAAAATAACTAGTTTTTTATCATTATCATTTGGTGTTTTTAATTTATCAGTTAATATTTCCAAATAATCAACAACAAATCCACTTTGATTTATTTTTTCTTTGTATTTGTCAGTTAAATCAGATAAATTATCCAATGAAAATCCATTGATTATTTCTTGGGAAAGCGCATTTAATGATTGGTTTAATATTGGAGCAATTTTTCTTTGTTCATCTGTTAAATAACCATTTCTAGATGATAATGCCAAACCATCATCTGCACGAACAATCTCCCCATCAACAATTTGAATACCAAAGTTTAATTCTTGATTTAATTGTTTGATAATTGCTAACTGTTGATAATCTTTTTTACCAAAAACAGCTACATCGGGTTTAACGATATTAAACAATTTACTCACAACCAGCCCCACTCCATCAAAATGGGTTGGACGGGTTTTTCCACACAATATCTTAGTAATATCTCCACTTAATACTTGAATATTGGGCGGATAAACAGGGTAAATTTCATCAATATTGGGTGCAAAAATGTAATCACAATTGACCTGGATTAATTTTTGCAAATCTTGGTCTAATGTTCTAGGATAACTATCAAAATCCTCACCAACCCCAAATTGAGTTGGATTAACAAAAATACTGACTACCACAATATCAGCATGATTTTTGGCGATATTTACCAAAGATACATGTCCATCGTGCAAATTACCCATCGTTGGCACCAAAGCGATTGTTTGCTGACGATGATTGTTTAAAACGCTTTGAAGTTCGTTGATTGTATGAAAAATACGCATAAATTTAGTAGACTGTATCAATTTTAATAAAAAGTATGTCCATGAGCTGGGAAGCTAGCGGTTTTAACCGCTTGATGATAAGCCGAAAATGCGCCCAGAATATCTGAAGTTTGATTGCTTGCGTCAGTTAGGAAATTTTTAACAAATTTAGCAGGCTTACGAGTATAGACTCCAAGCATATCGTGCATCACTAAAACCTGCCCATCGGTCTCCACGCCTGCACCAATACCAATCACAGGCACATTAAAGGTTTGAGTGACCGTTTTTGCCAAATCAAAAGGAACACATTCTAATAAAATCATTGCTGCTCCTGAATCAGTCAAGATACGACAATCTTCTAATAATTTATCTGCGGCTTCTTGATTTTTGCCTTGTACTTTATAACCACCAAAAATATTAACTGACTGCGGAGTTAATCCCAAATGCACACAGCTTGGAACACCATGATTTGCCAGTGTTTCAACAGTACTGGCAAGATTGCGACCGCCTTCAATTTTTATCATGTTCGCTCCTGCTTGCATGACTTTTTGAGTGCTTAAAATCGCATCATTAGATGTTGCATAACTCATAAAAGGCAAATCACACATAATCAACGCATGACTGTTTGAACGAGCAATATTAGCAGTGTGATACGCCATATCTTCTACGGTAACAGGCAACGTAGAAGCATGACCTTGAACTACCATACCCAAACTATCGCCAACCAAAATGACATCAATATCTGCTTTTTGCATCAAGTGAGCAAAACTTGCATCATAACAGGTTAGGCAAGAAAATTTTTCGTTTTGAGCTTTGTATTTTAATAAGGTGGATAAAGTAATTGGTTTTTTAGGTTCTGAAGAATAACTCATTGATTACCTTAGTTTTAATATTATTTATTGTGTATTATTTATCCAACAGACAATGTTCTTCTGTCTGTTTGATGCTTTGCTGCAAAAAATTTTTTAATAAAGTAGCAAAATTCTCATCCTGCTGAGATGCCGCCTCTAGACGTTTTTGCAAATGGTTTTCTGCCTCAATGCGCTCTAACTCAGCCAAAAGCTTGTTAATTTGCTGCTCTTCAAGACGCCGCTGACAAAATGCTTGAAAATCTATGCGTTCAATTACCCATTTATATTCAAAACTGGCATTAGAGTCAATTTTTGGCGTATCGTGCACAGCAATAATTTGTACAATCTTAAGCGTTTGTTGAGCATGAACCACCACATAATCGCCAACAGCTAGCCCGCTGTCTAATTCGGCTTTAAAGGTGTAATGTGGCTGATTGATTGGGTGCGTTGTTTTGCCGTTTATAATATCATCAACATCAATATGGTCATTAAAAACCACATCAACTGTGATAAAAGGTTTTTGTAATAAATGTGCTGTCTGCATAATCATTCCATCAAAACTCTAAAAGTGTCAAACCTGCATTATCTTGGGCAGCGGGTAATTCGGATAATTTTTGACCATCAACAATCAAATCTGGTGTTAAAGTTAGCAAAGGAATCAATACAAAATTTCGTTCAAAAAGCCCAAGATGAGGCACAATTAAACGCTCATGATGTATGTTTTGATTGCCATAAAGTAAAACATCCACATCTAAACTGCGTTCACCCCAATGGCGAAGCCGAACCCGTCCTGCAGTTTGTTCCAAATCCTGACAAAAGTACAACAACTCCAGCGGTGATAATGTTGTTTTGGCAAATAAAACAGCATTAATAAAATCAGGCTGGTCAGTTACTCCAAAAGGTGTTGACTGATATAAAGCAGACAACTTTGCTTGGTCAAAAAACGTTGAATTTTTAATGCAATCATATGCCATCAAAATATGTTCTTTTGGCGTACCCAATTCATTGGTGATGTTTCCACCAAGTCCCAAATAAATATCAGTCATTATTCTTTTGCCTTTGGTTTGGCATTTGATTTTTTACGCCCTTTCTTGCTTTTGGATTTTTTAGACTTGTTAAAATCCTTATTCGCTATCTCGTTTTTTACTGCAGATTTTTTACGCTTCTTTTTGGCGGATTTTTCTTTTTTAGGATGATTTTTATCCATTTTTTCCTTTGCCAATTCTTGCTGCTCTAAAACAGACTGCTCAGATGATGGTGTACGCCTTCTATATCGTTGACTAGGAATAAATGGTTCTTCACTTAAATTTAATAATCGTAAAAAATCTGCTTCCGTATAGGTAATTTTAGCAAATTGTGGCAACAAAACTTCTTCTTGCTTGGTGCTTACTGTGATTTGTTTTTTACTATTTTCAGTTTTTTGTGCAACTGGCAATGATTTTTGGGGATTTTTACCATCGGTTTCTTGATAAGTTTGCCACCAAACCCCCATACCATTTGTTGGTTCAGATAAAACGCAATCATCGTACGATTCTCGCATTAGCAAAAAGTCAAAAGCGGCACGAAATTTATTATGATTAACTAAATTATGAATGTCTTTTTGGCGAGGATTGGTCAATTTAGGTTGCAAAAGCCAAATGCCTGCAATAAATTCCTCTGCAAATTTAGGAATGGCAGTTTTTTGGCGCTGAGCAGTCATGATTTTACTAATCGCCTTACTTTGAGCGTCATAAAATGGCAAACCTTTTTTCTTAAAACCTACCAATGCCGTTAGGTAATTTCCCCAAAGCAGTACCGCGTAAAAAAATGCTGGATTTGCTCCCAGATTATTGGCGACACGTTTATCCGTATTGTTAGCAGCTGCACCCATAAGCGCAGTTGGTGCCGATGGCGGGGCAGCCATGATATGGTGAATCGCTCCATATTTAAACAACAAAGGTAACAACGTGGTTAAATAGCCGCCACCAAACATTTTTTGAGTTTCATCATACAAACGGTGAGTGGATACCTGTTCTAATAAATTCCAGTTTGCCTGATTAAATTGAACCGCCAGTGATTTATGAAAATCAAACCCCAGTTTTGCTTTGAATCGCAATGCTCTTAAAAGACGTACAGGGTCTTCTTCAATGCGTACTTTAGCATCGCCAAGTAAGGTTAGTTTTTTTTGGCGAATATCGTCAATTGCCCCACAAAAATCCAGAACCACATCATCAATAGGGTCATAATATAAAGCATTGATGGAAAAATCACGCCGTGCAAAATCTTCTTCAATCGTACCCCAGACATTATCACGAGTAATCATACCATCATCTGTGGTAAATGTATCGTCTTTTGGTGGCGCTCTAAATGTTGCCACCTCAATCATATCCTTACCTGAATACACATGGGCAAGCTGAAAACGACGACCAATAATTCGGCAACGACCACCAAAAATTGCTTTAATTTCATGTGGGCGGGCATCGGTTACTGCATCAAAATCTTTTGGCGCCAAACCCAGCAAACCATCACGCACACCACCGCCAACGATATAGGCGTAGAATCCTGAACGTTTTAATGTTGCAACTACTTCAATAATACTGTGAGGTAGCATGCGTTTGTCCAGTCCTAAATCTTTGGCAGCATAAACGCTTGCTTGTACAGAATGGCGTTTTTTAGAGATTTTTGTTGCTTTTGCTGGCTTACGTTTTGCCATGACATTTCTCAAATAATATATAAAACTTTTATTTTACCTGTTATCCCAAAAAAAATCTAATAAACCGTAAGTCTATGACGATTTTTTTCCAAAGTTTTCTCACCGATGCCTTTAACTTTTGTTAGGTCATCAACAGATGAAAAATTACCAAACATTTGACGATAATCCACAATTGCTTGAGCAGTTTTTGCGCCCACGCCCTTTAATGTGGCAAACTCGCCTGCAGTTGCAGTATTGATATTGATTTTCTGATTGTTTGAAGCTTGCTGATTTTCTGCAGCCAATATCGCTTGATAGGCTGACTTAGCATCTGGATAACATATTTGAGCAAAACTTAATACTGGCGACAATATCAGCCAAAGATACAAAAGCTTATGGGTGATTTTTATCATATTTTTTAGCTTGTTCCCAATAAACATCCATTTGCTCAAGTGTGCTTTGCTCAAAAGTTTTTCCAGACTGGTTAATTTTTTCTTCTACATAAGCAAAACGGCGGCGGAATTTGGCAATAGTATCTTGCAATGCCATTTCACCATCCACACTCAAATGTCTTGCAACATTAACTAAAGCAAACAAACAATCACCCAGTTCATCACTGATTTTTTGTTTTTGTTCATTGGTTAGTTTATCAGTTTTATGGCAAAATGATGAATCAGGTAAAACTGCTTTTAATTCTGCGATTTCTTCATCCAATTTAACCAAAACACCTTCTAAATTTTGCCAATCAAAATTGACTTCGCTAGCCTTTTTTTGCAGATTTTGTGCTTGAGTTAGTGCTGTACCTGCTTTTACATCAGACAATAACCGTTTAGGTTTATGTTGATTTTCAAAGGCTTTAATTTCATCCCAGCGTTTTTTAACATCTTCATCAGTTTTGAGGTTTTCTGCATCAAAAACATGTGGATGCCTGCGGATTAGTTTTTCTTGTAACGCATAAATGACTTCACCAATATCAAATCGTTCTTGCTCTTGGTATAAATGTGCATGAAAAATAACCTGCAACAACACATCGCCAAGCTCGCCTTTGATTTCACTGGTTGCAAATGCTGTATTGTCGTCATTTTTGACCGCCTCTACAAGCTCAAAAACCTCTTCAACAGCATACTTTAACAAACTGTCATTAGTTTGTTTTTTATCCCAAGGGCACTTGGCGCGTAAAATTGCCATTAATTGCAATAAATCTTGAAAATCATTTGTTGGTTTTGGGCAGTTTGTCATAATCATTCATCGCAATAAAAACCATTGCCAATTATATCATGACAATGGTTTTTTATGGGAATTTCGTCTTTCTTTGGCTGTATTTACTTATTGAGCCAAATCAGCAAACAACGCGGTAGATAAATAACGTTCGCCCGATGATGGAATAATCACCACAATCAATTTACCTTCATTTTCAGGACGTTTTGCCACTTCCAAAGCCGACCAAACCGCAGCACCTGCACTAATGCCTACTAAAATTCCTTCTTGTTTTGCCATCGCTTTGGCGGTATCAAAAGCATTTTCGGTGGTTACGGTGATGACTTCATCATAAATTTGGGTATTTAAAATACTTGGCACAAAACCTGGCGCTAATCCTTGCAGTTTATGTGCGCCTTTTTCGCCGCCACTAAATACAGGGGAGTCTGCAGGTTCTACCGCAATCATTTTGACGTCTGATTTTTTAGCTTTTAATACTTCTCCAATACCAGTAATTGTGCCACCTGTGCCAATACCTGCCACCACCATATCCACATGACCATCCGTATCACGCCAAATTTCTTGGGCGGTGGTTTGACGGTGGATTTCTGGGTTGGCAAGATTATCAAATTGACGTGGCATAAAATAACCACCTTGTTCTGCCAGTTCATTAGCTTTGGCAATTGCTCCGCCCATACCTTCAGAAGCTGGCGTTAAAACAAGTTCTGCACCATAAGCACGTAGTAAAGCACGACGTTCTAGACTCATGCTTTCTGGCATGGTAATCACCAGTTTATAACCACGAGCCGCACACACCATCGCAAGTCCAATACCTATGTTTCCTGAAGTGGCTTCAACAATGACGGTATCTTTAGTGATTATTCCTGATTTTTGAGCATCATCAATCATCGCCAAAGCAATGCGGTCTTTGACTGAACTGGCTGGGTTAAAGTATTCAAGTTTAGCAACCACACGAGCTTTGACACCATCTGTTAAGTGATTTAATTCAACCAGTGGCGTATTACCAATCAAATCAGTAATGTTTTTTGCAATATTCATATCTTTACTCTTTTATCAAGTGATAATTGTTACTGTTTGAATTAGCATAACAAATTTTTTAGGCTTTTTATAGTTTTATCACACCAAACAACTATGCTAAATTTTGGTGTTTTTATTCTGTTTTAGCATAACATATTCGAACAAAATTAACCCAATTGCTATTAAGTCATCATCATTTTATAACAATTGTCATCTTAATCATCTGGTAAAGTTTCTGTAAATTTGCTAAACTTTTGCCATTATTTAACATCAAGAGAGCCTAATATGAAAACCTTTTCCCCAATAACCATTGATTGTTTTAAAGCCTATGATATTCGTGGCGAACTTGGGGTTAATCTTGATGAAACCATTGCTTACCGTATTGGGCGCGCATTTGCCCAAATTTTACTTAGTCAAACCAGCCACACCAATCCTGCCATTGTAATTGGCTGCGATATTCGCCCAAGCAGTCAGCAGCTCAAATTATCCGCTATTGATGGCATAATTGATGCTGGTGTTGATGTGATTGATTTGGGTATGACTGGTACAGAGGAAGTCTATTTTGCTACCAGTTATTATGATGCCATCGGTGGTATCGAAGTGACTGCAAGTCATAACCCAATCAATTATAATGGCATGAAATTAGTACGTGAAAACTCCAAACCCATCAGTGCCGATTCTGGACTAGCCGACATTCAAAAGCTTGCCCAAAGTGGTGATTTTACTGAGCATCAGCAAGGCAAAGTCACTGTAAATACTGACAAAACAGCTTACATTGATAAACTGATGAGTTTTATTAATTTGGATAATTTGACGCCAAAAACGTTGGTGATTAATAGTGGTAATGGTTCGGCAGGTCCGGTTGTTGATGAACTACAAAAACGCTTCAAAGATGCCAATGCGCCTATTGAATTTATTAATCTTCATCATACGCCCGATGGCTCATTTCCAAATGGCATTCCAAATCCAATGATTATTGCCAATCAAAAAAGTACATCCGACGCTGTTATCAAGCATCGAGCTGATATTGGCATAGCTTTTGATGGCGATTTTGACCGCTGTTTTTTATTTGATGAAACCGGACGATTCATTGAAGGTTCTTATATTGTGGGTTTGCTTGCTGAATCATTTTTAAAAAAATACCCCAATGAGCAAATCGTCTATGACCCTCGAGTGATTTATAACACCCAAAATATCATTGATAAAAATCACGGCATTAAACAAATCAGCAAGTCTGGGCACTCGTTTATCAAAGACGTCATGCGAAAAACAGGTGCAGTTTATGGCGGTGAAATGTCTGCCCATCACTATTTTAGGGATTTTTTCTTTTGTGATAGCGGCATGATTGTTTGGCTTTTGGTTATTGAATTATTATCGGTTACCAAAAAAACTTTATCAGAACTTGTCAATGATTATATTAAAGAATTCCCAAGCTCTGGAGAATTAAATTTTAAATTAGCTGGTATTCAGGCTGATGATCTTAAAACCGCATTAGAGGCACATTATCAAAATCAAAATTTTACCAAAGACGCCCTAGATGGCTTAAGTTTGGATTTTGGTCATTGGCGATTTAATTTACGTTCATCAAATACCGAACCTTTGATTCGCTTAAATATTGAAACTCGTGGTGATGATTTATTATTACAAGACAAAATAAATGAAATTACCAGTTTTTTAATTCGCCATCAAGCAATAATGGCATAAGTTCTACAAAATAATTATCTAGAGATTAGTTATGAAAAAATTGATGATGTTGGGTTTTTTGACATGCCCCTTATTAGCTCATGCTTACGTCTTACCTATTTGTGAATCTGATACTTTTAGCCAAACCATCAAACAAAAATATGACAGTATAGATTGTGGCAGTCATCATGGCTTATTTATTACTGAAAACACCAAAAATTTGTTGGGGGCAATTGATAACAAAGGCAAAATCATTATTGATAATCAATATGAACAAATAGACGTTCAAGATAATTACCCTTATTTTTATATACAAAAAAATAACTTATGGGGAGTTGCTGATAATAAAGGCAAAATCTTGATTCCACCCATATATACCCAGATTCAACCTTATCATGAAAATACAGGGGTGTTTGTTGTTGAAAAACACGGTAAATGGGGGATTGTCAATCAACATAATCAAATTGTTCAGGATTTTAATTACAGCCGAATAGATGCGTTTTCTGATGGCTTGGCATCAGCTTGCAAAAATAACCAATGTGGCTATTTAGATAAAAATGGAAAAACCGTTATTAATTTTATCTACCAAGATGCCTACCATTTTAATAAAAATTATGACTTAGCTTTGGTAAAAAATAATACAAGTTATCAATTTATTAATAAACAAAATAAAGCGATTTTATCTTTTAATTACAAAGATAATATTATTCCAGATCAAAATATTATCAATAGTTTTATTACTGTCAATTTTTATGATAAAAAATCCAATAATGAATACTTTGGACTGTACAACACTCATGGAAAAATAATTTTATCACCTATTTATGAATATATTTATTATGATAAGGAAAAATTGCCAATTATTGTCAAAAAAGATGGTAAATATGGATTATATAATAAAAACGGCAAAAAACTCTTAGATGAAAAATACACTTTTATTGATTCTTACAATTGCGGAGTTGCCCAAATTATTCAAACCATTGGCGGTCAAGAACAAATTGGTTATATTGATATTCATGGTAAATTTGTTATTGATTTTAACCAAAAACCGCAATTAATAAAAACATCCGATGCTTTAGCGTATCTAAAAATAAATTCCAAAGATAAATCATGCCAAGAGATTACTTCAGAACCAATGATAGAAATCTTTAATGATTAAATTTAATAAGATAATATATTTAAATATTTTATGATGAAAAATAAATTACAGTTTAGTGTACTAAAATGGCTGATTGTATTACTGGTAATGGCAATGGTTTTATTTGCTACTTTGGTGCATCAAACTGCTTTTGCCAAAACAGATAAAAATGCCCATACTCTTACTATTAATAAAGGCGATACTTATTATTCAGTTTTGGCAGGAAAAGAACTTTGGCGAAATTCTCCTTTGAGTTTACAGCCTATCGCCCGTCTATATCTTAAATTTCACGCCAAAGGCTCATTACACCAAGGAGTTTACCGCATTCCTGCTGGCGCCAGTTTAAAAGAAGTAGTTGAAATTTTAGGCAAAGGCGCTGAAGTTGCTATGGTAAAAGTGCAAATCATAGAAGGAAAAACAGTCAAAGATTTATACAATACCCTTAAAAATACCGATGGCATCAATCTGCAAATCCTAACTCCAAAAAATGATAACTACACATGGGCTGATGTTGCTATAGACAATAAAGCAGTTAGTGAGTCTTTAGGCATTCAATCGCCTAATGGTAATTTAGAAGGCTATTTTGCACCTGATACTTATTTTTTTGCACAAGGCACATCGGATAAAGTGATTTTGCAGCGACTTTATGACACTCAAAAAAATATTTTAAATCAAGCATGGCAAAATCGTGCTGAAAACTTGCCCTATCAAACACCTTATGAAGCGTTGATTATGGCAAGTATTATTGAAAAAGAAACGGGCATCAAATCAGAAAGAAACGACGTATCAGCAGTATTTGTCAATCGCTTCACCAAAAAAATGCGTCTACAAACTGACCCAACCATCATTTATGGACTGTTTGACCGTTATGATGGCAAAATTTACAAAAGCAATATTGCAGAACGCACCGATTACAACACCTATCAAATTGATGGTTTGCCGCCGACACCAATTGCCCTACCATCTGCCGAAGCAATCCAAGCCGCCTTACATCCAAGCGATGTGGATTATTTGTATTTTGTAGCAACAGGTAAAGGCGGGCATAAATTTAGCAAAACACTTGCTGAACACGAACAAGCTGTTGGCGAATATCGCGCAATTAAAGCTCAAAATAAATCTGACTCCACCCAATAAGGAAATCTCCATGTCAGCAAAATTTATCACCTTTGAAGGTACCGAAGGCGTTGGAAAAACTACCGCGATTGACCGTTTGTGTGAAAAACTAAGCCAAGAAAATATTTCTTTTATTCGCACTCGTGAACCTGGCGGTAGCGAGTTTGCTGAAAGTTGCCGCAAAATTTTACTGGATAATAAAGCTGATATGA
This sequence comes from Moraxella sp. I5G, assembly GCF_055193055.1. Lineage (NCBI taxonomy): Bacteria > Pseudomonadati > Pseudomonadota > Gammaproteobacteria > Moraxellales > Moraxellaceae > Moraxella > Moraxella sp. I5G. The sequence goes on along the minus strand of NZ_JBUXLH010000017.1, from coordinate 30,346 downwards.
CCATTGATAGTGAGCTTTTACTAGTCTTTAGTGCTCGTGCTGACCACTTACATAAGGTCATTTTACCCGCTCTAGCTCAAAACACATGGGTAATTTGTGACCGATTTATTGATAGTACGATTGCCTATCAAGGTTTTGGCGGTTATCATGGTGATAAAAAACAATTAAATATTATTGATTTTTTGATTCAAAACTTTGTTCCGCGCTTACCAGATATGACATTTTGGTTGGATTTAGACCCAAAAATCGGATTAATGCGCGCAAAACAACGCGGTAAAGCTGACAGAATGGAACAAAATGATGAGGCGTTTTTTCATCGAGTCTATCAAGGATTTTGCCAGCAATATCAAAATGACAACAAAAGAATTATTCGCATTGACGCCCATCGAACTCCAGAAAAAATAACTGAGGATATTTGGCAGCGGCTTAAAGTTGGCAGTGGGTCAAACTAATGTTTACAATAATATATTATTTTATTAAATTAAAATTTGTTATTTTGAGTCATCATTTTTTTAATATTTTATAAATAATCTATTATATGATTGACAACTTTAGGAATTTATTATAAATAATAAGGCATTGATAATATTATTATAGTTACTCAATAATCATGATAAAAAAAGACTGATACAATTATCAGTCTTAATTTTATAAAATAAATTCAAAATTAATATTAGTTATTATTTTCCGCCAAGACAGTACTAAAAATTTCACTTAAAATTTTTACATCATTGACTCTGGCATAATTAAGACGCGTTACAAAAGCCAATTTGCGATGTGGTCCTTTTTCCGCTAATGGCACAACCATCACATTATCGCCTGCGATTTGGTCAATAGCAATCTCAGGCACAAGTGTTGTGCCCATACCCGCCAATGCCATCTGAATAATGGTATTTAAGCTGGCATCTGAAAAACCAGACTTAATTTGCTCTTTACTCATAGAACAAATGGATAACACTTGGTCAGTCAAACAATGTCCTTCACCCAGAAGCAGTAAATTAGTCTTAGACAGCTGACTGCTTGTAATATGGTCTAAACGCGCCAAATCACTGCCTTTAGGAAATACAGCAAAAAAATCTTCTGCCCAAAATTCAAAAACATGTAAGCCCTCCACTACATAAGGCAAAGCAATAATTGCCGTGTCAATATGCCCATAACGCACCAAATCGAGCAATCGTTCGGTTTGCTTCTCAACTACTGTCATCTCAAAGGTTGGATATTTATCAGTCAAAGCAGGTAAAACTTTAGGTAGCAAATAAGGAGCAATCGTTGGAATAATGCCAATGGTCATTGGATACGCAAGTGGTGTTTGATGGCTATGCGCCATCGTAATCAAATCTTGAATTTCGCTAAAAATCGTTTGAGCCCTTTGTAGTAGCTGCTCACCAATTGGTGTGATTAATACCTGCTTATTATTACGTTCAAAAATTTGGGTATCCAGCTGTTTTTCAAGTTCAGCAATCCCCAAAGATAAAGCGGATTGGGAAATACTACATTCTTCAGCAGCACGTTTAAAATGCTTATGCTTGGCAACCGCTAAAGCAAACTCTAACTGACGTAATGTAATCATTTTATTTCTCCGCATTTAATTTAACTTTTCTATTGTACACCTAAGTTTAATAAAACAAAACAGTACATTTAAAAGTTTTAACTTGGCTGTTGGTAGTTTTTTGTTATTATAGTGACACGCTTTAGCGTTTTTCTCCTTGGATAACTTTTTAAATAAAAGGTGTATTATGACTGCAATTATCAATCAACACATTCCAGAATTTAGCACAGAAGCCTTTGTTAATGGTGAATTTAAAACCATTACTAGCGCAGATGTAAAAGGCAAATGGGCAATTTTTATGTTCTATCCACATGATTTTACATTTGTTTGCCCAACTGAACTTGAAGATATGGCAGACCATTACGAAGAGCTAAAAGGCTTGGGCGTTGAGGTTTATGCTGTTTCTACAGACACTCATTTTGTACACAAAGCATGGCATGATGCTTCACCTGCCATCAGTAAAGTGCAATATCCAATGCTTGGCGACGGTACAGGTGCTATCACTCGCGGTTTTAATGTCATGATTGAAGGTCAGCACGCTGCTCTTCGTGGTACTTTCTTAGTTGACCCAGACGGCTTGATTAAAGTTGCTGAAATCCACGATTTGGGTATTGGTCGTTCTGCTAAAGACATGATTCGTAAAGTAAAAGCTGCCCAATACGTACGCGAAAATGATGGTGAGGTTTGCCCTGCTGCTTGGGAAGCTGGTCAAGAAACTCTAAAACCAAGTCTAGATTTGGTTGGCAAAATCTAAACCGTTACCACTTCACTGACAAAAACTGCTCTTTTGGGGCAGTTTTTATTTTGCAAAACAATTTTTTGTATTATGATATTTTTTATTTTACCAAGGTAATATCATGAATCTTTTAAAAACTTTATTAGTTATTGGAATTTGTAGCGCTTTTTTGAGTGCTTGTGAAAAACCCAAACAAATACAATCTAAAAAAACCCAAGAACATTCAACCGTTTTGCCAACCACTGAAAATCAAAATTCCAATAACGATATCAAATCACAATCACCCACACTATTTTTATGGGTAAAAGGGATTAAATTTGCGGTTAATGGCATGATTAATAGCAGTCAAAAAATCAACGATAGTCAAAAATCATGCCTGGAAGATGAAAACAATATAGAAAATTACTTACAAGAGGGCAGATTGTCACTGACCAAAGCGATGGGGGAAGATGGTTTAAAAATTGCTGATGACTTTTATCGCACACCTGAAGGTCAAAAGGTCATTCAAATTACCGAACAGCAGCTTTTAAAATTACAAAACAAGCCCGCAGGCGAACCCATTACTTTAACTGATGAAGAAGAAAAGAAAATTGATGAATTTTTGCAAAGTGACGTTGCCAAAAAGGCAGAAACCAATGTACAAAAAATAGATTCTAAAGAAATGCAGGTTATCTTTGAAAAACTAATCAAGCTAGAAAAACAGCGCTGTAATATTTAAATACGATAATTAACATATTGATAAATTAGATTTTTTTATAAAATATAATTAAATTTTTAAAATCACTGGCAAGATGTTTCATACTGGGTTACAATCAGTAATTTAAGGAGTAATCATGAAACCCTCTGCCACCTATACTATGCACGCCACACAGCGTATGCACGAACGGGGCATCACGCAAGCACATACGCAAATTGTATTAAAATATGGTGAAATCAATTGCGATTCTTATGTCTTAAACCAAAAAAACACTCAAAAAACCATTCATGATTTACAAAAAAACTGCCGAAAAGCAACACCATCCCAACAAGCATCATTGCAGCACGATTTAAAAATTTTAAAACAAATTTTGGATAAAGGCGGGGTGGTTGTCGTGGAATACAATAATGCTGTGCTTACTTGTTATAATTTTAACAGCCATAAACGACGTAAAAATTATCATCGCTAATCAAATCAAGTAACTGGATTTTATTTTTGAAATACTTTATCTTTTAAAAAATATGGTAATATCAACTGACATTACCATATTTTCATTTGGATTAGAAACTTTTTATCATTCGCCCGCTTCAAAACGCAAACCAGATGTTTTAATTGCCCAAATAAGCTCAACAAATGCTCGATTATTGGTCAGTGGCTCGCCATCCAAAATAAGCACATAACCACCACCATCAATCCACAAAAATACAAAGCTAGTTTTTGGCATTAATAAATCAATTTGTCCAAAAAAAGAAATTGCCTGCTCTTTGATGACCCAACCGCGCTGCTGTTGACGATTTAAAAAATCAAAAAAATCCGCAGCTGCCACACTTAATGTATCTGCTTCTTCTTGGGTATAACCAATACGCGCCAAACAAAAACCTTCATTTGAGCCAATGGCGGCACGTCTTGAGCCAGATAAACTAGCAACTACATAAGGTAAAAATTTATCTAATGGCAGATTGGGTGCAGATAATGGTGTATCCATAAATTCAATCCAACCATTGCCCGCAAAATCTTCCAACCATTCACGATAATATTTATTTGTCCAAGATGATACTTGAATACAAACCTTACCCGAAATAATTTCTTGTAATGATTTTTGCTGCTCATTGGGTTTGATTGGAGCAAATGCCTCAAACACGCCAGCAGGTGTTAAAATAATATAAGAGTCATCGGTAAAATGTATATGCATGAAGCCAATCCCAAAAATTAAAAACGTCCCTGCTCACGGTTTTATCGTAATGTTTACAAGACAACAATAAATAAAGTGTAAAAATTAACCAGAAATCATATAAACTAGCGAACGAACTAAAGTTTGCATTTGTTCACGTTCACGAGCATCAACCATAGTAACGTTAGCAGCGACCCCTTTTTGAACTAAAAAGTCCGATAATCTTTGATGTAAATCCCAAGGGGCATTTTCGGCATGTGTTACTCCAACCACCAAAGCACTGCCTTTAATTAGAGGTTGAAAACTTTCCAAATAATAAGCCAAATCATCAACAGGGTCTTGTTCTTCAGCGTTCAATAACAACACCAAACCTAAAGCATTTTCACTTAAGATTTCCCACATAAAATCAAAGCGACGCTGTCCTGGAGTACCGTATAAACGGACTTGTTCGCCACTATCTAAAATCATTACCCCATAATCCATGGCAACGGTGGTGGTTTTTTTCATTTTACCAACACCATCAGATGCGATTTCTTCGGTGGTTACAACGCCTTTATCTGATAATGAGCGGATTGCTTGGGTTTTTCCTGCGCCTACCGGTCCTGCAATAATGAGTTTGTAGGTGCCTGCACCGATTTCTAAATCTGACATAAATGCTCCAACGATTGAGTTATATAATGGGGCGTACAAAATGTACAAAATGAATCAAATCAGCTCAATTATTTAAAACAATTGCAGCTATCTAGTTTGTTTTTATTATTATGCCTATTTATGCTGAATTGATTACCAAAACTTACATTGTTAATTTATTTAATAAACGCTGAAAAAATCCAACCTTGGCTGCCTTGTTTACACCCGCATTTTTTTGGGTCATGCGTCCAGATGGTTTCTCATCATCTAAGCCCATAGTACCAATCACACTTTCATCAGCAATTTTGGCAAGATTAGCCAATAAAAAAATACGATGAATGGTTTCAGGCTTAATTTCACTAAACAAAGTATGTAAATTTTTAATGGTTTTTGGCGTGGATAAACAAGACGCCAGGACTGCCTGCACATAACTGGGTGTGCCTGCTATATCAGCAAAATTGGGCATAAATTTCAGCTTTAGTTGCAAATTATGTGCCATTGTTTGAATTTCATCCGGCAAAATCGCTTCATAAATTTGCCATAGTAATGTGCTTAAGATGTATTTTTTAGCACCCGCCTGCTCCATCTTTCTTACTTGGCTTAAACTTTCACTGACGTTTAATATTTCAATTGTAATGGAATTTGCAAATTCTGGATGACTTTTGGCAACAGTAAAATAATCCAACACTCGAGCGATATTGGTACTAACCGCTAAATTGTTTTTTGGGTCAATCAACACATCGTAACGACTGGTTTTTAAAATAAAAGGCGTATTTTGATAAAACAGTTTACTAAATTCTTTAATCATGGGTAGCGTATAAACCAACGAAAAATGTTCCTTTAGCATATGTTGTAATGCATTTTGCACGGGGCTATTAGGCAGTGCCAACAAATCGTTGTGTGATAGTGGCTGTCTGAGTACAGATTTATCTTCTTCGGTAACCTTGGGGGTAATGATGGGTTTTTCTATAATTGTATCTGGCTTATCTATCTGAATTTCATTTTTTGGGATAACAACAAAATGTTTGGCTTTTTCTATTAAGTTTTGCAAAACTGGTAAGATGGTATCCTTGGTGTAAGGCGACTGTAAATAAAGAAAATTGCCATGCATACCCAATACTTCTTCCCAAATATTGATGGTTGTACGCGTGGTTAATAATGCTGGACGACCTGATACATACTCCATAATCATCTGGCTATGTTGATGCTGATATGACAGCATGCCCACTCCACCAAGATTAATGATAAAACCTCGAGCCTCTTTATGTTTATTGGGAATTTCTGGCAGAACAAACTTTAAATCACTGGTTAAACCACGGTCAATATGAATACAATTAACATCTTTAAAATGTTGTTGAATTAAAAAACTCAAAAGATTAGCGTTTTGTTCAGAAAAGCCCACAAGCAGTAATTTCATCAAGGATTTCCTTTGTTTAGATAATTGATGGATGGTTTGTTGACAACCACATCAAAATTAGTAATTTTTAAGACGACAGTTTTAAAAATAACAAGTTTAACAATGTATTCAATACATAAATTGCAAAACTCTATCTCTATTGATTTATAAGGTTTCTAAAGTATTGCGACAGGCCATCCATCGATCATCAAATACCCAATCTTCCTTATTTAAGCGAAACCAAACCATCATAAATGCCATACGATCAGCACAAGCAATGCAATGCTCCAAAAAGTCATTTTCCATTTGTCCTAGAGCTTGATTTTTGTCATCACGCGCTTTTAATAATGTAATGATGATGTTGTCAGCAACATACCAAGCATTATCACTGCTAGTACGCAGTTTGTGAGCTGGTACGTCCATGGATGGTGTAACCAAAACACTCCAACGAGTAGCCAAATGACTGATTGACCAGATATAAGATTTTTTGTGCACACAGTTTAAGAAGGCTTGATAAATTGTCGCAGGTAAGCGTTCTTTGGCTTCATCTAAAATCTCTTTACCCAAAAAAGGCACATCATACCAACAACCATAAAAATAATCCGCCAAAGCGCCTTGTAAAGGTTCATTTTCAAAAAAATTTAAGGCTGTGCGAATGCGTTCTTTGTGATAGGCAGCTAAATTTGGGGCGATGATAATTCGTCGAGACATGCGGCGATATTGTTCGCGTACAGCCGCCGAAGTTCTTTGTAATTCACTCATATGCCACCTTTAAACAGTAATCATTCTTTTATATTTTTATATTATTTTAAAAAAAGTTAATAATCGGTTTCATAAAATACAGCAAAAATGCAGTGTAAAAAATGCAGTAAAAACAGGTGTTAACATAAAACAGGTTTTTATGGGTGCATAAAAAGCATTGGGCAAACTTACCCAATGCCAAATATGCCATTTTATTTATTTAAACAGGCTATTTTAAAATGAATTCATGATAAATTCAAGTCTAATCAATAAGTTATCAGTTGGCGGATTGCCAGTTTGCACTTTTTTGGCGTTTTAATAAATCCTTTAACCGCTAACCATTAGCTTAATAATGTATCCATCAAATCAATCATAAATTCAGCTTCTTCTTCACTAACCGCTTCAAAACCATTAGGCATGCCAAGTTCTGCCAAAACTGCTTGACCATCAGCATCATTTTTTAGGTTTAATAAGACATCACGAACTGCATCAGCCTCACCAAAGCTATCTTTAACCAAAAGTACATGGGTGATATCCGCCAAATCACTTTCGATTAACACATTTAATTGCATGCGAGTTAAGTTAGACAAAGAATGGAAAATCTCAGCGATAAAAAATGCAGCATCAACATTGCCTTGAGCAACTTGTTTAGCAGCGGCTTGATAGGTTTCAGTAATTTCAAAGGTTACGTCGTTTTCAGTCAAATCGACAGCTTCAAGCAAACGTAAACCAATCAATTTTACATCGCGGTTATCAGCCATAGCAATTTTTGCACCGGGCTTTAGGTCAGACAATTGTTTAATATCGCCTTTAGCAGAAGATACAATAACCATTTCATCTGATTTGCCAACAGGACGAGCAATTGCTTTATAGCCTTTTTCACGAATCAATTCAGCAGCATCAAAAGGATTGGCATAAACCAAATCAATATCACCTTTGGCAATCATCAAAGACTGCTCAGAAGACGATGCTGGAGTTTCTAAATGCACGGCCAAATTTGAGCGTTTTTGTAGCAAGGTATTTAAAGTATACCAACCACTAAAAAGATTTGGTGGAAAATCAGGGGCAATCACAAAACGATGAGACATAATTTAGTTTCCTTTTAGGGCGGCATATTGCTGACTGGCAGCTTCAATTTTTGTACGCGATGGTTTACGACGTACAGAAGTATAGCCTACTACTTCACCACGACGTACATTAGGTACAACCGTTGCATACACCCAATAGTGTCCGCCATCCTTACATAGATTTTTTACATAGCCATGCCATTTTTTGCCAGCTTTAACGGTTTCCCATAAATCTTTAAACGCTTCAGCAGGCATGTCAGGATGGCGTAAGATATGATGCGGCATACCAATTAGCTCATCTTTTTCATAACCGCTAATTTCCACAAAAGCATCATTAGCATGTGTTAAAATACCATTTAAATCAGTGCTTGAAACAATCAATTTTCCATCTGGGTAAGGGTGTTCAACCCCAGTATCATAAACAGTACGAGTAGTGCCATCGTAAAAAGTTAGTGTGTGTTCTGTGCAATCGCCAGCAGGTCTTTGCATATCGGGTAATTGTGTCATGACAATCATTCCTATATTTTGCTATTTTATGTGTCAAAAACACAAAATCTTAAATGACCAACTTTGTGTTTTTGAGCATTATCAATTAAAGAAGTTTTGATAGAGCTTCTGATGCACGTTTGATATCCAAGAAAATCAAACCCAGTTTAGCATTGGATTTGGCAAGTACTGTCAATACTGCCTCAGAACCGGCTGAAGTCATAATAACGTAGCCTTTTTCGCCTTGAACCAAAACGCGGTCTGTGCTACCACGACCAAGTTCGCTACCGGCGCGGTCACCCAAAGAAAGTAGAGCGGCACTCATCGCACCCACACGGTCTTCGTCAATCCCTGATGGCAAGGCTGATGCAATCATCAAACCATCTGTAGAAATCAGGGCTGACGCTTCTACGTCTGCTGATGAGCTATTTAAATCTTCCAAGATTTGTTGGAACATATCGGTACGCATAAATTCACCTTATGATTAGTGTTGTAAAAACTTATTAAACAATAAGCAAGTTAGTCAAATATAGGACTTTGCCTAACAGAATTGATTGAGTTGTTTTTGGTGGGCAGAACATCTTACAATCAGTCTAAAAAATCATGAGCAAGATTTATGCCAAATTTATAAGAAAATAAATCCATTTAAGATTTTTAAGACAAACTGCTTATTTGTTAGGATAAGTGCTACAAGAAAAAATAATAACATAAAATCATGATGATGCCGGAACGGTACTGTAGATTTTTGTAAACGCATCATGTTAAATCTTAGAAACCAATTTGCCAAAAATAGAATAATAAACAAGCCAAGCAATGATTGGTAAAAAATGCTAAAATAGCCAATTCATCACAACATAAAAAGACAACCACCATGACCACCAACGAAGAATTATTTACCAGTGCCAAACGCCATATTCCTGGCGGTGTCAATTCCCCCGTACGTGCTTTTGCAGGTGTTGGCGGAACGCCTATTTTTATCAGCCGTGCCAAAGACTCAAAAATGTACGATACAAACGGTCGAGCATATATTGATTATGTGGGGTCATGGGGTCCAATGATTTTGGGGCACGCTCACGACAAAGTTATTGACGCGGTCAAAAAAGCGGCTGATGATGGTTTGTCCTTTGGGGCACCAACATCCTTTGAAACCACAATGGCAGACTTAATTTGTGAGATTGTGCCTAGCATTGATTTGATTCGCATGGTAAGCTCTGGTACTGAGGCAACCATGAGCGCCATTCGCTTAGCTCGTGGTTATACAGGACGTGATAAAATAGTTAAGTTTGAGGGCTGTTATCACGGTCATTCAGACAGTCTTTTGGTTAAGGCAGGTTCTGGTATGCTTGACATTGGCGAACCAACATCAAAAGGCGTACCTGCCGATTTTGCCAAGCACACCATAACTTTACCCTATAATGATATCGACGCATTAAAAACCTGTTTTGCAAAGTTTGGTGAAGAGCTTGCCTGTGTTATTGTTGAACCCATCGCTGGCAATATGAACATGGTCATTCCAAGCCAAGAATTTCATCAAACTTTGCGCACCCTTTGTGATGAATACAAAACAGTGCTGATTTTTGATGAAGTAATGACAGGTTTTCGCGTGGGTTTAAAGGGGGCTCAAGCGCATTTTAACATCACGCCCGACTTAACAACCTTTGGTAAAATCATTGGCGCAGGTCTTCCTGTTGGGGCGTTTGGTGGCAAACGTGAAATTATGGAACACATTGCCCCTTTAGGTGGCGTATATCAGGCAGGCACATTATCTGGAAACCCTTTGGCAATGCGAGCTGGCAAAGTCATGTTTGAAGAGCTTATCAAATCTGATTTTTATGAAAAATTAACACAAAAAACCACCAAATTAACAACAGGATTACAAAATTTGGCAAATAAACATGGTGTGGATTTTGCAACCTGTCATGTTGGCGGCATGTTTGGACTGCATTTTGCTAAAACTGCTCCAAAAAACTTTACTGAAGTAAGTTTATCTAACAGCCAAAAATACGCCAAATTTTTTCATGGCATGTTAGAACAAGGTATTTATCTAGCGCCATCTGCCTTTGAAGCAGCATTTATGTCAATTGCTCACAGTGATGATGATATTGATGAAACGCTTTTAGCGGCAGATAAGGTGTTTGGGTCGCTTTGATAAACATCTGTCTTTATGACAAATTTACTTGATTTTGATAAATTGGCAATTATATAAAGACAACACAAAATAAAGGTGATGAAGATTCGCCTTTATTTATAACAATAGATGAAGGTGCTTTATCTTTCTTGCAGATTATTTAAAAGATATCAGGTAGCACATTGATTGTGTTGTTTAAGATTTATATTTTATAAACAATAAATTTGTAAAAAATTATTTGGTAAAAAAAATTATTTGGTAAAAAAGTTATGCTAACAAAAATCATCAGCAGTGTTATTGGCACAAAAAATGAGCGTGAATTAAAACGCATGAGAAAAATCGTTGAAAAAATCAACGCTTACGAACCTAGCATTTCTGCTTTGTCAGATGAAGAATTACGCCAAAAAACCCAAAGTTTTAAAGAACGTTATCAAGCAGGCGAGAGTTTGGATAAAATCTTACCAGAAGCCTTTGCGGTATGTCGTGAAGCCTCCAAGCGCGTTAATGGCATGCGTCATTATGATGTGCAATTAATTGGTGGAATTACCCTACATGAAGGCAAAATCGCTGAGATGAAAACAGGGGAAGGCAAAACTTTGATGGCAACGCTTGCCATTTATCTGAATGCTTTGAGTGGCAAAGGCGTTCATGTGGTTACAGTCAATGATTATCTGGCAACTCGTGATGCTGAATTAAACCGTTCTTTATTTGATTTTTTAGGGCTGACCGTTGGAGTAATTTATAGCCAACAGCCAGGATATGAAAAATTTGATGCTTATCGAGCCGATATTACCTACGGTACAAATAACGAATACGGCTTTGATTATCTAAGAGATAATATGGTATTTAGTATGGATGAGAAAAAACAGCGTCCGCTTAATTACTGTATTATTGATGAAATTGACAGTATCTTGATTGATGAAGCACGTACGCCACTCATCATCTCTGGAGCAACTGAGGACTCAGCCCATTTATACACACTCATTGACACCATCATTCCACGACTGGTGCGTTCTAAAGACGAAGAATTAAACAAAGAAAACAAAGAAGGCGACTTTTGGATTGATGAAAAAAACCGTGCCATTGAAATCAGTGAAAAAGGCTATGAAAAGATTGAAAAATTTTTAATAGAAGTTGGTGAGCTTGGAGAAAAAGAAAGTCTATATTCGCCTGCACGCCTGCCCTTACTTGCTCATGTTCAAGCAGCAATCAGGGCCCATCATCTTTTTATCAAAAACATCCATTATATTGTAGATGATGAAGGCGAAGTGGTTATCGTGGATGAAAACACTGGTCGAACCATGCCAGGTCGTCGCTGGAGTGATGGATTGCACCAAGCAGTAGAAGCCAAAGAAAAGGTTGAGATTCAAGCCGAAAACCAAACCATGGCAACCACCACGTTTCAAAATTATTTCCGTTTATATGACAAATTGTCAGGCATGACGGGTACAGCTGACACTGAAGCGGTGGAATTTAAATCCACATACAATCTTGATGTTGTCATCATTCCAACGCACAGACCAATTGCTCGTTTGGATTTAAACGACCAAATCTTTTTAACCAAATTGGGTAAATATAAAGGCATCATTCGTGAAATTCGTGAAATTACCGCCAAAGGCGCGCCGGTTTTAGTAGGAACAGCGACCATTGAAGCTTCCGAAGAATTGTCATTTTTATTAGACCAAGAAGGCATTGCTCATAACGTTTTAAACGCCAAACAACACGAGCGAGAAGCTGAAATCATCGCTCAAGCAGGCAGACCTGCAACCGTTACCATCGCCACCAACATGGCAGGACGTGGGACCGATATTATCTTGGGAGGTAATTGGCAGGCAAGCATTGAAAACCTGAATGAACTATCAGCCGAAGAACGTAAAGCCTTAGAAGCAGATTGGCAAATCAAAAATGAACAAGTCAAAAAAGCAGGCGGGCTACACATCATTGGTTCAGAGCGTCATGAATCGCGCCGTATTGACAACCAATTACGTGGACGCGCGGGGCGACAAGGCGACCCTGGATACTCTCGCTTTTTCCTATCATTAGAAGACGATTTGATGCGGATTTTTGCAGGCGACCGTGTTGTTAATATGATGAAAGCAATGGGCTTAAAAGATGATGAAGCCATTGAACACAAAATGGTATCTCGTTCAATTGAAAACGCCCAAAGCAAGGTAGAAGCTCGCGATTTTGATGCCCGTAAAAGTCTATTAAAATACGATGATGTTGCCAACGAACAACGTAAAGTAATTTATTCACAGCGCGATGATTTGCTTGGTCAAGCGGATTTGTTTGATGACATCAAGGCAATGCACCATGAGGTTTATACCGCACTAATCAATCAATTTGTACCGCCCGGCTCGGTGGATGACCAATGGAATATCGATGGTTTGGAAGATGAGATTGAAGAAGCATTTCGCTACTATATGCCAATCAACGACTGGCTTGATGCTGACAGACGCTTGGATGAAGAAGGATTGCGCAAAAAAATCATTGATACTGCCATTGCTCATTATGAAGAAAAACGCGCCCAAATGGGTGAAGAAAATGCCATGCGTTTAGAGCGCGACTTTATGCTGCGTAATCTTGACCGTCATTGGAAAGAACATTTAACTCAAATGGATCATTTGCGTAAAGGCATCCATCTACGCGGTTATGCCCAAAAAAATCCAGAACAAGAGTATAAGCGAGAGTCGTTTGAACTGTTTCGTTCCATGCTTGGGGCTATTAAATCAGACGTGGTGCAAGATTTAGCGCGAGTTCACATTCCAACTGCTGAAGAAATTGCACAAATGGAAGAAGCTCGTCGTTTGGAAGCTGAGCAGATTCGCATGCGTTTTGAACATTCAGGCAGTGATGACGATAATCAAAATTTAGAACAGCCCAAAAGTGCAGCTGCTGTACAGCACATTACCCTAAATTTAGGCAACACAGCCAATGCCCAAAAATCAGCGGATATTTTACCAGAAGCATTGCCAGAGGATGTGGAAATTCCGAGCAATATTAGCCGTAATGCCCCCTGTCCTTGTGGTTCTGGATTAAAATACAAACAATGTCATGGCAAACTGGTTTAATGTATTAATAGATTTTTATTTTACCCAATGGGTTTTTAAGTAAAAAGGAAACTTTAATGAAACTTTTAATTGCAAGTTCACTAATTATTGGTAGTTTATTTATGTTAAGCGCTTGTGGTAAAAAAGAGCCTGAGCCGCCACAACCTGCTCCTGCAGCAACTGAAGTAGAAGTGCCTATGTCGGCAGAACCTGCCGAACCTACTGGGGTGATGAGTGCTGAACCTGTGGAAATGCAAACAGAATCGCCAATATCAGCAGACAAAAAAATGGAAGTTGAACAAGATGGACAGCCTCCAGCACCCCAAGCAAATCAACCTCAAAATTAATTAAATTACCCAGTAAAAACGCCTGAGCTGATTCAGGCGCTTTGTTTTTGACTTACTTTATAGCTGTTTTGTGCCGAAGATTTTATCACCTGCATCACCTAAACCTGGAATAATGTAGCCATTTTCATTTAGATGACTATCCAATGCAGCCGTATAAATTTTTACATCGGGATGGGCTTCATTCACCAGTTTTACGCCTTCTGGTGCTGCAACCAAAACTAAAGCTTTAATGTTAGTACAGCCGTGTTTTTTAAGCATATCAATGGTAGCAACCATACTACCACCTGTAGCCAGCATCGGGTCTAAAATCAAGGCAGGTCGTTTGTTAATATCATTGACAAATTTTTCAAAAAATGGCACGGGCTCAAGTGTGGTTTCATCACGCTGCAATCCAACTACAGAAATTTTAGCGGTGGGCAATAAATCCAAAACACCATCTAGCATTCCCAGCCCTGCACGCAAAATTGGTACCAGTGTTACGGTCTTACCTTTAATTTGCTCGCCGTTTATCACGCCACACCAACCATCCATCTCAAAAGTTTCAACGTCAAAATCACGACTAGCTTCATACGCCATCAATCTACCCAATTCTTTGGTAAGTGTACGAAACTTGTAAGTGCTGCAATCTTTTTCACGCATCAAAGATAATTTATGACGCACCAAAGGATGATTAACAACGGTAATATTCATAATAAAACTCCAATCTTGTGTAAAATAGCCATCTAATAAATCTGATATCAAATCATTATACCACCGCGTTATCTTACTGTGTTTAGAATTTAACTAAAACAAAATTCAAACAAAATCAGTGTAAACCCTATATTTAACAGCGTATTAACTAAATCACATTCCAATTTTTATTTTCGTGGATTTGCAAGGTTTGCTGATGGTATTTTTGTAATGTACTTCGATGTCCAACACTAATAATGGTAGTGTTTGGCAAAGATTCTTTTAATAAACGATACATTGCATCTTCAAGCCCTTCATCCATACTGGCGGATGCTTCATCCAAAAATGCTACATCAGGTTTTAGTAATAAAAGTCTTGCAAATGCTAAACGCTGCTGTTCTCCAAGCGACAAAACGTGCGTCCAATCACAAGTCTGAGTAAGTTTATCTACTAAATGTCCAAGTTGAACTTTTTGTAATAACGTTTGTAAAACTATCTCATCATGTGCATCTGGAGCAATGTTTGGGTAATAGATAGTATCAATCAATCGACCTTGTGGCAGATAGGGTTTTTGCGATAAAAATAAAGCATTGGTTGGACGCATAACCACACCTTCTGAGTAAATCCAAAGACCTGCTACTGTTCGCAAAAGCGTGGTTTTACCCGAGCCAGATTTTCCTTGAATCAGCAAACTTGAGCCTTTGGGTAGGCTTAAATTCAACTTTTCTATCAATATGGTATCAAGTGGTGTTTTAATGGTTAAATCTTTAAAAATCACATCAGTGTCATGATGATTAATAATTGTTTTGTTTTCACTGATGGCGCCAGTGGCTTTTTCGAAACTGGTCAAACGGTCTAAGGTCGCTTTATATTCTGCAAACGTATCATACACATTGCGAAAATAGGATAAATTTTCATGCAAACGACCAAAAACTTGCATCGTTTGCATCAAATCACCCAATTTGATTTGCTCTGCAAAATATCGTCCCACCTGAATCAATAATGGAAAAACCACCGAAATTTGAGTAATAATTAGGTTAAATCCTGAAAACTTTAAAGTACGAAAAACAATTGACCACATATTATCAATCACCCGATTAAACTGGCGATATAATAATGATTTTTCTACTTTCTCACCTGCATAAAAGGCGATACTTTCTGCGTATTCTTTGACGCGAATTAAAGAATAACGATAATTAGCATTTAGTCGTTCATTCGCAAAATTTAAATCAATCAATGGACGACCTAGCCAAAACGCAATCACTGTAGCAATAATCACATAACCAAACACTAAAAATACCATCATATGAGGAATTTCAACACCCAAAACCTTCATCGGTCCTGCCAGACCCCATAACAAAATGGTGTAAGAGATAATGGAGCTGACCGCTGAGATGAGCCCTGTTGCCAAGGATAGAGAATGCTTGACATAGGATTGCACATCTTGCTGAATGCGTTGGTCAGGGTTATCAAGCTCACCAAAAATCTGCTGGGTGCGATAATAAGCCTGATTTGCCATGTATTTATCCAAAAGCTCTTTATTAAGCTCTTCAATCCAATTAATGCAAAATCGTTGTTCAGCATAATAAGTTAATAATGCATTTGAAACCGCAGCTGCAGCAATAAAACAAAACACCACCATCTGCTGCCAAAAAACTGGTTGATTTAAATCTTGTAGGGAACTGTACATGATATTATACCAATTAGAATGAATTAAACTAATTCGTACTTCCAGAAGCGTCAAAGTAACAATAAATGTAAAAAATAAAATTGGTTTAATGCTGCGTTTTGGCGTTAAATAACCCTTTGCCATCGCCCAAAACTGCTGCCCCCAATGCGTAAAACGAATCAAAAGCCACATTGCTAGCGTGAAAATCACCGCTGTAATACCCAAACTTTTGCTTATCCAAATCGCTGACTCTATCAGCTCTTTTGACCAGTCCATAAACAATCCAATAAATTAATAAAGTTGTTATTTTAACACACTGATGGGTTACGCACTTAAAAACTCTTAAAAATACAACCAGTTGTTTTAAATCAGTTTTTTATTAATAATAAAATTATGGTTATTTATACGACTTATTAAAATATCGTTTTTAATAGTCAATTTAAAATACAAATTATCAAATAGTGCATTTATGCCCAATACAGTAATTTACAGATTATCTGAGATTAAAAAATTATTCTTATAATTCGCACCTGCAAATTATAAATGATAAAATACTAATACCAAAAACAACATTATTAAAAAAGCAATGCATTATGGAGAATTATTTGACATTTCTCTCTTGTAACTCATCACAGAAACAAGTAAAATGACGTTTACAACATTTTTTAGGGAGTAAGACTTATTAAACCGTCAAACCGTTTAAATATTAACGAAGATATTCGCGCCAAAGAAGTGCGTTTAGTCAAAGAAGATGGCGAACAACTGGGTGTGGTTGACTTAAAAACCGCCTTAAAAACCGCCAGTGATGAAGGGCTTGATTTAGTGGAAATTGTTCCTGATGCTAAACCGCCTGTTTGTAAAGTTATGGACTATAAACGCTATTTGTACGACCAAAAGCAAAAAGCCAAAGAAGCCAAAAAAAACCAAAAACAAACGCAAGTTAAAGAGATTAAACTACGTCCTGGCACTGAAGAAGCAGATTATCAAGTAAAACTTCGTAAAATCATGGAATTTTTAGAAGATAAGGACAAGGTAAAGGTTTCTATACGTTTTCGTGGTCGCGAAATGGCACACCAAGATATTGGTAAGGCGCAATTAGAGCGCATCATTACAGATACTGCCGATGTAGCAACTGTGGAACAGGCACCTAAAGTAGAGGGTCGCCAAATGGGTATGCTGCTTGGTCCTGCTCGAAAAAAATAAAAAGATAGAACATTAAGGCAGACCTTATGGTCTGCTTTTTTATATAATTAACACGTCTTTAAACACATCCACCGCTGGTTTTGCGCCGTGGTGTTCCACTTTGCGCCGCCATTTACTACCCAGATGGTAAAAGCGCAGGCTGTCGGTTTCGGGGTTGTAGGTTTTCAAGAGTTTGTCTTTTAAAACAACCCACTGGTCGGGCGCGATGTCGCATTCGAACACCGAATACTGCACGCGCACGCCGTAGTCCAAACACAATTTTGCCACGCGCCGCAGCCTTGCTTGTCCTTCTGCGTCTTCCAGCGAAATATCGTAAGTAATCAGCATCAGCATTTTGTATTCCCATGTGCAGGCTGCTTTAGAGGTCGTCTGAAAATGTCCCGCCCGTTTTCAGACGACCTGCAAACCTATCTCATCAAAAACGGCGGATATTCCGCCAAATCCCCGCGCAAATGGCGTGACAACAGCATTGCCTGAATATACGGCAGTAGTCCGATTTCCACTTCCTCGCCCAAAAACGGATGCACGATTTTCTCCTGCTTTTTCGCCTGCAAAGCTTGGAACAACAGCTTACGTGCATCGGCTTTCAGGCTCACCGCGCCGCTTGCCTCGGTAACAAAATCCTGCGGTTTAATTTGCCCGCGGTTAATCAGCGACAACACCAGCCTGTCTGCCCACCACGCGCGAAATTCTTCCAAAATATCCTGCGCCAAACTGTCGCGCCCCGGTCGGTCGGCGTGCAGAAAACCCACCTGCGGATCGAGCCCCACTCCTTGCAGCGCGCCGCTGATATCCTTGCCCAAGATGCTGTATACAAACGACAACAGCGAATTTACTCCGTCTCTAGGCGGACGGCGGTTGCGCCCGTCAAAAGTAAAGCCGCTTTTCTCGCTCAAAAGCTGCCCGAATACGCCGAAATAACGCGCCGCCGCGTCGCCTTCAATACCGCGCACCACGCCCAGCTCCGCCGCGCCCTTCAACTGCCGCAGCGAAATATTCAAAGCATCGACCGCACTTTGAATCGCCGCATTCTCACCATAATTGCGAATCTGTCGCTGAAGCACCCGCTTACTCGCCTGAATCTTCGCCGCAATGATATTGCGCGCAATCGGCACGGGATTTTGCTCCGACACCCGATACTGCGCTCGACGCAACAGCACATTGCCGCTCTGCCGCCCTTGAAGCCGTCCCAAGAAACGTCCGTTTTCGGTAAAAAACGCCAAATTCACATTATTTTCACCGCAAAACCCCAGCAAAAACGGCGACACCAGCACATTCCCAAAGCAGAAAATATGCCCGATGGAATGCACCGGCAACTGCGCCACCTTCTTACGCTCCTGCTCCACCACCAGCGTCTCCCGCTCCTTATGCAGATAGCTGCCCTGAGTGGTGATGTAGAGCGTGTTTTGCAGTTTGCGCATGGGAAGACTCCTTGGGTTTTGACCGTGCTTTTTTAAAACGGCTTGTTGTTTAGGCTGTCTGAAAAAAGTTTTACCATAGTTCCCGTAGGATGGGCATAAATGCCCATCCTACTCTATGCTTATAGCAAGCCACGCACGCATTTTATTTATTAGCGGCTTCTAAGGTCGTCTGAAAAAATCAGACTTCAGGTGGCATAGAATAAAAAGCAGATAACCTAGCAATGCGTACCTTCATCTTGCAAATAGCAATTTAAGTTATCAACTATACTATTCATTGCTTCAAAATACTTACTTTGAAGAACTAGATCTTTATCTTTACCTTTATCTAATAAACCTGGTTTTTCAAGATTCGCCTTGCGGGCAGGCTTTGTTCTGATGTCATCAGCAGGAATGATTTCAAAATGATATTCAGAAAAATTATTTTTCAAATCTTCAAAACAGTCTTTTTTATCTCCATCTAAAATAGCAGCCACTCTTTTAAACCCTAAATCTTTTGCAATGCTACATAAATGTGGAATATTATCAGCTCCCCCTGCACCCCATCCAAAAAAACTTCCTTGGATTTCTTTTCCTAATTGCTTAGCAATTTCAGGATATAAAAGAACATCTTCCTGCCCTTCAACAAGAATGATGCCATCTTCCTGAAAAAAGAATTCTCGAGCATCTAATCCCCAAGTATGTGGATTATATAAATTTCCCTTTGCTAGATTAGAAATTAAGTTCTTTGAGCTATCAGATAATTGGTAAATTTTAGTACCTTCTTCACCAGAAGTAACCCTAACCAAAGCAGCACCATTTGACAAAGCATCAATATCAATAAAATAAGTGGAGTGTGTTGAAATAATAATTTGTCTATCTTTAGAATATTCAATAAATAGTTTATTTAGGCGTTTTTGTAGTGACGGATGTAAAGAAAGCTCTGGTTCGTCTATAATAATTATATCCCCTGGTTTAGAGTCATAAAGCGCATCCACAATAACAAAAATACTGACTATTCCTTCTCCCATGCCATTACTGGAATGACTATTTCTTCCAGAAATAAATTTTAAAAAATATTGAGACTCTTCATTTTGATCAATAGCCCATTCTGGCTTAAAGCCTAAAATTTTTTCTAAAATACTATCAAATTTTGTTTTTGTATCTGCATTTTTTTCTATAGCAAATAATCTATATGAAAACTGATCAAGCATAGCTCTTCTTCTAGCTTGGAATCCTGTTTGTAAAATATAAGAATCCCTGTCTATCTTAGACTTTCCAAAATATGGTTCAAAAGCCCTTCTTGATGGAACTACAAAAAATTTTTTATCAGCCTTTCTTGAATATTCGGTTTCACTAGATCCCTTTCGTACAGATTTTAGAACCTCATCCCCATCTTTAAAGTAATATTTGATTAAAACCTCTTCTACCAAAGCGTTTCGTACTCCATTAGGAAAACTTGGTGGATTGTACCCCTCTCTAGCCTTAAGACATTCAATAATAGATGATTTACCAGAATTATTCGCTCCTGTAATAATTGTAAGTCCACTTCCTTTAATCAAACCATTTTGACCAAAATCAGATTGTTCTTCTATTTTTCTAGGTACAGCAAATTTAATTTCTTGTTTTTCTTGAAATCCTCTATAACCTAAAATTTCGATTCTATTTAAAGACATATTAAGCTCCTTAATTAAGCTGATGATTACTTAGAATAATCTACAAGGTATTGCAAATATAGAATTTCTCACTCCCCAAACAACCCCTCCACATACCCCACACTCCTATCCCGTTTTCCCAACAACTCCGGCTGGCAAATCTCCACCAGTGAGCAGGCTTTGCAGCGTTTGTCGTAGTCGGGTGGCGGAGTTTGGCCGCTGTTTAAAAGTTCGCGGACGGCGGTGATGGTGGCGAGTGTTTGGGCGCGCAGGCCGTCTGAAAACACGACGGGGACGCGGTGGCGGGTTTGCATATACCACAGTGCGCCCTCAGAGACGGTTTGCCCTGTCATTTCTTCTAGGCACAAGCCTTGGGCGCAAAGCTGGATTTCGTCCATTGGATCAGGTTTGGGCTTGCCGCGTTTGTATTCCACGGGTTTCAGACGGCCTGTTTTCGTTTCCACTTCCACCAAATCCAACACGCCGCTGATGCCCAGCTTCTCCGCCGATACATGCACCGTTCGCTCGAAACGCACGCCCTTGCGCGTTTCCGGCTCGCCCGAATCCACCCGCTCATGCAGCGCCTTGCCCTGCGCGGTTAAATAGTTCTCCGCCCACGCCTGCTCGTTGTGAATCAACGCGCATTGACGCGGGCAGAAGGCATAGTGTTGCAAGGCAGAAAGGGGAATCAGGCGCGTGTCCTGATTTTCCCCTTGGCTTTCGGTTAAAAGTGCGGTCATCTTTTTAAGTTTTTTTACAGCAACTCTTCCACACTCACGCCATTTAGGCCGCCTGAAACCACGCTGATTTTGTAATCGCCAAAACCGCTTGCCGGCGTACCTGATTCGCCGTTTACGCGTTCAACTTTCACGGCGTCAAACAGTTTATGTGCAGGCTGGCTGCCGAGTGAGTTGTCGTGTTTGAAAACAATCAGTTTGCGCGCTGCCATTTCGCCACGGGCGGCGGAGCGGTCGTGTTCAAACATCAGCGTCAGGGCTTGCCAGAGTTTGGCTAAGTCGTCGTCTGAAAAACCGGTTTTGGCGGCAAGATTGGCGGAGATAAAGCCGTGCACGCGGTAGAGCGCGTACGGAACGATGTATTTGCGCCCCATAGTGCGTTCTTTTTCCAAGTCTTTTTCGTTGGTTACTGCCATGCGGGTGATGGAAACTTCCAGCGGTACAATCGGGTCGATGGATTGGGCAAACGCCAGTTGTACCGGACCGCGCACTTGTCCGCTGTTGACTTCAGTGGTCATCACGGCGCCGAAGGTGCGGATATCAAAGAAGTTTTTGCACATCCAAGCGGTAATGTCGCGGGCTTTGGCTTCGTCTTTAGGCAGTTTTTTGGCTTCTGACTCAATGCCGAGTGCTTCATAAGCGCGTTTGTTTTGCAGGTTTAACACGCTTTTTTCTTTGACATAGATTTCGTAACCGGCTTTGTTTTCGCTGCTGATTTCGACAAAATTACGAATTTTGCGTTTCAGGCAGACATCAGTTACCAAACCTTTGCTGGATTCGGGATCGAGGCGCGGCATATTGCCCGCATCGGGATCGCCGTTGGGGTTGCCGTTGGTTACGTCAAAAAAGTAAACAAATTCATAGCGGTTTTGAATGGCAGACATTTTCTGGCTCCTTAGTTTTCAATAGTTTCAGCGGTTTCTTTTTTAGCAAAATAGCTTTGTTTTTGGTGGTAATAGCCGATGGCGAAGCGGCCTTGCTCGTCAATGCTCAAATGGCGCGGAAAGGTTTCGGGCAGTTTGGCAATGATTTCGCCCAAATCTTTATCCAAATTCACCGCCATACCGGCTTTGTCTTTACGCAAGCGCGATAAATGGTGTTTTGCACCCGACAAAAGGCGAGGAAAAACCGAAAACGGCACGGCAGATGCAGAGCCGTAATAGCGGTCGGCGATACCGGCGTTTAATTCGCCCAACGCCTGATATTGAATGCGCTCCAACACGGCAAACAGCCGCCCTAAAAGATAGGCGCGATTCGGGCTTTCATTGTTCAAACTCATAGGAACTCCTTCTTCGATAAAACCTTTTCTAAAACGCCGCTCTAATACGGCTTTCATCATTGCCACGCGCAAGCCGTTTACATCGCCGTCGGCGCGGATTCGGGTAATCAGTTGCGACAGTAAACTCAAGGGATACGGCGTGCCGCAAATCACGGCGCGAGTCATTTCACCTGCCAATACGGGCGAGATGTTTTCGCTTTTGCCCAGCACGGCAGTTTGCAATAAAAGTCGCCAAATAGACGGCGGCGTTTTCCATGCGCAAGGCTCAAGGGCTAAATCCTTCCAATGCTGCGCCAAATTTTCCGCCAGCTGCCCAAAGGTAGTGTCCAGCCAAAAGCGAACAGAAATCCGCGCGGCATTAGGGGCAAGCCCTAAGATGTAAAAATGGGTATTGGGAGATAGTTCGGGCGCAATTTCTTGCAGCGGGCAACCTTTGCCGATTTGTTCTAATACATTAAAAATTTTGGCACTTTCTTGTTCATCATCCGGCGGCGTGAACACTTGTGCGAAGAAGCCCTCGGCAGCCTGCGCCGTAGCGTTATCGTCCGCTTCCGCCCAAAAGACTGTGCTGGCATCGCCAATGGTCAAGCAGTGATTATTTTCGCGGCGCAACAGATAGTTCAGCGCGGTGGTGTAGGCAAACGCGGATTGTTCGGAAACAGGCGCATTTGCGCCTTGCTCCTTGCCGAAAGAGGCAAAGGCTTCTTTGTTAAACGAAATAATCGAGCCGCCGGAGCTTTGCCCGCCAAACACACCTTTAATCGCCGGATGCAGCCGCGCAATCGGGGCAGTATCGCCACTAATCAAGCACAAGCCCTCAAGCGCCTCGTCGCTTTTCAGGCAGCCTGCCCATAAGGTTTGCGCGGCTTCGCGTTTATGGATAAGTGCGGTCGATTTTTCAAGAGAAAATGCGATGTTGGCATCGAGCATTTCGGCAGGCAGATTTTCGGCGGCGAAATGTGCAGGCTGCCAGTTTTGTAGAAAACGGCACAAGGCTTGCAAGCCTTCATCTTCGCTGTTTTGTAGTAAATCGAGATGGTATTGCTTGAAGGCTTCAAAAGTTTTTTCAGACGACGTAAACGGTTTTTCTTTTGCTTCGGCTTTGTTTTTATTGGCTTCCACGCCAAGTGCGTAGGCGGTTTTATCCCACAAAAAATTCGGCTTGATGCCCGACGTGCGTTTTTCAGGGCGCGGCACGCTCATCAGCTTCGGCTGCGGCTTTTTATCGGCAGTCAGATTCGGCACAACGGTTTTCAGACGACCTTCTTTATCCAACACCAAAATCCAGCCGATTTTCTCCTCGCTAAAGCCATAAGGCGGCACTTTCGGGTTGCCCATTTCATCGGTTTTTGCTGCCAAACGGCGGTAATAGCGGGCAAGGGACGCAAGAATCATGCTTTCACCTCCTCGGCATAAAACGGCGGCACATCAATCACGCCATCTTTCATTTGTGCGCGGAAAAAATGCGGCGTGTTGCCGTGGTCAAAATCAATATCGTGCAGCATCCAGCCTAAATCGCGGTTTGCCTCGTTTTCCGATAATGCCGACGGCGGCAGCGGCTCGTCTTCGTCAATCAACGCAAAATCGGCAGGAAATTCACGCACGCCCAAACAAGGCTGCTGAAAGCATTGCCCTTTTTTCGCACGGCGTTTGAACATCTCAATATGCTTGGTAACAGTCTCATCTGCCCCCGCTTTTGCCGTCAGCACCGCATGAGCTTCAATCACATAAGCCACATCTTTAAGCACCGTCGCCGCGCGCTGCTGGCGGTCGTCTTCAATCAGCGTATATAAATCGGCAACGCTCTTGCGCTTCATCGCACCGCTGACCTTACCTACCGAAATCTTGCCGCCCAACTCATTACGCCGCACCGACTCAAACCGAATCGGCTTTAACACATAAATGCGGTCTATCACCCAGCGAATCGCCGGCTTCCAATGCACCGCAGCCAAAATCCCGCGCGCCGCCGACGGCGTGATGACATCATAAGACACCCGCTCCACCTTCATCTCCGGACGGGTAAAACAGGCATAATCGCCCCAAACGTGTAGGCGGATTTGGTTCATTTGGTTCTCCTTTTGGGATGGAACAATTTAATTTATTTCTATTATCTATATATTAAAAATAACCTCTATTAAGAATAGCATCTATTGACTCATTATTTTGTTCTGGGAAAACCTGTCTCAAATGTATTAATATTCTTTCAAATCCATCAACAGATAAAGGATTTTGCTCAATAAAATCTTGGTATAAATTGAGAGCTGATTGCCTTCCAGAATAAGTACTGAAATCGCTACGCTTATAAGAGGGAATCCGTTTTGTTTTCCTTAAAATAATTACCTCATCTATAGCAGTTAACTTAGTAGATATTGGAGTCATATCTAAAAATTCACATGCAAGTATATACTTTGATGATGGAATAGAAGTTTTTAGTTCTGCGGCAGTTTGACTTGCTTCTTGAAACATTGTTTTATCAAGATTTGTTTTAATTTCAGCAGCAAAATAAGAAATATAAAAATCAGAAGAGAATAGATTATTTGTAGCACTCTTATCATTTTCATCTACACTACAAATTTGTATTCTATGTTTTTGCGCTACTGAAAAATCTTGATCTTTTACTTTTAAACTAACTTTTTGGCTAGTAGGTAAATAGACTGGGCCAAAACTCAACCCTGAAAAAGATGATATAGAACCTGATCTGAGATTTTTAAAATTTTTTAAACCAGGTATTAAACGGGGATCAAACAAAAATGGTAAAAATTCCTCCAGAATACTGTTAGATAATTTTAATTGACCATTTTGTCTATATAGGAAATCATTTTCAGATTTAAATATAAGTTCGATATCTATATAATTTTTATATTCATTTAGCTTTTTAACCATATCTATTAATAGATATTCACTTTTTAATGAACTAAGATCATGTAACCATTGTTTATAAAATTCTATGGCAGCGCAAACCTTAGATTTATCAGACATTGGTAATTTTTTATTATCTAATAAAGCTAATAATTTGCTACCGTGAGATGTATTATGGATATTCATAATAGATTCCTTTTATTGTAAAATAGGGTTGGATATAAAAACCTTCTCTGATTCGTTTATGGTGTCTATTTTATCGATAGCTAATTTCAATAATACTCCTGTTTCTTCATTATTAGTTTTTATATCTTTTAGGTATCTTTCAGCTATACTTCTTGAAACATCCTTATTTATAATATTATTACTTTCATTTCTTTTTAATACTAAAACATCCTCAGTAATAGTTTTTCCATAATTATTCATGAAAGATCTTTCGTATATATTGTCTATTATAAATATATTAGACTCTTTAATCATATCTAAAATAATTCCAGAATTAGAGAATTGCTGTCCTAAAACAGAAGATGTTCTTCCAATTATAAGTACAACGTTTCCGTTTATCTTAGTAACTCTTAATAATTGATTTAAAATTAGTCCCATATCTATAGCATACTGAATCACCGTTAGAAATCTATTTTGTCTAAATTTTCTATTAGCCCCAATCTCTCCTTTTGCAGCCTCTAAAGGACGCCAACCTAATAATTCCATAGCATGCCTATAGTTTTGATGATAATTAAAAACATTAATATATGGTGGTGATGTAATCACTAAATCTATACTTTTTTCATCTACCTCTGAATATCTAGCATCTTCTAAATTACATTTAGACGTTCCTAAATACATGTTGCTATCTAATATTAAATTTTCAACTAAAGATATTGCTTTGTTATAATTTTTGTTTTTAATTTCTTTAGAGTTTCCCATAGATAATAAAATTATTGTATGCAGTATCCTTTTTGTTAATAAATTAATACTTTTATTTAAGGAAATATCTTTTACATATCCAATTAAATCTTGAGCCTTTTGTAATTGTATTATTTGTTCTTTAATTTCTTGTATTTCAGATAAGCTTGTTTTTTCTGAAAGAGCACTTAAACACCAGGCGGCAGGATTTATTTCTGAGCCAATAGCTTTTTTTCCTAAAATGGCAGATTCAAAAAGCACAGTACCACTACCACAAAATGGGTCGTAAATATAATTTGCTTCCTTAAACTCACTCAATAAATATTCAATAAACTGGGGGGAAAATTGTCCTTTCCAAGGTAATCTACTGGTTCTTGTTTTATTAATTAAGTCAAGTTTGCTCTGAATTAATTTCATTAAAACTCCTATTGTTAAAATCTAACTGGCCATATAAATATGGCGCAAGATAGTATCATTCTGGAGGAAATATTGATAGCTTTTAAAACACCAAACTCTCCCCTTTCAAAAACTCCACATCCTCCCAACTCAACCCCGCCACGTCATCATACAAATCCAGCCCGATCAGCGTATAAAACTGTTTGCCGAAGTTTTTCTCGTTTATCGGTTCGATACGCCCTGCTTTATACAAGGCGGCTAGGGCCTTTTCGGGGATTTGGACGGTGTAAGGTTGCAGTTTGCGTAAGAGTCCGCCGATGTGGTCGGCGTGGTGCAGGCTGCTAATGAGGTTTTCGGCATCAACATCGAACGGAATAATCAGCGGCTGCATATGGCTTTCGATCATGCGGAATTTGTCGGCAATGGTTTGGAAGGGAAAATCGAGGCTTTGTCCTGTATCGTTGTGCATTTTCAGAATTTTTTTATTGTCCAGTTCGCTGCCTTTTAATTGATAAAGCTCGGCGAAGTAGGCGGCGACGGCTGGGGTGGATAAGAGGTCGTCTGAAAAGCTGTCGGCGGTCAGGCGCATAACGGCGGCTTGGGCGGCAAGTTCAGGCGGGGCTTTCCATTTATCTTCGGGCGCGAATATCCAGACAAAGCTGTTTTCAGGTAGCCTTTTTCCTTCGCGGTTGCAGCGTCCTGCAGCTTGCGCAACGCTGTCTAAACCAGCTTCGGCTCGCATCACCAGCGGAAAATCCACATCAACGCCGGCTTCGATTAAGGAGGTGGCGATGACGCGGCAGGGTTCGCCATTTTTCAGGCGACCTCGGATTTCATCGAGCTTTTGACTGCGGTGTTTGGCGCACATTAAGGTGGTCAGATGGAACGTGCTGTCAAGGTGTTTGGCTTGGTCGTACAGGCTGCGAGCGTGGCGGCGGTTGTTGACGATGACGAGCATTTGCGGGTGTTCGGCAAGTTTGGCGAGCAGGTCGGCGTCGGTTTGTGTGCCGATGTGGTGCACGGTGGTGCGGCGCAGTTTGTCGAAAAGTGCGGTCGGTTTTGGGGCTATTTCGCGCACGTTTTCAAAGCCGCGATAGAAGCCGTTTTCGGCTTGCACGGCTGGCTGGGTGGCGGTGCACATGACGACGCTGCAGCGGTAGTTTTGCGCCAATTCTTTGATGGCTTGCATGATGGGCAGTAAAAGATTGAGCGGCAGCATTTGCGCTTCGTCGAGGATGATGACGGAGCCTGCGATGTTATGCAGCTTGCGGCAGCGCGAGGAGCGGTCGGCGAAGAGGGATTCGAAGAATTGCACGGCGGTGGTCACGACAATCGGCGCGTCCCAGTTTTCCGAGGCAAGGCGCAATTTGTCTTTGGTGGCGTCGCCTTGTAATTTGCCGTCGTCGAAGGTGCTGTGGTGTTCCAACACGGCTTGTTCGCCCAATTCGCCAAAGGCTTTGCGAAATTCGGCGGCGTTTTGTTCGATGATGCTGGTGAACGGGATGACGTAAATCACGCGCCGCATACCATGCCGTTTGGCGTGTTCCAGCGCGAATGCCATGGAAGTGAACGTTTTGCCGCCGCCGGTCGGCACAGTGAGCATGAACAGCCCTTGCGGTTGTGCCGCTTGTTCTACGGCGTAATCGAGAATTTCGCTGCGCAGGCGGTTTAAGGCGGCATTGCGTTTTTCGGCTTCGGTTTGCTCTGGAGCTTGGGCGATACGTCGTCTGAAATCGTTGATGAATTGATTGAAATTGTGTTGTAAGGCGTTTAACTTGGGATAACCGCCGCGCTCACTGGCTTTGTTTTCTAGGTTTAAATAAAAGGCTTTGGTGTCAAGATAATCAGCATCCACCAAGCAGGAATAGAGCATTCGGGTGAAGAAGGCGTAGGAGAAAAAAGGATGATGCGCGTCGGCTTTGAGTGGCGGTGCGAACAGGTTTTGGGGGAGCTTGATTTCTTGTTGCCAAAAGTTATCAAGGGCAGGAATATCTGCGCCAAATTGCAACGCCAAACGCTGTTTTAATGTGCGGCGGTTATCGCCTTCACCGTTTCCATTTGCCAATCCGGCATGATGCCCCGCAATGCAAAACGCCATCAGCTTGCCGATCACATTTCCCCAGCGTTCCACCGCAATCTTTGCTCCGGCGGTGGCATGATCAACTGGAGGACCGCCATGCAATCGGTGATTAAAGGCTTCCGAATATTTCCCTAAGTCATGAAGCTGTCCCGTCTGGTAGGCAATTTCCTGCGCACCGAATACCCGAGCAAACTCCGCCGCCATTTCACCAACATTTACCGAATGGCTTTGCAAGGTTTGCCAATGTTCGTAAGGTAAGACGTTGCCGAATTTGTCTTGCACGGAATGGGCGTAGTAAGTCGTCATTTGGGTTTTTCTTTAGTATTTTTTAAGCTAAATTGTCTATTTTTGTATATATTTGTAAATTTGCAGTTACTTATATGTATAGACAAAATCCATTCATGACGCCCATCCAAATAACTGTAAATGTTCATACATAACAACCTGGAAGTAATAGGAACCATTCTAATTCTAAATTATTATAATTTGTATAATGTAGTTTGTATTTACTAAAACTAAATATTTTTTAATCTTTTTGCAAAAAAACTTATCTTGCTTTATATACAAAGTAGTAACTATGCTTATACTCATTTAAATAGCAATCTTAATCCTGATTTATAATTCAAATAAAAACTTTATTCAATTTTTAATGTTACTAATAACATTTCTTGGTTAAACTTAATATTTATCAATATACCAAATAATTATCTTCATGAAACATAAAATAGCTGTGTTTAGCAATTTTTACAAAGCTAGTTTGCTTACTGTGGTTTTTGTGCCATGTTTTATCCAAGTTGCCTTGTATATTATCTATTACAATAAATTTTTAAGTTAACTTTATTATTTATAAACAACCTCGCTGTTCTGACACATAACCTATATGACTGACAACAATCTTATAGCTTGATTTTGGCGTTGATGATGGTGAACAATATAAAAAATGACCAAAATGCCCTCTTGGATGCCCTGAATCGCCAAAATACTTCATATAATGACGATGTAATGACATACGCATTTCAAAATTACCATACTTAATTCCTAAAGGGTATTCTTTAACTAATTCCTCATTACCATCAAAACGTTGATTATTATCGCGATCAGTAAAAATAATAATCTTGTCCTTTGCCATACGATTACATTGATTGTTATTATCTGCCGGACAAACTATTAAATTAGTTCTATATGAAAAACTAAGAAGCTGTGCTTCTTTTGTTACTATCGCTAAAATTTGCTTTACATGGGTAGCCTCTGAATCCTGCAAATATTTTCGTACCATCGGCATTGCAATTAGACTCAAAGTTGTTATGATAGCAACTGTTACTATTAGCTCAAATAACGTAAAAGCACTTTGTTGTTTTAAGCAACTTTGATTATATATTGAAAATTTATTAAATTTTTGTTTCATATAAATGAGTTTCGCTCAAATTTCAAACATTCTAGCATAAAATCTCCTAACCCCCAAAACCAATTAAGGC
Organism: Moraxella sp. I5G; assembly: GCF_055193055.1. NCBI lineage: Bacteria > Pseudomonadati > Pseudomonadota > Gammaproteobacteria > Moraxellales > Moraxellaceae > Moraxella > Moraxella sp. I5G. The sequence continues at coordinate 23 of NZ_JBUXLH010000017.1, read as the reverse complement.
AATAAAACAACCGTTAATAACAC
>NZ_JBUXLH010000016.1:0-54375 GCF_055193055.1 Moraxella sp. I5G | reverse complement strand
AAAGCTCGTTTAGAAGCTGAAGCTAAGGCAAAAGCTGAATTTATCCAGCCAAAAGACTTCACATATCATAACAGTTATTTTGCTAATCGGTTAGCAGCTGCGAATAATTTTAAAGATTTACTAGCTAAAACCACTGATGATAAAGGACAAGTCAGCGATCCAATGTATTCTATTTTAGTTATGGATAACTCAGGGGTGCAAGTTAGCGACTCAATTAAAAAGAAAGACCTAACTTATCAAATCTATAGCAATCATTTATCAAATTCTGCCATTGCTCTTATCAGTGTTGATAGTGAGGGTTGGTGGAAACCAGATTATCTTTATACGTATGGTGGTAAAGCTACCAATGCTAATGAGCTGGAGACACTAAAAGGACAAGCGGAATATGTTGGTCAAGGTTTTATGGTTGCCGATAGAAATAGTAATCGCTATGGAGGTGATGGTCCATCGCAAGCAGTAGTGAATATGACTGCTGATTTTGATACCAAAAAAATCTCAGGCAATATCTCTAATGGTCAAGCAACGATTAGTCTACTTGAGACCAGTATTCGCAATGCTGATGGCGCACTGGCATTTGATGGCAAGGCAGCTATTGGAGATTATGCAGGAACTTATGATGGTAAATTTATGGGTCAAGGTGCTAGAGAGCTTGCGGGTCAAGTAGCAGTTGCATCAGTAGACTTGGGTGCGGTTTTTAGTGCTAAAAAAGTAGAATAATCTTGATATCGGACAATACAACCAAACAAAACCCTTAAAAAGGGTTTTGTTTTTATCAGTTCTACACCATCGGAATACCCAATGAAAGCTGCTTTATTACTAATCTACCCCACCTTACTACTATCCGCTTATGCAGATACGTTGCCAAATTTAGATGATAATACTAAAATTGCTTTGCCAATTGCCCCTAAACAATCCATTAAAACCCAAAATATCACCAACATATACAATCATATTGATACAAGTAATGATGATATTGAACATCGTTTGGGTCAAGCAATTTTACAAAAAGATGATAGAGTTATTCAACAGCTATTATCACAATATCAAGAATTGCCTAATGCTGATAAAATTATGGTGCAATACGCACAAGCAGTTTTATATGAAAAGCGTTTACAGTTAAAACAGGCAATTAGAATTTATCGCAAAATTTTATCAGATAACCCATCACTTAATGCAATTCGCTTTGAGCTTGCCAAAGTGTTGTTTGATGATAAACAAATGATTGCTGCCAAAAGTCAATTTGAAAAGGTTAAAAGTGAAAATCCGCCTGAGCTTGTGCAAAAGTTATCAGATTTATATCTAAATGCTATCCAAAAACAAAGCCAAATTCAAATTAACCTATCGTTAAGTTATTTGAATGATAATAATATTAACAACGCCAATCACGCCCCTTTTATTGGTGATACACCCTTTAAAAAAAGCCAACAAATGTTTCCGCAGTCAGCAACAGGTGTTTCTTTTGGATTGGATATTCAAAAAGATTTTAATTTATCGGGTAACCATTATGTACGCGCAGAAAATGATTTGATAAGTAAATATTATTGGGATAATCAGGATTATAATGACATTATTAATCGTACTTCATTAGGTTATTTATATCAAAATGACCAAAACCGTTGGGCGGTCTTACCATTTTATGAGAAACGTTCTTATGCCAATCAAAGCTACAAATCATCGTATGGTGTGCGAGGTGAATATACTCACTGGTTATCATCATCTCATCAGCTATCAACAGCTTTAGAATATACTAAAAACAACTATGACGATTATCATCAGCTAAATGGCAACAGTCGTTTACTATCAGCAACCTATTTATGGCTTGTGAATGCCAAACGTTATGTATATTTTGGAGCAGATGTCAGTCAAGAAAATACACAAGAAAAAAATCAGACTTATCATTATCAAGCCATGCGTATGGGGGTAGGACAGGAATGGGGGAAGGGTGTTTCCAGTCGTATTGGGGTAAATTTTGGAAAACGCCAATATCAAGATAAAGCCGTGATTGGTGGTATTATCCCTTTGGATGTCGTGCGAAAAGATGATGAATTCTTACTCAATATTGCGCTTTGGAAGCGCGATTGGTATTTTTTTGGTGTGACTCCACGTATCAATTACCAATACAAAAAAACCAACAGTAATATTCCTTCAATGTATAGCACTCAAAAAAATCAAGTTTTTATCAGTTTTGAAAAATCGTTTTAATTACAGATTAAGATTTTTACGATTTAATTATTTTTTTGCAAAAAGTTATGATACAATCAAAAAAATTTTTGACTGTTTTGGCTGGTCATAAATCTGTATCATACCCCTGTGTAATATATAGGAAATATCATTATGTCTATTGAACGTATCAAACATCTAGGACTTCGCGAAAAAGTAATGACTGCTGAGCAAGCGGCAGAATTTATTGGGCATGACATGCTTGTTGGAATTAGTGGTTTTACAGGCGCAGGTTACCCAAAGGCTTTGCCAACAGCGATTGCAAACCGTGCTAAAGCTCATCACGTAGAGGGTAAAGAGTTTGCCATTCGCATGGTAACAGGTGCATCAACCGCCCCCGAATGTGATGGTGTATTGGCTGAGGCTTCAGCCTTGAGTTTTCGTTCGCCTTTTCAATCTGATCCAACTTTAAGAAATAACATCAATGTGGGTAATATCGCATATCAGGACATGCATTTATCACACGTTGAACAGCAAATTCGTCAAGGATTTTATGGCGATATGGATGTGGCGATTATTGAGGCAACAGGCATTACCGAAGATGGCAAAATCATTCCATCCATGGGTATTGGTCATAATAATGAAATTTTAAAAGCTGCTAAAAAAGTCATCATTGAGGTGAATACTGCCCAAAATGAACTTTTAGAAGGCATGCATGATATTTATTTTGATGTTGGCACACCTCCGCATCGTAAGGCTATTCCAGTCACTCAAGCGTTTGACCGTATTGGTAGCCCTTATTTGGAATGTGATTTGGATAAAATTGTGGCAATCGTCTTTACAAATGCAAGCGACCGCAATAGCAAATTTGCCGATCCAGATGAAACATCAAAACGCATTGCTGCTCAAATTATTGACTTTTTTAGCCATGAAGTAAAAGCAGGTCGTCTACCAAAAAATCTATTGCCATTGCAATCAGGTGTTGGTAATGTTGCCAATGCTGTTTTGGCGGGCTTATTAGATGCACCGTTTGAAGATTTGACAGGCTATACCGAAGTACTTCAAGACGGAATGCTTGACCTTATTATTGCAGGTAAGATGAAGTCAGCCTCAGCAACAGCATTGTCATTTAGTCCAGATGCTTTACAACGTTTTAACGACAATATTGAATTTTTACGTGACAAGATTGTCCTACGCCCTATGGAAATTACCAACAGCCCAGAACTGATTCGCCGTTTGGGTATTATTGGCATGAATGCCATGATTGAGGCAGACATTTATGGTAACGTCAATTCTACACATATCATGGGCACTAAGATGATGAATGGTATTGGTGGTAGTGGCGATTTTACACGTAATGGTTTTTTCTCCATGTTTGTTAGCCCATCAACTGCTAAAAATGGAGCAATTTCCGCCATCGTACCGATGGTATCGCACCACGACCATACTGAACACGATGTTATGTTTATCATCACTGAACAGGGTATGGCGGACTTACGTGGCAAATCACCACGTCAGCGTGCTAAATTAATCATTGAAAACTGCTCACATCCTGATTATCGCGATATGTTACGTGATTATTATGAGCGTGCTGAAAAAGCAAGCACAAAATCAGGCGGTATCCACACCCCACATCTACTACTTGAAGCCTTGTCATGGCATCAGCGTTTTGTGGAAACAGGCGATATGCGCATTAAATAATTGCTTTTTTGATAAAAACACCACCCTAAATTTGGGTGGTGTTTTTTTTAGAGATTTGTGATGATACCCTGAAAAATTCAGATTAAAAAACTAGGTTTTAATAGGCTTTTTGTGTATAATCTGTAAAGTTTAACACCAATAAAATTGCAAGGAAATCTTATGCTTGTCTCAAAATTTAGCCTAAAATATGGTGTGATGATGATTGCTGTGCTGATGCTGACAGCCTGTCAAAGTATTAAAAACGAACAAATAGCAATCAATCATTATACTGATAATGTGATTCCAGACAGCGCCAAAGATTTATTTTTTGATTATAAACAAGCGGATTCTGCAAAAACATCGGTTCTACAGGCGCTAGATGAACATTTACATAATGAGCGTTTTGCTGTTTCAAATTACTATTACCAAATGTCATCTTTATACACCAAGGATAGTGTGGATAAAAATGCTGATAGCATCTGGACAAGCGTTATCAAAGTGCGAGAATATCGCCGAAACAAAAATAGCATTGATAGCAAAGGGTTTCGTAGCCAAGATGATTATTTGCCAACTGAAAATTTAATATCAGATAAAGATGATTTATTGGAAGAAGCCAGTGAGTCTGCTCATGATAAAAGTCAGTTGCCTTATTTGCGCTATGATGACGAAATGTTGGAGCGCAGCCCCAAAACGGTGACTAGACAGGTGGGTATGGGGGAGGATTATGCTCAAATCAATGAAAAAATTAACTCTTTAGATACAGACATTCGCTTTTGTGTTTATGATGCTAGTTACAGCGTGGACGCTGCTGTGTCAGGCAATCCAAATATTGACAATAAAGATAAGAAAATCCAACAAGCTCAAAAAGAACTGAATCAGTGTCAAAAAGCTGTGACCAAAACTGCCAATCAGCTTTTAAAACAAGCCCAAGGTTATCAGGTGAATGATATTCATCATCTGACCAGTTGTTTAGCTGAATATAAGACAGGTTTGGCAGATATTATGAAACCAGGACGTCAACCAAAAACACTGGAAGATGAATCACTTGAAAAGTATGATGCGGTGCATTATAACTTTGTAAGATGTAGAGACCAATTTGATATTACACAAATTCTTGAACCATCAAGTTACACCAAAAATGGATATACTAAAGAATTTTTGGACACTACCAGTAAAATTAAACAATGTTCTCAGTCGTCCATAGATAGACAAGCAGCCTTACGCAAATTGGGTAAAAATTATACTTATAATGCTGATGAATTTTTACAAAGTTATGTTGATTATGCCACATGTGCAGGGACAGCTATCGATAATGAAGAGCAAACATTAGAAACTTTTTCTGATGCGAGGGAACGTTTGTATGAGGTAGATGCTTATATTCGTAGCGAAGGCGTTGATTATTTAAAGGATTATTATAAATATCGCGGACTGTCAGGATGGCTTACTTTGTACAAAGAGATGAAGGAGAGTGAAGGACAAAAACAAACTACTAAAGATGAACTTTATGATGGTTTTCTAAAAAATGTGATTTCAAGTATGCTAAATCATGCTAAAAAGACACCTGAACAAATTCACGCCCAAAACATTTATCAAAACAATCATACAGTAACAACAGGACTTTGGCATCATAATCCAAAGGCGAAAGTGGCAACTGGTTTGGTGTCATTGGATTATGAATCTGCAACTGCCAAACAGTCTATACAGTTGCCAATAGAATTTGATTTTAAACAAGGGGCAATTAACGCAGATGTATCCGCACTTCTACCCGTTGTTGCTTTAATCAATCCAAAAAATGCACCGCTACCTAACGAGGTTGCTGATGGACGAATGACCTTTGCATTGCCGCCAACACTCAGTCAAAAAATTCCCACAGATGTCATTTATGAGGCCATTAATGAAGGTATTTTGGCAGCAATTGCAGATTTAAATCCTCAAGATTTCACCAAAATGGATTTATCTAAAGATAAATATGCCAAAGAAATTGGAGCAAATCAGGTTATTAAAATCAATTTAAGCAGTAAAGAACAAGGTAAAATCTTAGATGTGATTGCTAAAAAAACAGCTATAAATTTAAAACAGTATGTAGACAATCATCCTGATTTTTACCCTGATATAACCAAACAAACTGACAAAAAACCAACTCAAAAATCACAAGAACAAAAAACGCAAACTGATAAAATCAAAAAAGCCATTGATGATTTTGCATTATTTTCATCAGCACATCGTGCTAATGATGTGGGTGGACTGTTTCAGATGTTAGAAGGATTGATTCCATTTTCTTTAACGCAAAACAGTTATTTGTATTTAGACAACACAGGCAAACTTATCGCAGTACAGACTTTTATGGCGATAGATGATGACATTCAAGATGTTAGCCATCAGATGGTTAATCAGATTCGTTTTGATAAGGCGATTTTTGATACTCATCCATTAGCGGGTAAATTTGCACAAGCTTTTGATAAAACCGCCCCAAAACCGACATTTGATGGTACAACTTGGCTGAAAAATAAAATAGATGAGCATCGATTCCAAAGTCAAGCAGAACTTGCGCGCATGGATGACGATTATGATAGTAATTACGATAGTGGCTATGATGATGTTGGTTTAGATGATGACAGTGATGTTTCTGACGTGAAGCCATAGGTTATAACCTGCAAAATAACCATTGAAATAAAAATCCAGCTTATTCATCAAGGAAAAAAATAATGAATAAAATCAAACTATTGACTTTGGCTGTTAGTGTGGTTTTAACTGCTTGTGCTACAACAACTCCTAAGGTAGTCAAAACGCCAAAAACAGTATCTACAAATGCAGATATGCCTGTTTTGCCCACTCCACTAGACCCTAAAAATGTTTTGGCAATGGCGTTACAAACCCAAGTACGTTCAGCTTTTTCATATCAAACCGATGTTTACGTTTTTAATAACAAGGCAGACTCTAAAGATAAAAATTTTATTGAAGACGATACAAATAATAAAGCTTATGATAACTGTGAAACGATTCATGATACAGCTTATATTAAATTAGCAAAAGAAGCGAAACAGCAAAATAAAGATATTAAATTTGAAGAGTATCACGATAAAACTGATGCGTTGCTTCAGGATTATAAGGCGTGTCGTGACAAAGAAAACACATATCAAACATTTGACTTTAAAGATTTTTATGAAAAAACAAAAGATCAAAGCCCTCAAAATCGAGCAAATGCTTTTTTAGAGCAAAGTGATAAACACATCCAAGAACAGGCAGTTACCAAAGCGTTTGACAAAGATGATAAAACCTCTCAGTTGTTGGAGGAATATTTGCTTAAACCTAGCCATGTTACAATTACAGGACGTTATGAACCGTATAAAGGTACCATCACTGCTTTACCTACTTTTACCTATCAAGCAAAAAACATTGATGCGATGGTAAATCAGCCAATTTATGTTGATGCAAAAGAGGGTAGAATTTATTTTTGGGCGGATAACTTAGCACTGGCGAATAACCGTCTTTTGGATAAAACGTTAGGCGACCAATGGCAAAATAAATGGTTATATCTTTCTATTAACGATGGTAGTCTCCCTAAAGATTTTACTAAAGAATTGGTAAAAGCTTTTATTCGGGCAAAAGCAGAAGCGTTTTTGGCATTGCCACAACATAGTTTTGCTAAAATTGATGAACAAGAACTAACTAAAACACCCCTAATTTATCAAAATCTACCCCAAAATGCCCAAACGGTCATTCATAATACACCTTATATCGTTCGAACCCAAATCACTGAAAAAGATAAAGCTTATAGCCGTTACGTCTTTTTAGATACTTTTTATCATGAAATTACTAAAAAATATCCTGAATTAACGCTTGAAAACGCGCTGGGTATATACACCAATCGGTTTTTTGAGCGTTATATTCGCGAAGGTGAAAGTGTAATTCATGTCAGCAATCTTCAGCAAGATGAATCAAAAAATCAGAATATGGCAGAAGCTTTGTTTTCCAAAATGAACAGCAAGGCTTTAACTGTTTTGTTATTAAAGCGTGTGAATGATGAAATAGACCGTTATGTAACGGAAGCTATTAATTTAACAGAAGGGGAAAATAGCTCACCTGCAATCAGTCATTATGGTATTGAAAATGGCAAGGTAACTTGGATACATCAAAGACTGTCTTGGGATAAATCTTTGCCAGCTAAATTGTCATCAGTAACACAAGACAAAGCAGTTTTTTTAGATAATTTTACTCAATTGCATCAAGATAAAAAAGAACTTGGCAAATTTTCACGCTTACCAAGCATTCATCAAATACCAAATGAGCAAAATAGTGTAAATATTTTAGACTATAAAAATGATTTGGTTCAAAAAATTAAAAATAGCGATGATAAATATTTGTCAATCTTGTTGGCATTATTGGATATGGATAGCAACCAAGGGATTGATAAGCAATCTGATGAAACGCCTTTATTGGATGATGATAGTGATAACAAAGACAATCAAGAGCCATAATGGTCATTTAAAATTAAAGCCCAGTTATAAAATTGGGCTTTAATTTTTTGTTTAATTTTAAGATTTTAATAAATGGTTTTCTAGGTAATGAATGTTTTGAGCTTCTTCGGTAAAGGCTTCATCTTGCAAAATCACATCGCGATGCAAAGGAATGTTGGTTTTAATACCTTCAATAACCAGTTCATCTAAGGCGTGCAACATTTTTGCAACCGCTTGTCTGCGAGTTTGTGCGTGGCAAATTAATTTACCAATCAAGGAATCATAATAACTGGGTATGGTATAACCTTGATACAGATGCGAATCGAAACGCACCCCCGAACCGCTTGGCGCAAATAAAGTATCAATGCGGCCCGGGCAGGGCATAAAGTTTTTAGGGTCTTCAGCGTTAATACGGCATTCTAAAGCATGTCCGCGGATGTTAATTTCATCTTGATGGTAGGATAGTCCATAACCTGCCGCAATTTTTAGCTGCTCAACAACAATATCAATGCCTGTAATCATTTCAGTAACAGGATGTTCTACTTGAACACGGGTATTCATTTCAATAAAGAAAAACTGGTCATTTTCGTATAAAAATTCAAATGTTCCAGCACCACGATAACCAATTTGTTTGCATGCACGTACACAGGCTTCTAAAATAGGCGCTTTGATGTCATCAGCAATGCTTGGAGCCGGAGCTTCTTCAAGTACTTTTTGGTGGCGACGTTGTAATGAACAATCTCTATCAAATAAATGAATGGCATTGCCATTACCATCACCTAACACCTGAACTTCAACATGGCGAGGATTTTTGAGAAATCTTTCCATATAAACAGTATCATCGCCAAACGCACTTTCGGCTTCAGCTTTTGCGGCTTGAACTTGATGGATTAGTTCTTCAAATCGTTCTACCACACGCATACCGCGACCACCACCACCAGCCGCTGCTTTTACAATCAAAGGAAAGCCAATATTACGAGCTTGCTCTTCAGCATTGTGTAGGGTGATTGCACCAACTGAACCTGGTACGGTGGGTACGCCAGCTTCTTTCATGGCGTTAATGGCTGATACTTTATTGCCCATTAAGCGAATGTGGTCAGGATGTGGGCCAACAAAGGTTAAACCTGCCTCCTCTACCTTTTCGGCAAAGTCAGCATTTTCAGATAAAAAACCATAGCCTGGATGAATGGCATCCGCTCCTGTAATGTCAGCGGCTGCAAGTAGGGCATTGCTGTTTAAATAACTTTGCGATGAAGGCGCATTGCCAATACAAACCGCTTCATCAACAAAACGTAAGTGCATCAAATCCTTATCAGCGGTTGAATAAACGCCCACGGTTTGAATGCCAAGCTGTTTACAAGCACGTACAATTCGTAGAGCTATTTCACCACGATTGGCAATTAATAACTTTTTAATCATAATGCACCTTAGGCTTTATAGCGAATCACAGGCTGACCAAATTGTACCACCTCACCATTAGATACTAAAATCTCTTCAATGATGCCACTTTGTGTAGCTTCTAAGGGATTCATGATTTTCATTGCTTCAATAATCCCTAACTGGTCGCCAGCTTCTACTTCTTGACCAACTTTAACAAATGGCGGGTCATTAGGACTTGGTGCTGAATAAAATACACCAACCATTGGTGAGTTTTCTACTTTGCCGTTTATAACTTTAGTTTCAGATGCAACAGGCGTAGCTGTAGGGGTTGGAGCGACGGCTTGAGGGACAAAGGCGGTTTGTACGGCGACATTACGTGTCAGATGAATATAGCTTTCATCATTGCCATATTCAAGATTGGCTAAATCTTTTTCTTCCATTAAATCAATAAGTTCACGGATTTGATTGATGTCCATCATGACCACCTTTGTAAAAACGAAAATAACCTTTATTGTAACAAATTTTTGCAAAACCGACTAGGTTTTATGGTAAGTTTTGCCTATTTTAACAAATTTAGTACAATTGTTCATTAATTTTTTGGATTTTTAATCAATTCATCATACCAATCAGGATGTTGCCATTTGATGGTCTTAGTTGGTGTATAATGTGCCATTTGATTCAAAAGTATTTCAGGGTCATCGCTGACGCAAACTAATTTAAGATTATCAGCAGGCATAAAGCCACAATCTGCGGTATTTTTAAGTAAATCCAACAAAGGATTGAAAAAACCATTGGTGTTTAGCAGGCCAATCGGGCTGTTATCCAGTTCTAATTGAGCATTGGATAAAACCTCAAATAGTTCTTCGTATGTGCCAAGCCCGCCCGCCATGGCAATATAGGCATCAGCCAACTCAATCATTTTAAGTTTTCTTTGCGACATGGTTTCTGTCATAATCAGCTTGGTTAAGCCTTTATGTGCAACTTCTTTTTCGTCTAAAAAATGTGGGATTACACCCGTTGCCAGTCCACCATGCTCTAAAACGCTGTCTGCCAAAACGCCCATTAAACCTGCACTACCACCACCATAAACCAAGTGACTACCACGTTTTGCAATGGCTTTGCCCATTTGTTTGGCAGCGTAATAATAATCAGGTGTTAATCCTAGATTTGAACCGCAATAAACGGTGATATTTTGCATTGAATTCATATTATTTCACAATGTATCAAATTGAAGATAGATGGGGGTAATTTTATAAAAATTAAAGGGTAATCTGCTTTATTTGAGCTTATTGGGAAAATTTGATTGCCATGAGTTTGGGCAAAAAAACACCTAAAAAACCAGCTCGTAGTATGAATAATAAATAAATACTAAGATAAATCGCTATGGTTGAAAAATATATGGATAAAAGGACGCTGCCAATAAAAAATAGCGCGCCTGATAATAGGTAAGCACAACGAATTTGCTGACCTGCGGTTGCTCCAAAGTATACACCATCAAGCCAATATGCCCAAACTCCAATGATTGGTAAAATAATTACAAAACCACTATGTTGTTTGGCAACAGCAAAAACAGACGGATTTTTTGCAAGTAGATGCAGATATACATCAATGCCATAAAACCAAATTATGCTCAAAATACAAGCAAAAATTGCAATAATAATTCCAGTTTTTTTAACAGCAAGATAAAATACCAATCGCTTTTGCTTGCCAATAGCCATACCACATAGGGTTTCTGTTGCAAGAGCAATGCCATCTAAGGCGTATGCTGATAAAGTCATAATTTGCATTAGTAGAGTATAACTTGCCAAAAAAACATCCCCATGCAAGCTAGCCAGTTTGGTTATCCATGCAAAACATAAGGTTAAAATCAGTGTGCGAATAAAAATATCTTTATTGAGCGTCAGCAACTGTTTTAGTTTACTTTTGGTAAATTCTTGTTTTTTAAATGAGAAAAATTCTTTTATGGATAATCTTAATTGACGTTTGATAAGCCATATTCCCCAAAATACGCCCATCCAAAATGCTATCGTTGTACCCAAAGCAATGCCCACGATACCAAGATGAAAAATTTTGACAAACACCAAACTTAATATGATATTACTTAAAGTCAAACTGCTTTGTACTAAAAATAGTAATCGAGTTTGACCAAGACCAATTAAAAATCCTGAAATGCTAAAATAAATCAGTTGGGCGGGTGCACCCAAAAAACGTACAGATAAATAGTTTTGGGCAGCAAGTTTGGCTTGAAAGCTTCCTGATAACAATGACAATCCTAAATTGCTGATGACTTTTTGAGACACAAACAGCAGTAATCCAAAAACCAATGCTATTAAGCAAGCGCGCCACCAAATCGCAATAAGAATAGAGGCGCTAGTTGTTTTTTGCCCAATTGCTTGAGCGGTTTGTCCAGATGTGGCGTATTGTAAAAAATTAAAACTGACAAATACTACTGCTAAAAGCTGTGTTGCCAGCCCAATCGCTGAAAGTTCAGCGGTATTGCCTGATTGAGCGATAAGAGCAATATCAATCAATCCTTGCAAGGGTGTGATAAAACCAGTCAAAATTGCAAATGTAGCAATCTGAAATATTTTTTGATAGCTGATGATATGCATATTTAGGTAGGTTTAGACCAGTGAACTGGTAAAAAGATGGTCGCATGAAGATAAATGCAAAAAAGGCGGGCAGATACATGCACTTATAAAAACGCCAATAGTATTGAGAGGTCGTAAAAAGCGCAATCAAAACGGCAATTTAATTTAAATTGCCGTAATGAATGGTTTTTCATCATTATTTATATGATTTAATAATTATTTATGTGCGCCACCTTATTTTGTGGTAGCGCCTTTATCATCAGCTTTTGCTTCAGCTTGGTTGTCTGTTGGTGTTTTATCTGATGCAGCATTGTTTTCACTGTCAGTTTTGGATTCTGCAGCTTTATCAGCGCCTTTATCATCAGCTTTTGCTTCAGCTTGATTGTTTGATTCGGCTTCTGCTGGTTTTGCCTCATCTGCTTTGTCAGAAGTTTTATCTTCAGCTGGTTTTTCTGCTTCTGCTGTCGCTTCTTGCGCCTTAGGTTCTTCTGCTTTTGGCGCATCAATAGCTTGTAACTTTTCTTCTAGTGCTTTGCCATGAACGGTGGCAGGCGTGGTTGCAAGTTCATGATTACCAGCAGGGCGAAACCATGCAGATATTGCAATGCTTGAAATAATTGTTAGTAATACAACAATGCCAATAAGGGCATGTACAGTCTCTTTTGCTGGGTTGTTATTTGAAGCATCATGTGCCATAAATCACCTGTCATCAAGATGGGTTTATTAAATATTAAGTTACTCAAAAATTAAGTATCATTTCGCTATTATATACCAATTTTTATATTTTTGTACAATGGCTTTGTGGTTTTGATGACTATTTTATTGAGTTTTATCATTTTTTAGTCTTGCACGCCATCAGCTGTGTAAATTAATTGATTGGCACTGCTTTGACCACTGTATTTTTTGGCAATATAACTTAACCAAATCAGTATAGCGCAAATCAACAAAATTGGCATACTGCCCACGTACATAAACGGCGTATTTCCAGTAAATGTTGGTACAGTCCCGCGTAATACAGTTCGTTCAAATTGCGGTGCTTGTTTTATGATATTGCCTTTTTCGTCAATCAGTACAGTGATTCCGTTGTTGGTAGCTCGAATAAACCAGCGTCCAGTTTCCAAACTGCGCATTTGCACCATTTGCAGATGTTGGTGAGGGCCGTTGGTTGTGCCAAACCATGCATCATTAGAAATGGTTAATAATAATCCACTGTCTTTGGCGTTACGGCGCGTGGTGTCAGGATAAGCTACTTCATAGCAAATTGCTGCCCCTATTTTTTTATTTTTTACAGTCAAAAGGTCTTGTTTGGTTTCACCTTTGCTAAGACTGACTAAATTTGCTCCCGCTAAATCTGGCAGTAAATCTAGCAGCCCAGAAAAAGGAATGTATTCTCCAAATGGCACTAAATTTTGTTTGAAATACAGACCGTTTGCATCTTGACCTTCTGCCATGACGCTGTTATAAGCTTTAGGGTAGGCTTGGGTTTTTGGGTTAAAATTTTGTGTATCGCGATATAGTATGCCAAATATCCAAGCACTGCCAGCATGATTTGCTTTATTTTTTAAAGCGTTAATGTAGTCTTTTGCTTCATCTTGAAATAAAGGGATGGCGGCTTCTGGCCAAAGTACGATGTCTTGTCCCCATTCATTTTGTGATAAATCATCATAAATTGCCAACGTATCCAAAAGATATTGTTCTTGCCATTTTAAATCTTGAGGAATGTTACCTTGGACTAAAGAGACGCTCAGCGTTTCTTTAGTTTTGGTCGTCCAAGATGGATTGATAAACCATAATGCAGCACCCACCATCAATAGCACACTACTGATAGCAAAATAAGTGTATTTTTTGCGAAATATCTCCACTAAAGATGCACCAAGCAGCACCGCTAAAAAACTGATTCCAAAAACCCCTGTAATGGGCGCAAAACTTGTCATTAAAGGCACTTCGGTAAATGCATAACCTACAAATAGCCAAGGAAAGCCTGTTAAAACCCAAGTTTTGGCAGATTCTTGGATAATCCATAGGCCTGCAAAAGCTAAAGGCTGACGACCCAAAAATTTCACAAAAGACCACGCCATAAATGCATGAAACAATCCCATGATAATTGCCATTGCAACTATCATTAAAATTGCTAAAGCAAATGGAACGTTGCCATAATGGTAAATGGAATGATATAGCCAAAAAGCGCCAAAAATCCATACGCCAAAACCATAAGCTTCACCCACCCAAAATGCTCGGCGACTGTTTTCTTCACTGACTAAAATAATGTATAAAATCATGGGTGAAGTGATAGCCAAAACCCACAGATGATAAGGCGCTAAAGCAAAACCAAAGGTTAAACCTGCCATCAATGCCAAAATCATGGGATAAATTAGTGGGATGGGCTTAGGTTGATGGCGTCTTTGACGTGCAGCACGTCGAGTGCTGAATCTGGATTTTGGTGAAGATGAAAACAGCTTAATCATGGCAAAAAATAAATGAAAAAACGCTATATTCTAGCAAGAAATCATTACTAATATTTGGCTTAATATTACAATTATCTCTTTATTTGTTATTTTTTGTTTGTGTTGATGCAATGATTGTGAGGTGATGGATGAGAAGCTAAGTTAAAAATCAAATGTCCCATTTTATCAGCTTTGACTTGTAGATACTGTTCATTGTGTGGATTGACGCCAACAATCAAAGGTTGTCTTTTGACAATTTCAATACCCATGCTTTCTAATTCACTGACTTTATTCGGATTATTGGTCAAAAGAGCGATTTTTTTTATGTTAAAATGGCCAAACATAACCTGACACATTTCATAGGTACGCGCATCAGCTGGTAAGCCTAAAAGTAAGTTAGCTTCTAGTGTATCATGCCCTTGGTCTTGTAGGGCATAGGCTCGAATTTTATTAACCAATCCAATGCCTCGCCCTTCTTGGCGTAAATACAAAATAGCCCCAGCGCCATGCTGTATGATGGCTTTCATGGCATAATTAAGTTGAGGACCACAGTCGCATTTTAACGAACCAAAGGCATCGCCTGTTAAACATTCTGAGTGGATGCGAATCAAAGGAATTTTGTCATCACAAGGCAGACCTGTGCTTAACATGATGTGTTCTTGTCCATGTTCATTTTCAAAAGCACTAATGGTAAATTCACCATGTATAGTGGGCAATTTGGCACTGCTGATAAATTGATACAAAACATACTCCAACAAATGAAGAAAAAAAATAAATGAGTAAATAACCAAATGATAAGTCAAAGGCTAAAATGAAAAATATGTGAAAAATATCACAATATTTGGCGTTTTTCTAGCAAAAGTAAAGGCTATCTTGTAAAATATCAAAAAATTATCTTATGTTTGATTATTTTGGAAACAAGCCCGCCATGCCAAATACGCCAGCCAGTAGCACAAAAACAGCAGACAAAAAACAACGCCAAGCTAAAGTTTTTCGTGAAATCTTAACCACAAAACCAGATACACCAATTTTAGATAAGGTGGATTTTCCTTGCGATTTAAAATCATTATCTATTGATGAATTAGATCAACTCGCTGATGAAGTGCGTGCTTATTTGTTGTATTGTGTAGGAATCAGTGGTGGGCATTTTGGCGCAAATTTGGGCGTAGTTGAATTAACCATTGCTTTGCATCGGGTATTAAATGCTCCTAATGATAAAATTATTTGGGATGTGGGTCATCAAGCTTACACGCATAAACTCTTGACAGGCAGAAAAAATAGGCTTGCTAGCATTCGCGCTAAAGATGGCTTGACAGCGTTTCCAGAACGCCATGAAAGCGTGTTTGATGTTTTTGGGGTGGGTCATTCATCAACATCAATCTCAGCAGGTCTTGGTATCAGCCTTGCTAACCGCTTACTTAATAAACAAGATAAGGTGGTTTGTGTAATAGGCGATGGAGCAATGACAGGTGGCATGGCGTTTGAGGCAATGAATGATGCTGTTCAGCAAAATGCCAATTTAACAGTTATCTTAAATGATAATGACATGTCGATATCTCAGGCGATTGGTGGATTTTCACGGCATTTAGCAAAACTGTGGCAACATGGTTTGGCAATGGATATTGATAAACACGGTAATATTTTAATGACCAAACGCGCCATCAGTGCCGATGATAGGAGAGTTCGTCATTATTTACATATGGCA
Source organism: Moraxella sp. I5G (assembly GCF_055193055.1). Classification (NCBI taxonomy): domain Bacteria; kingdom Pseudomonadati; phylum Pseudomonadota; class Gammaproteobacteria; order Moraxellales; family Moraxellaceae; genus Moraxella; species Moraxella sp. I5G. The sequence goes on along the minus strand of NZ_JBUXLH010000016.1, from coordinate 37,958 downwards.
AATGATGCTCTTGAAAATTTATCTGATAAACTACCAACAAAAATTACAGAGCGTATTGGTGAAACCATTGGCGGTTTTTTGGGAAAAAATACGCCAGCTGTTCCTTTACCTGATAAAATTGCCGAAAAACTATCTGAGCATGTCTTTGCAGATAATTTATTTAAAGCCATTGGATTTACTTATTTAGGACCTTTTGATGGTCATGATTTGGAAAAACTCATCACTGTGTTTGAGCGTGCCAAAAAGCTATCGGGTGCGGTTTTGATTCATGTGCATACAATCAAGGGTAAAGGATTTTTACCAGCAGAACAAGACCCAATTGGCTATCATGCGATTGGCAAATTACCAAAATCACAAACCATTTCAATACCCAAAACCCAACCCAAAAAATACTCTCAGATTTTTGGGCAATGGTTGTGTGATACAGCAAAAATAGACCAAAATTTAGTTGCCATCACGCCTGCAATGTGCGAAGGTTCGGGAATGGTCGAATTTGCTAAGATGTATCCTCAAAGATTTTTTGATGTTGCTATTGCCGAACAGCACGCAGTAACGCTAGCATCAGGCATGGCAACCATGGGTATTAAACCTGTAGTGGCAATTTATTCCACCTTTTTACAGCGTGGTTATGACCAGTTGGTTCACGATGTAGCGCTGCAAAATCTGGATGTGACGTTTGCAATAGATAGGGCGGGACTAGTTGGTGAGGATGGCGCTACACACGCAGGCGTGTTTGATTTAGCATTCATGCGCTGCTTGCCCAATGTGATTATTGCCACACCAAGTGATGAACACGAGTGCTATCACTTATTAAAGGTTTGTTATGACTATCAAGGCACATCAGCGGTTCGCTACCCTAGAGGTGCGGGTGTGGGACGTGAAATTGGTCAAGGTGGTGATGATTTTTGTATTGGTAAGGCAAATATTGTGCTGCAAACTACCCACAATTCAACCAAAAAATTGGCAGTTTTGGTGTTTGGTACGAGACTGCATGATGCACTTGCGGCAAGTGAGGATTTTTTACAAAAAAACACCGATACAGGCATTACAGTTGTTGATATGCGTTGGGTAAAACCTTTGGATGGTGATTTATTAGACGCATTAATTCAAAATGGTACTACACATATTATGACTGTAGAAGAACATCAATTAATGGGCGGAGCGGGTAGCGCGGTGAATGAATATCTACTTGCTAAAAATTATACTGTATATGTTAAAAATTTAGCCATTGCGGATGTTTATGTGGCTCATGCAAGTCATGCTGAGCAATTGCAGGCGTGTGGTTTAGACAAAACGGGCATTTATCAAGCAATCAATGAATTTGTGCATGTGTTTTGAATTGATTTGCATGCTAGTATAAAATCTGTCAGCATGATACAATGAGAACTTGTGGCTAAAATTGGCGATTATTAACAAAACTTAACATTTAACAAAACTTAACATTTTTCAGTATCTAAGGGGAAATTATGGAACCTATGGTTATCATAGCATCACAAGTTGCTCAAAAAGTGGGCTATGAAATTTTACGAGCTCATCAAAACCGTCATCGTATTGAATTGATGGTGGAATCCAAAGGGCTTGATGGCTTGGTTACACAAATTGACCGTTATGCTGAAGAACTTACCATCAAATTATTAAAAGAAAGTTATCCAAACCATTCATATCTTGGCGAAGAATTTGGTTTGCAAGAAGGCAAGGGAAATGATAAAGATTGGTGTTGGATTATTGACCCATTAGATGGCACGCAAAATTTTGTGCATGGCGTTCCGCATTTTTGTGTATCCATTGCAGTGCAAAAAAACGGCATTACTGAACATGGTGTGGTTTACGACCCAGTGCGTGATGAACTTTTTACTGCAAGTCGTGGACAGGGCGCTAGATTTAATCAGCGTCGTCTTCAAGTATCTGAACGCACAACCATTGCTGGCGGTCTTTTTACTACTGGTCATCCTTATGAGCGCATCATAGATGGTAAAAAGGTCAGCTTTGCTAGCCAGCACTTTCAAAGTTTGCAAGTGATTTGTGAAAATGGCGGTCAAGTTCGTCGTTTGGGTTCGGCAGCGTTGGATTTGTGTTATGTGGCGGCTGGGCGTTTTGATGGATATTTTGAGATGTCCATTAAGCCTTGGGATATTGCAGCGGGCGAACTGATTGTTAATGAAGCACATGGTACAGTAGTAAGTCGCACAGGTGAAAATAACGCCATCTCTTTAGGTTCTATTTTTGCGTGCAACCCAAAATTACTAAAACCTTTGATGCAGCTTGTGATTCCAACTTGGCAAGGTGTATTTAATTCTTAAATCAAAAATAGGCAACTGTATGACTACTTTGACCGATTCGCTCGCAAATATTGTTGGCAAACATAACGTTTTAACCAAATCTGGGCAAATGCAACGATTTATTCATGGTTATCGTTTTGGTCAGGGTAAAGCGGTTTGTGTGGTCATGCCAACAACACTACTACAATATTGGCAAGTACTCCAAGTTTGTGTAAAACACGACGTAGTTATGATTTCTCAGGCGGCAAATACAGGTTTAACAGGCGGCTCGACACCCACCGACACCTCTCGTGACACAGTTGTAATTAATGTTATGAAAATCAAAGGGATACAGCTGATTAATAACGCCACCCAAGTTATTTGTTTGCCAGCTTCCACGCTCAATGAATTAGAAAGTTTGTTATCACCACATGGGCGTGAGCCGCATTCAGTGATTGGGTCATCTTGTATTGGAGCTTCGGTCATCGGTGGGGTGTGTAATAATTCAGGTGGCGCACTGGTTCAGAGAGGACCTGCTTTTACAGAAATGGCATTGTTTGCTCAGGTGGATAAAGACGGTAAATTACAACTGATTAATCACTTGGATATTGAGTTGGGCAATACACCTGAAGAAATTTTAATTAATTTACAAAATGCCAATTATCAACCTACCAGTATTAAAAATGGCAAACGCGGTCATGATAATACCTATCAAAATCACGTAAGAGACGTTGGTGAGGATACTCCTGCTCGCTTTAACGCAGATAGCCATCGCCATTTTGAGGCATCAGGTTCAGCAGGAAAATTAGCAGTTTTTGCAGTACGCTTGGACACATTTGTAAAAGAAGAAGGTGCGAAGGTTTTTTATATTGGTACAAATGGCACCAAAAAACTTGCCAAACTCCGCAAAGATATTTTAAGTCAGTTTGAGCATCTACCCATTTCTGGCGAATACATTCATAAAGATGCTTTTGATATGGCGTGTGTCTATGGTAAGGATACATTTTTGGCCATTGAGCGTTTTGGTACAAAAAATTTGCCTAAATTATTCTCCTTAAAAGCCAAGACTGATAATTTTGCTAAAAATATTCCTTTCTTAGGACAGCATTTTACTGATAATGTCATGCAGTGTTTATCCAAATTTGGCGGCAATCATTTACCCCAAAGAATCTTGGATTTTCGTCAAAAATTTGACCATCATTTGATTTTAAAAGTATCTAAAAACAGCATTCAGCAAACTATTAGCTATTTAACAGATGTATTCAAAGACAGTCAAAGTGATTATTTTGAATGTTCTTCAAAAGAGGCTAATGCTGCTATGTTGCACCGCTTTGCAGTTGCTAGTGCTGCAGTGCGTTATCGAGCGGTACATACAGATACGGTCGAAGACATTGCTGCTATTGATGTGGCACTTCGTAGAAACGATGATGATTGGTTTGAAGTTTTGCCTGATGAACTTGATGCCAAAATTTTACACAAATTATATTATGGACACTTTTTTTGCCACGTCTTCCACCAAGATTATATCGTCAAAAAAGGTCATAACTGGTTAGAAGTTGAGCATGAAATTTTACAATTGCTTGCTAAACGTGGTGCAAAATATCCTGCTGAACATAACGTTGGGCATTTGTATACCGCTGAGAAACCGTTGGCGGATTTTTATCAATCATTAGACCCAACCAATACTTTTAATATTGGTATTGGTAAAACCAGTAAAGAGAAAAATTGGGGCTGCTGTTAATTGTGGCGATGAAATTGCTTGTCAATCAGTAGTTTTGTGATTTATAATTATCGTTTTGATTGCCTATTTAGACTGTTTGAATTTTCAATAAGGGTTTTTTATGACCATAGCAGTAAAATCGTTTCAATTTTCCAAATTGCTTAGCGTGGGGTTGTTGTGCATGGGTTTATTTGCGTGTACAGGTGATAAATCACCAGCAGATAAAGCTCAAAACGCCAGTACGTCAGCAGATGCTAAAAAAATTGCCATTACTGCTATTGTTGAACATCCGTCTTTAGATGCAGTACGTAAGGGCGCTTTAGAGGCGTTGGCAGATGAAGGGTTTAAAGAAGGTCAAAATTTAACTATCAACTTTCAGTCAGCACAGGGCAATATGGCAACTACCGCTCAAATTGCCAAACAGTTTGTTGCTGAAAATCCCGATGTGATTATCGCTATTGCTACGCCATCAGCTCAAGCTATCGTATCCAATACCAATACCATTCCTGTTGTATTTTCAGCAATTACTGACCCTTTAGAAGCAAAACTTGTGCCAAAATTAGACGGTTCTGGCACAAACGTAACTGGCGCATCCGATGCATTACCACTTGAGCCGCAGCTTGAGTTGATTAAAGAGACCATTCCATCAGTAAAAAATATTGGTTTTGTTTATAGCCCCGGCGAGGTTAACTCAACCGTGATACTGAAACTTTTAAAAGAAAAAGCAACCGCAATGGGACTGAATATTATTGAGGCGCCCGCCCAAAAATCAGGCGATATTGCGATGGCAGCCCATAGTTTGGTGGGAAAAGTGGATGTAATTTATACATCAACAGACAATAATGTCATTAATGCTTATGAGGCACTTGCTAAAGTTGCCAAAGAAGCAAAAATTCCTTTAATTTCATCTGACCCTAGTGTGGTTGAGCGTGGAGCAGCCGTTGTTTTGGGGGTTAATTATCATCAACTTGGTACAGAAACAGGTAAAATTACCGCTAAGATTTTAAAAGGTGAAAAACCAGGTCAAATTCCAGTTTATCATGCCAAAGAATTAGACCTAATGGTTAATAAAAAAAGTGCGAGTGAGCAAGGTATTACGATACCACAATCAATATTAGAAAAAGCCAAAAAAGTGGTAGAGTAAGCACGATTTATGAGATTTTAACAAAATACACGCTTAAATTGGGTTTAGGCGTGTGTTTTATTTATATTTGGGGTTGTTATGTCTTGGATTGCCTTTTTTGGGGCGTTAGAAAGTGGATTTATTTACGCTTTGATGGCACTGGGTGTGCTCATTTCCTTTCGCATTTTAGATTTTCCCGATTTAACTGCTGACGGTAGTTTTCCTTTAGGTGGTGCGGTGGCAGCTGTTGCGATTACTTCGGGGGTGAATCCTTGGCTAGCGTGTGGTTTTGGTATGCTTGCTGGAGCGATGGCAGGCGTTGTTACTGCTTGGCTAAATGTTAAAATGGGTATTTTACATCTATTGGCAGGTATTTTGGTCATGACAGCGTTGTATGCCATTAATTTACGCATCATGGGGGCTCCAAATTTATCATTACTGGGAGAGTCAACAGTCTTTAGCCCCTTTATCATCGATGGTAATGGCGATTGGGAGCGTGCTGTTGTCGCTGCAGCAGTTGTCATGGTAGTTAAATTACTTTTGGACTGGTTTTTTAGCACCGAATCTGGACTTGCTATGCGCGCAACTGGCTCTAACGTTAAAATGGCGCAAGCCCAAGGTATCAATACGCCGTTGATGGTAATTTTGGGCATGGCAATTAGTAATGGTTTGATTGCACTATCAGGTGCATTATTTGTACAAACGCAAGGTGGTGCAGATGTTTCTGTGGGTATTGGTACCATTGTGATTGGTTTGGCAGCAGTGATTATTGGTGAAACGGTATTAAATGCCAAAAAGATGTTTTTAATCACTTTGGCTACTGTGGTTGGTGCGGTGATTTATAAATTATTGGTTCAAGTTGCCTTATCTAGTCAAACCCTTCGTAACATTGGTTTTGGTCCACAAGATTTAAATTTAGTTACCGCGCTTTTGGTTGCTAGTGCATTGCTTTTGCCAAAGGTTCGTGCCAAATTATTTCACGCGATAAAAAGGGGGAAATAACTTATGATGAAAGCCCAAGATTTGCGCCTGACGTTTAATAAAGGCACGCCAATTGAAAACCCCGCCCTACAAGGTGTAAGCCTAAATATTGCTGATGGTGAGTTTGTTACGGTCATTGGCACTAATGGCGCTGGAAAATCTACATTTTTAAATGCTATTAGTGGCGCAGTACGTGTGGATAGTGGCTCTATTGTTATTAATGGAACTGATGTAACAAAAAAACCAACGCATCAGCGCAGTCACTGGGTGGCGCGTGTTTTTCAAGACCCAATGGCAGGTACTTGTGAGGCTTTAACTATTGAAGAAAATATGGCGCTGGCCTTTAAGCGTGGTGACACACGCAGTTTAAAAAGCGCTTTAAACCACAACAATCGTGAGCTATTTCGTGAAAAACTGGCGATTTTAAAATTAGGTTTGGAAAATCGTTTAACTGACCGAATGGGTTTGTTGTCAGGCGGTCAGCGTCAGGCGGTCAGTCTATTAATGGCAAGTCTTCAGCCTTCAAAAATTTTGTTGTTAGACGAACATACAGCAGCGCTTGACCCAAAAACAGCAGCCTTTGTATTGGAATTGACAGATACTATTGTAAACGAAGGTAAACTAACAACCATGATGGTAACCCACTCTATGCAGCAAGCATTATCACATGGTACCAGAACCGTCATGTTACATCGAGGTCAAGTGGTACTTGATGTATCTGGCAATGACCGAAAAGGTATGACAGTTAATGATTTGCTGCAAATGTTTGAAAAAACACGTGGTGAAAAAGTAGAAGATGATAGTTTGATTTTGGGTTAAATACAAAAGATTAAAAAGTTGGTAAATTATGCATAACAATGAAAATATAGCACGTTTATTAGTAACTTGTGAGGATCAATCCGGAATTGTTCAGGCAGTTTCAGGGTTTTTATATCATCACGGAGCCAACATTGTTTCTTTAGATCAGCATACCACAGAAGCCTATGGTGGCAAGTATTTTATGCGTGTGGAGTTTCATTTAGCGGATTTGATTGCAAAAAAGGAAAATTTACTCAGTACATTTGAGCTCAATGTTGCGCAAAAATACCAAATGAATTGGAGGTTATCTGTTGCCAGCGAATTAAAAAAAGTTGGACTTTTGGTTTCTAAAGAAGACCATGCGCTGCTTGAGCTACTTTGGCTTTATAGCCGTGGTGCGTTACCTTGCCAAATCACCAAAGTAGTCTCTAATCACGCTGATTTGCAAGATTCTGTTGAACGTTTTGGTATTGAGTTTGTTCATGTTCCTGTGGATAAAAACGATAAAGAAAGCGCTTATGATAAAATTAATGAACTTTTAGCAGAAAATGACCTGTTGGTTTTAGCGCGCTACATGCAGATTTTAAGTCCAAAGTTTGTTGCCAATTGGGAAAATAAAATCATTAATATCCATCATTCGTTTTTACCAGCGTTTGTGGGTGCAAATCCTTATAAACAAGCTTTTGATAAAGGTGTAAAATTGATTGGCGCAACTGCTCATTATGTAACATCTGAACTTGACGAGGGTCCGATTATTGAGCAAAGCGTAGAACGTGTTAGTCATCGTTTTGATGTTGATGAATTAAGAGAACTTGGTAGAAAAATTGAACGGGAAGTGTTGGCGCGAGCCGTTAAATGGCATTTGGAAGATCGTATTATTTTAGATGGTCATAAAACGGTTGTTTTTGACTAACTGATAAAGTTTTTTTGCTAAAAATATTTTTAAAATAAGGTTAATAATCAGTCATTGGTTAATTAACCTTATTTTGTCTGTAGCGCCTGAATACCTAAATCAATCCACTGCCTTAACTGCTGACTGTTATCAATATCCAACTCAGAAATAGACCAAAAATTCATTGTTCGTTTACCTTTTTTGGTGTTATAAATAAATTGTTTGCCTTGATAGCGAATAAAAGTTGGTAAAGTTTGCGTAGAAGTTTTAATAAAAACATTATTCTCATCATCAATGATGGCAATAATTTTTTGTTGATACAATAAACAAGACACCCCAAACATTTTATATTTATGAAGCGAATAATTAGGTAATTGATCTAATAAATAATCCACAAATTCATCATCAATCATGGATTTCACCTTATAAATGAGATATACAAAAACTTACTGGCGACACCAAGAAAAACAAAATCCAATTTTATATATTTCGGCGTTTGATATTACCAATCAAGAAATTTATCGTGTGGAAGTTTTTGCTGATGGTAGGCAGTTATACGCCGACCAAACCAACACACCCGACGATGATTGCTATATATATGGCATTACTCTACAAGAAGTTTTAATGTTTGATGACCCGAAAGCTGAATTATTTTCTATAGAAATTAGTGAACAAGAGTTTAATGAATATTGGCAAAAAGCGGATAATCCTAAGTACTTAAAATAAGATTAATTTTTCAGTAAATTTTCAAACGCCCTCAATTCATCTGCTACAAAATCCGTAATGTTTTCGATTTGTGGCAGTGCGGTTGCGCAAGCGGTAATACCAAAATCCAATGCATCTTGGTGATTGATGATGGTGATGTTAAGTGCCTGACCATCAAATAATACAGATGCCGGATAAATTCCAGTTAATTTTGCCCCATGTAAGTACAAAGGCGTGCTGTCAGCAGGTACATTTGAGATAATCAAATTAAATGCTTGACGAGATGGAAATGCTCCCGTCGCCAAATTAAGCATTGCCCAAGCGTAAACAGTAGCGCTGTAGTTGATAATTTGACTTTGACTCATTCGTGAAAACCGAGCTTTGCCGTCAGAAACACTCTGCTTGATGGCAGTCAATCTGGCGATGGCGTTGCCAAAATGTGTGCCAAGATTTGCTAATAAAAAAGAAATTTGATTGCCATTTGTACTATCATCTTTACGCAAAGAAATGGGTACAAAAGCAATTAAAGGCTTATCTGGAAGTGCATTTTGAGTGAGTAAATATCGTCTGAGTGCGCCTGAACAAATCGCTAAAATCACATCATTGGTAGTTGTATTAAAATATTTAGCAATATTCAAAAATCGTTTTTTGGCAAATGATTGCACTGATAAATGACGCGTACTGGTAATTTTTTGATTTAAAATAGACTTTGGAGCGTCAAAAGTGCTGACAAAATAGGAATGTTGATTTAGTTTATTCTTTAGGCTTGATAATAACTCAGTGCCAACAGGCTTGATGGTAGAAACTTGTTCCTTGAGAAGTTGCCATTTTGATTTATAGGTAGGTAAAATCCCATCAAGTTGTTTGTGTCTTTCGGGGGTGAATGCCCAAAAAGGCGTTGTTAGAAGTGCATTTTTATCAGTAGATAGAGAACGTTGCAGGAGGCGAATTGCAGCAATACCATCGGCTACAGAATGGTGAATTTTCAACCAAATAGCGAACCGCTCTGGAGCCCCCTCGCAGACAGGTGCAATGCCTTCTATAAGGTGGAACTCCCAAAGCGGTCGGTCTTTATCCATTGTACGGCTGTGTTCATGAGAAAGATAGGCAAACAGCTCTTTGGTTCCACTCACGTGATTGTATTTTGGTAGGGCGATATGATGAAAATGGTATTCAATATCAAATTCTTTATCATCACACCAAAAAAAATGTTTATATAAAACTTGACCAAAAGGGGAGGTTGGCTGAAAATTTTTGCTACGTATATGACAAACCAATTGAGCAAAAAAATCCTCATTATCACTTGGCAACTCAAAAACACACAATCCAGCAACATGCATTGGTTGTTTACGATTTTCCAAAAACAAAAATAGATAATCAATCGCCGACAATGGTCGGATATTATTTACTAACTGCATGGTCTTTAATCAATGCCGTTATTGGAAAAAATAGCCTGTTTGAGGAGAGCTAGCTGTTGCCATTTTTTGCATGGGCATGCGACCTGCTAAAAATGCCAAACGACCACTAATAACAGCATTTTTCATCGCTTGTGCCATTAAAATTGGGTCTTTAGCATAAGCAATTGCAGAATTCATCAAAACACCATCACAACCAAGTTCCATGGCAATGGCTGCATCTGATGCGGTACCAACGCCAGCATCAACCAAAATTGGTACGGTGGCATTTTCAATGATAAGGCTAAGTGTGTGGCGATTTAATAGACCCAAACCTGAACCAATCAAACTTCCTAGAGGCATAACTGCTACACAGCCCATATCTTGCAGTTCTTTAGCAATGATAGGGTCATCTGATGTATAAACCATTACATCAAAACCATCATCAATGAGAATTTTGGCGGCTTTTAGAGTTTCAGTTACGTTGGGATATAAGGTTTTGTCATCGCCTAAAACTTCAAGTTTGACTAAATTATGACCATCTAGCAATTCTCGAGCAAGTTGGCAGGTGCGAATGGCACTGTCAGCATCAAAACAGCCAGCAGTATTGGGCAAAATGGTATAATTTTGGGGGGAGATAACATCCAATAGGTTTGGCTGGTCTTTATGTTGACCAATATTGGTGCGACGAATAGCGACAGTAATAATTTGGCTACCACTGGCAGCAATCGCATCGGCAGTTTGGTTTAAATCTTGATATTTACCTGTACCTACCAATAATCGCGAAGAAAAACGACGCGTGCCAATGGTCAAAATATCGGTGTCTGTCATTGTTATCCCCTATTTAAAATAGGGTGATATTATAACAGATTTTTTAGGAAATGATATATTCTGCTTAAATTGCCAAATCAATCAAGAGAATAAGCCAAAAATTTAAGCAGCTTTCAATGGCATGGTTTTTGCTTTATTTGAGTTAGATAATTTTTGCAAAGTGGCTTTAATCATGTCGCTGGTAATAGGAGTTTCTTGTCCATTAGTTAGAAGATTCATTTCAAATTTTTCTGTGTTTTGTGCTTTCATGGCTATTACCTGTAATTTTAGATAGGTGGCTAGTTGCTGTTTATTCTATCTAATAATACAAACGTACACAAGTGATTTTAATCAAGAAGTTGTAAATAAATATTACATTTTATGGGTGATTTAATTATAAAAAGTTTTTATTTATAAATGCTTATCTTTAATAATTCTCATCATAAAATGTTGAGTATTAAAAAATTAAATATAAAACAAAAAACCTTTCAAATAAATGAAAGGCTTTTTAATATGGCTCCCCAACCTGGGCTCGAACCAGGGACACACGGATTAACAGTCCGATGCTCTACCGACTGAGCTATTGGGGAATAATGGTGGGTCGTGCAGGATTCGAACCTGCGACCAATTGATTAAAAGTCAACTGCTCTACCAACTGAGCTAACGACCCGTTCACCAAACGGTAAATAATTAGGATAATGGTGGGTCGTGCAGGATTCGAACCTGCGACCAATTGATTAAAAGTCAACTGCTCTACCAACTGAGCTAACGACCCTTATCACTAATGTGGTGCGTATTATACACGACTTATTTTTCAATGCAAGTATTTTTTTAAAAATTTAAAAAAAATTTTTATTAATGACTAAGCGCATCTACAGGATTTAAACGTGCAGCATTCCTAGCGGGTAAAAACCCAAATACAACACCAATTAGTGTTGAGCAAATAAAAGCAGCAATAATGGATAATGGAGAATAAATCACACTAAAATTTTCTCCACCAAAACGGTTTATCAAACCACCAACTCCAAAGGCAAATAACACACCTAAAAATCCGCCCAAGACACATACCAAAACTGCTTCTATTAAAAATTGTTGCATGATATCACTTTGTCTTGCGCCAACTGCCATACGCACACCAATCTCAGCGGTTCGTTCGGTTACAGACACTAACATGATGTTCATCACCCCAATCCCGCCAACAATTAATGAAATAATAGCAATGGATGAGATTAATAATGTTAAAGCAGTGGTGGTGGATTCTACAGTTTCCTTGATGGAATTGATATTCATAATGTTGAAATCATCTGTGCCATGTCGCTGAGTAATTAACTCACTGATTGCTGCTTCAGCGACGTCTGATGATGTGCTATCATCAACCAATACCACAAATCGGTCTAGATAATTTTTACCAAGCATGCGATACATAACAGTGGTGTAGGGCATATAAATATTGGGTGTATTTGATGTGTGCCCAAATGCAGATTGTTTGTCATCAATCAAACCAATGATTCGTCCGGGTACCTTGCCAATGAGTAAAATCTCACCAATCGGGTTGCCCTGACCGTTAAAAAAGCTTTTATAAGCGTTTTGGTCAATGATGATATCTTGAGCATAATGGCGAATGCTGTCTTGAGTAAAACCTTGTCCCATAGCAAGTTTTTCGCCTGTAACAAGTAAATATTCTTTGCCAACGCCATTGATGTTGCTGGTAGTTTCTATATTGCGATATCGTACAGTAGCATTGGTATCTACTTGCGGGCTGACGGATTTGGCATAAGGTTGAGCGGCGACGGCATCTGCGTCCGAAACCGTTAAATTATTGTAGCCAAATTTGCGTCGAACATCACCAAAGGGATAACCATCAATCACTGTGATGGTGTTGGTGCCTAGGGTATTGATATCTTCTAAAATTTTGGCTTGTGAGCCACGCCCAAGCCCAACAATAGATACTACAGAAGCAATACCAATAATAATACCAAGCATGGTCAATAAGGTTCGCATTTTATGGGCGGTCATGGCATATATGGACATTTTAAACGCTTCTTTTAGACGGTCAAAGAAACTGGCAAACCCATTTTTTTTGATGATTTTATATTCATTTATTGGATTATTGGGTAAATTTTCACCATTATTAGAGTTATTTTTGATTTCATCATTAACTGAATCGGTGTAATAATCTGCAATGATATGACCGTCTTTTAGTTCAATTACTCGTTGAGCTTGGGCAGCTAAATTAGGGTCGTGCGTTACCATAATGATGGTATGACCTTGGTTGCGCAAATCAAATAAAATATTCATCACTTCTTTACCAGAGGCACTATCAAGAGCACCTGTGGGTTCATCTGCTAAAATAACATCACCGCCATTCATCAAAGCTCTTGCAATAGAAACCCTTTGCTGCTGTCCACCAGACAACTGATTTGGGCGATTTTTTAGTTTATCAGCAAGCCCAAGCTGGCTTAACAACATTTGAGCGCGCGTTTTTCGTTGAGCATTTTGTGTACCTGCATAAACCGCAGGCACCATTACATTATCTTCAGCGCTGATGTCACCTAAAAGATGATATCTTTGAAAGATAAAGCCAAAATGCTCACGACGTAATTTGGCTAAATCTTCATTATCCATCTCATCAACCGCTTTTCCAAAAACGCGATAACTACCCGATGTGGCTTTATCCAGACAACCTAAAATATTCATGAGTGTGGATTTTCCTGAACCCGATTGTCCAATAATGGCAACCATCTCTTTTTGATAAAGCGTTAGGTTAATATTGTGTAAGATGCGAATGCTAGAATCACCAACAGGAAACTCACGCACCAAATCTTTTACTTCAATTAAAGGAATTTTTTGGGGGTCATGAATGCTCATGTATCAAACCTTAAATTAAACAATCCAGCCACACAAAGATCAATTTATGTATTAATCAATGTTTGTGGTATTTATTATCACATCATAGGGCCTTCAGCGCGTTTTGATTTGTTATTTTCTGCTTGAGTACTGTCGCTGATAACAACTTTATCACCAACATTAAGTCCTTGAGTGATTTGCGCATTAATACGATTGTTTAGTCCAACACTGACTTCTACAGGTTTTGCAAAGCCATCTTGTCCAACAACTTGAACGGTGTAAGTTTTACCATTTTGCTTGAGAGCGGCTGATGGTATGGTTAAAACATTTTTAACAGAGTTAATGACAATATTTGCTTGTGTGGTCATATTCAGGCGAAATTTTCGTTCCACATTATCTACATCAAAATAACCAATGTAATAAACTGCAGATTCGCCACTGCTTGAACTGCTGGTTGTTGCTGCAGGTTCAATGCCAGACAGTATGGCATCATAACTAACATCAGGGTCGCCAATAATATTAAAGCGTGTTTTCATGCCCTTTTGAACATGAACCACATCGGCTTCAGAGATTTGTACTTTAATGCGTACCTGGTTTAAATTTGCCATGGTTACGATAGTAGGCGCTGATTGTAAAGCATTTACGGTAGTACCCTGTTCTTGGCTAACAGAAATAATGGTGCCATCCATAGGTGCGGTAATGGTGGTATAGCCCAAGCCTTCAGTAGCGGTATTTAAATCATTTTCTGCTTTTACAATAGCGGCTTTTTGGCTCAAGATGTTTGCACGAGCATTCGCGACATCGTTTTTAGCATTTTCAATGGCGATGACAGCAGCATCCAAATTCGCTTTAGCCACGTCCAAATTAGCCTTGGCGTCATCATATTCTTGGCGACTAACCGCATCTATTTTGATTAATTGTTCCATGCGAGCAAAAGACTTTTGGGCTTTAGCAAATTCGGCTTGCCGAACTTTTCGGGTACTGACAGCTGAATTGATATTCCCTTCATTGGTTTTTAGAGTTGCTTCTGCTTGGGTTAGGCTAGCTTTAGCTTGGTTGAGGGTTGCTTGAGCGTTGGAAACCGTGTTTTTTTGCTCAACTTCACTGATTTGAGCAATTAAATCGCCTTTTTTAACTTCATCGCCCACTCTAACATAAAGTTTGGTGATTTTTCCTGAAACCTGCGCACCAACATTGACACTTTCTACAGCTTCAATTTTTCCTGAAGCTAAAACCGTGCTTTCAATATCGCCCATTTTTGCTTCAGCGGTTAGATATTCAGGTGGTTTGGGTTGGGGGTTAAGGTGTTGATAACCAAAAAAAGCAATCGCCCCAATAATCAAAGCGGCAACACCCCATTTAATGTAACTAGAAGGCTTAATTGATTTTATAAAGGAAGGCATAATTTTTTCCAAACCGAATATGTACTAACCTGATTTTAATATAAATTTAGCATAAAATGGTCTCATTATATAATAATCATTTCACCCAATACAAGAACAAGTAATCTGGCTTATTTGCAGATTAGTTGTGATTTATTGACTATTTTCTAACGCTTGATGGAAGACGGAGCGGGTGGATGACAAAAGCTGGCAATCAGCAATTTTATCAGTTGCCAAGGATTTTGTTTGGTGATGCCTTTGATGGCACTGTCAATTTGATAAAGCTGATGAATCCAGTTTTGACTAATGGCTTGGGTTCTATGGGCGGCAGTTTGATAGCTGGCAATTTTATTTTTCCAAATACCAAGCTCGTAGGGATTTTTACCTGCTTGTAATTGTAAAATGAGCTGTACATCTTTGCTGAGAGTCCAAAGTACAATGCTTGGGGCAATATCACTGTTTTGTAGGTAATATAAAATCTGCATTGATTTTTTTAGATTCCCTAAAAGCATGGCATCAGACAATTCAAATACATCAAATTGAGAACTGTCTTGTAGGATTTGATTTAAAATCGATAAGTGTATCGTCTGGTTTTCCCAAGAAAGCGATAGTTGTGATAGGATTTGGTAGGCTGCCAAAAGATTTTGTTGAGTATGACTGATTAAAAATTGCCAAGCATCAGTCTCAAAATTTAGCTGAAATTGCTCGGCTTTTTTTGCCAATAACGTGGCACGCATCTCTTCGTTGTGTATATTACCGTCAATTACCAATACAGATTGCTCAAAAAATTTCATCACTTTGGTGGATAACGATTTTTTATCTTGTTTTGGTAAGCACCACAATAGGTGGTTTGAGTTTTGTCCGTTTTGACTGTCTTGAATAAATTGCTGAAATTTTTCCAACATTTTTACGTCTGGTTTGTGCTTTCCTGTTACAATTAAAGCACTGTTTTCAGCGAATAAATCCAGCGAATTAAGTTCCCTAAGAACATCACTCCAGCTTTTTGCGCTTATCAGCTCCATACGTTTAATTTGTTGATGATGGGTTTGATAATGAGGGTTTAAAGCGTCAATCAACCACTGATGAATGAGTGGCTCATCTGAATGAATGAGCCAAACCCCATTGATGTTTGTTAAATTTTTTTCATCAATCAAACGTGTCCATAATGGTAAAAATCGCTCCAACATTTGATTTACTGGCTTTTGGCTTCTAGTGCAAACGCATGGTATTTTTGAGTGATGCGTTTAGCAAGTTCGTCATACAACCATGGTTTGACCTGTTCACCTTGTTGGTCTTGGGGTGTAACGCTGGCTTCATTGTATTGATAACTGTGTTCTACTTGAACACTATCACTTAGTTTTCTGCCGTCATTTGCTGTAAAAATCACATCAGCGGTTAAAACCAAACGAATTTCAGTTAATGTTCCAACCAGTTCATAACGCTGAAAACGCAAGTTTTTTATTTCAATTTGCTGATTGCTATTTTGGGTGTTGGTGACGCCAATTAATTTAAGTTCTTGAATTAATGGTTGTTTTAATGCGTGCAGAGCAGGCGTATCTCGTATATTTATAAAGACAGCGGCATAAGGTGCTGGAATTTGCATGGCCTGTGATGTACCCCGAAGGGTAAATCCGCACGCCGTGATGGATAAAGTACTGACGATTAAAAAAGCAGCCACAAGGTTTTTTGTTAAAGTCATGATGCCACCACAAAACTGACTAATTTATTAGGAACAACGATTTGTTTTTTAATTTCGCCTGTTAAAAACCTTGATACGCCATTGAGTTGTTTGGCTTTTTCAATTAAGGTTTGGTTATCTAACCCAATCTCCACATCCATTTTCCCGCGAATCTTACCATTAACTTGCACCACCATGGTAATGGTATCTAAGGTTAGGGCAGATTTATCCAAAGTAGGGAATGTTAAGGTTTTGCTATCAATACCCATTTGCTCAAGTAAATACTCGCCAACGTGTGGAGCGTATAACGCCAATAAAGTTAAAAGTGCAATCATTGCCTCGTGCAAGACAGCAAGGTCTTCATCGTTTTTTATATCAAAAACCCCAATTTCATTAGCCAATTCCATCAAAAATGACACAGGAGTATTTAAGGCTAAGTTTTCACCCAAACAGGTGTCAATTTTACCGATGGTCTCGTGAGTTTTACGACGTAAATCTTTGGCGGCTTTGCCTAATTTGGTTTTATCAATGTTATCAATGTTTGGGGTTTTATCCTTGATGTTTTGTAAATGCTCAAACGCAAGTCGCCAAACCTTCTTCACAAAATTATGCGGACCTTTTAAACCACTGTCTGACCATTCTAAGGTTTGGTCGGCAGGGGCGGTAAATAAGGTGTATAATCGTACAGTATCTGCTCCATATTGACTGATGATTTCAGCAGGGTCAACGCCATTATTTTTGGATTTAGACATTTTTTCAATCTTACCAATTACAACGGGCTTGCCGTCGGCAATCAGCGTTGCGGTATCACCATCAACACAAACTTCGTGCGGGAAATAATAGGTTTTGCTGCCATCATCATGTTCACGATAATAGGTGCCAGCCAATACCATACCTTGAGCCAAAAGGTTGGCAAATGGCTCATTGCCACTAACTAAGCCTTCATCACGCATTACTTTATGAAAGAAACGAGCATACAATAAATGCAAAACCGCATGTTCTACGCCACCTACATATTGGTCAACAGCCAGCCATTTGTCTGCAGCTTGCTTATTAACCATTTGAGTGTCGTCATTTGGACTGGTAAATCGCTGAGCATACCAACTGGATTCAACAAAAGTGTCAAATGTATCAGTTTCACGTTCGGCAGGCTGTCCACATTTTGGACAGGTGCAATTGACAAATTCTGCAATGTTTTTTAAAGGGTTGCCACGTCCATCAGGCACAACATCGGTTGGTAACACCACAGGCAAATCGGCTTCATCAACAGGTACAGTGCCACAGTATTCACAGTTAATCATTGGAATTGGGCAGCCCCAATAGCGTTGTCGGCTTACACCCCAGTCGCGCAGTCGGTATTGTGTGGTTTTTTCGCCCAACCCTTTTTCTTGAACAATTTGACTGATTTTGTCAGTGGCATCAGCGATATTTAAACCGTCTAAAATGCCAGAATTGACGCAAAAACCACCGTCTTTTTCACCATACCAATCGTGCCAAACTTTATCATCGTATGTATTTTTATTATCGTTAAAATCAATCACTTGTTTGATTGGTAAATTGTATTTGTTTGCAAATTCAAAATCGCGTTCATCGTGGGCGGGTACACCCATTACTGCGCCTGAACCGTAGCTCATTAAAACATAATTGGCAACCCAAATGGCTACTTTTTCACCCGTGATTGGGTGGCTGGCAAATAATCCTGTAGCCATACCAATTTTTTCAGCTTTTGCTAAATCCGCTTCAGCAACCGAACCTTGTTTACACAGATGACAAAATTCAGCAATGGCTGGGTTATGACGCGCTGCATATTGAGCCACAGGATGTTCAGCAGCAACCGCTAAATAGCTAACCCCCATAATCGTATCAGGGCGAGTGGTAAAGACACGTATGGCGTCGCGATTACCATCAAGCTCGTAGGTAAAATCCAGCTCCATACCATGGCTTTTACCAATCCAGTTTTGTTGCATGGATAACACTTGTTTTGGCCAATGACCTTCTAAGTTTTTAAGTTCTGTTAGTAACTCATCAGCATAATCAGTGATTTTAAAATAATACATAGGAATATCACGTTTTTCAACGATTGCCCCACTTCGCCAGCCACGACCATCAACAACTTGTTCGTTGGCAAGTACAGTATTATCTACAGGGTCCCAATTAACCGTGGATAATTTTTTATAAATTAAATCTTTTTTGTAAAGCTGTAAAAATAGCCATTGTTCCCAGCGATAATATTCAGGAGTGCATGTCGCAAATTCACGCGACCAGTCAATAGACAAACCAAGCGATTGCAGCTGGCTGCGCATATTATCGATATTGGCAAACGTCCATTTAGCAGGAGCAACACCGTTGGCAATGGCAGCATTTTCAGCGGGCAATCCAAAGGCATCCCAACCCATTGGTTGCATCACTTCATAGCCTTTTTGACGATAATAACGGCTTAAAACATCTGTAATAGCGTAATTGCGTACATGTCCCATATGCAGTTTTCCGCTAGGATAGGGGAACATTGACAACATATAACGGGTGGGTTTGTCCGTTGGTTCATTGGTGGTGTAATAGCGTTTATCAGCTTGCCATTTGGCTTGTTGGGTTTTTTCTAGTGTAACAAAATCATAATGATTGGGGTTGGTCATAAAAAACTCTAATTTCACAAACTTAAGATTGGTAAAACCTGTCATTATAACCAATTTTTGTTATAATTTGTTGGTAAATTTTTAAGAGAACTCAAATGACAACTCCCAAAACCATCGCCATTTTATTTCATTCTAATTATGGACATACTCGCCGCGTAGCTTATGCTATACAAGATGGAGTGCTTAAACTAAGCCCTAAAGTGTTTTGCCAAATTTTTGATGTACAAAAACTCATGGAGGATGATTGGCAATATTTAGACAGTGCAGATATGCTGGTTTTTGGTAGCGCGGTGTATTTAGGTGGAGTAACGGCAGATTTTAAAAAATTTATGGATAGCACGTCTAAACGTTGGCTTAAACGAACTTGGCAAGGAAAAATGGCAGCAGGATTTGCCAATTCTGGTGGATTAAGTGGTGACAAACTTGCCGTTTTGCAGGCGTTATGCCTTTTTTCCATGCAGCATGGCATGAATTGGGTGGGGTTGCCAATTTTGCCGACAGGCAGTGCCGAACATGATATCAATCGCCTATCCAGTTTTTTGGGATTAATGACTCAATCTTTAGATGCGCCGCCTGACATTACTCCGTGTGTAGGCGATATACAAACAGCAGTATTTTTTGGTGAGCATTTAGCCAAAACAATATTAAAATTTAACTGCTAAAACCAATCCTCTAAGATAAAAAAAGGTTCATCAATTAAGGTTTTGTTATCAGTAGATTTTTCTTTTTTGTGATAATCAGATTGGGCTGGGATTGTTTTTTCTTCAAACGTTTTGTGAGTGGTTGCTGCCTTATCAACCCTAAAAGGCAGTGGCTGACGAGCCGTTTGAATATGCTGACAGCCGGTTAAAACGATAAACCAAATAACAAAAACACAACCTTTTATGTTTGCCAAATTTGCTTTAATCATTAACTTAACCTTTTGGATGGTGTTTTGATTTTATAAAGACATCACTTTTATTAAAATGGCACACAAAACTGTGTTTATGCGCCACTTTCTTACTTATAAAAATTAGTAAGACAATCCGCCTCTCGACCAAGTTGGCTCTCTAACCGTGCCTTGAGTGGTTAACGTGAAGGCTTGCCCTGTTTTTAAAGAGCGAATGGTCATTTGACCGCGCCCGCCACTGTATGATGAATAAATAATACGATTGGAATTGGGTGAAAAACTTGCCGATTCGTCAATGCCCGTTGCTCCAATGTTGGTTGAGCCTCCAGAGACGCCGGCAACAACAAGACTTCGACCCGTTACATAAGCAATTTTTTTGCCATCAGGGCTAACGCGAGGGTTGGCAGCAGCACCGCCAATCGGACTGATTTGGCGTGAGCCTAAATCATAACGATACAATCTAGGCGTACGCGAACCATTATCGGCAGTAAAGACGAATGAGCGACCATCGGGGGTATAACTGGGTGAGTTTTCTGCTCCATTCATTTGAGTTAATTTGCGAACTTGCCCGGATGCGATATGCAGTTCATAAATGGCGGGGTCGTTATTTTCATGACTTCCTGAAAACAATAAGCTACTGCCGTCAGGTGAAAAAGATGGGCCTAAATTATTGCCCTTAAATGGGGTGACGACACGTCCTGCGCCGCCCATAACACTTTGCACATAGATGACAGGAAAACCATTGGGTTTTTGTACCGCATAAGCGATTTGCGTGCCGTCTGGCGACCAAGTTGGGCTAAAAATTGAACCTTGTACACTAAAAATAGTGCGCATATTTTGACCGTCGGCATCCATAACTTTTAAACTTGATTGCTTGCGTCGGGGGTCGCCTGTCTCCTCGATGTAGGCAATCTTTCCTGTAAAATCACCCGGCTCGCCTGTAATAATTTCATAAATTTTATCACTGACAACATGACTGGCGTGACGAATTGCACTGGGGTTATTATCTGCCATCTGGGTTTGTCTACCCATCATTACCCGACCTGTGGCCAGTTCAATAACCTCATAATTAATCATCAGTTTGCCCATTGCTGCTGAATTGACACTGCCAATAACCACATACTGAAAACCTGTAGCTTGCCATTGACTTAGATTTTGGCTAATTTGGGCGGATGAATGAGCTTGAGCAGGTAGATTGTTACTGGTGGTTTTAAGTTCGGTGTGTTGCAAATCCCCAATAATAGTGTTGCTAATGGTGCTGTTTCCATAAAATGGCACAAAAGCCACCTGATAAGGATTTTGTACGCCTTGCACATCAATTTCAAAATTTAAGTCTGTATCATTAGCGTGTACCCCAATATTAAATAAACCAATCATTAAGGCAAATGCTAATTTTTTTAGAGTGGGATTTTTGGTCATATCAGACTCCTTGGGTGATAAACTTGGTGATAAATTCATTCTTAATTGATTCTAAAATTAAAACTTAGATTACGATAACTGGTACCTTCAATCGGCGTTAAAGGGCTAGCACGTCGAATGGTATCTTCTAAGGCAGAACGTAGCACATCGGTGCCGCCGCTCACCTGTACACTTAATACATTGCCTTGTCCATCAACTTGCAGGCTGACTTGAAGAGTTTGGTTACTGCCTGTGGGCGTCCAATATTTTTTGATATGGGCTTGTAGGGCACTGATGATTTCATTTTTGCTAGAACCACCCGTGCCAGAGCCGTTACCACCTTTTGCTACGCCGCCTTGTCCAACAGTTGGAGTTTTGGGTGTATCATCTGTGCCATCGTTATCATGAGCTTGTGAACTTTGACCGGTGGTTTGTTTTTGAGATTCCTTGGATTTACTTAATTCTTTACTATTTTGTTGAGCGATTTCGCTGTTACTGCGTTCGTTACTCTTAAGTTCGTTTACCTGTCGCTGACGCTCTTCATCCTCAGCTTTTTGAGCTTGTTTTTGAGCATACATCTCTGATGCGATTTCCTCATCCAAGGCTTTGGCGTATGCTTGCATTTGGGCTTCATATTCTTGTTGTCTTTGGGCTAAATCGTCATTATAAGATTGCAATTCTTCACTAACAACAGCTTGAGAGGTAACTTCTTGACTGGTGGTTGCCTGTTTTTGAGCAGCCTGATTTTTGGCATACATCGATGCAATTTGGGCTTTCATGCCTGACAAGTCCGAACCTGTGGCAAGACTAGCCTCCATAAGTTCTACTTCAGGCAACGGTTTGGTTTGTGCAATAAAAAAAATTCCCCCAACAATAAGCGCATGAATAAGAGCGCTTACAATCCAAGATGAAAATGTGGTGCTGTTGGTATCAGTAAAATTTTGCATGATTATCTTTAGATTATTTTTTGGGTGGTGTTTGTCCTTCACTTAACAAACCAACTTTAACTATTCCTGTTTTTTGGATGATTGCCATCAAATGCATGATTTTGCTGTATTGGTTGTCTTTATCAGCGTTAATCATCACTTGCACTTGATTGCTATTTTCATTGCTGTGCTGACGACTTAATTCGCTTAAAATATCGGCAAGCTCTTGTTCACTGACTTTTTTATCAATGGCATGTTCATAACTGATAAATAGTTGTCCATTTTTTTGCAATGAAACGATGACTGGAGTTAATTCGTTTTTAGCAATGTTGCTGGTTTTTTCACTGGGCAAATTTACCTCAACACCCGTGGTTAGCATGGGAGCAGTAACCATAAAAATCACCAAAAGCACCAACATGACATCAATATAGGGCACAACATTCATGTCAGATTTTAGAGCGGATTTGTTGCGAGTGTAGCGATTTTTCATGAATGATTGCCTTGCTTTAAGGTGTTTTGATAGGCAAAAATATTGCTGAGTTCTTCACAGAATAAAGAACGATTTTCATAAATGCGATTGGCTTTAGCGGTAAAATAGTTAAATGCTAATGATGCAGGAATGGCAGCAAATAAGCCAATGGCGGTTGCAATCAGAGCTTCAGCAATTCCAGGAGCAACGGTATTTAAACTGACACTTTGAGCGCCTGATAGACCAATAAATGCATTCATAATCCCCCAAACTGTGCCAAAAAGCCCAATATAAGGGGATACTGAGCCGATACTGGCAAGCATGGGAAGACCTTGTTCCAAACTGCCTTGCTGATGACCTAATGCGACGCGAAATTTACGTTCTATGGCATCAAGCAAGTGTTCGTGTTTAGCACCCGCCTGCTGATTTTTAACAAATTCATCATAGCCAACATAAAAAACTTGTTCAAGCCCTGTTCGTTCAGGTTCTTTGGCAACGGCTTGATATTGTTTGGTCAGGTTGTTGCTGCTAAAAAACCATGCGCGAAATTCATCATCAAAGCGTTCTGCCCCGCTTAATTTGCTAAATAAACGCACAATAATTGCCCAACCAAGTAAGGATAAGGCAAGTAAAATTCCCATAATTAGCTGTACAACAAAACTGGCGTCAAGAATTAAATCCAATATATTGAGTTCATTCATAAGATAATAATTTATATCAAAAACAGCCCATTATATAATGTAACATCAAAAAACGCCATGCCGTTTGTCTGTTTAGCTTGCTTGCTTTAACAAATTTATAAAAAACAAATTTATAAAAAACAAATTTATAAAAAACAAATTTATAAAAAAGTTATTTGGTTGTATTTTGTTAAACATTGACACAGTTATTGGTTGATGCAATTGCTGTCTTGTCTGTATTGTACATTTGGTTAAAAATCGCTAGAATAATAAACTTCTTTTGTGATAATAATAAAAATGAATGACTTGACCCAAACAATTCCTCAGGTTTTAGCTAAAGATTATCATTATATTCAACAGTTAAAAAAACAGCTAAAAACACTACCAGACAATCAGCCTGAAAAACAACAAAAGCAAGCCAAATTGCAAAGCGTGATTGAGCGTTCTGCCAAAGCAGTTTTGGCACGAAAAAACAGCATTCCTGCTAATTTGATGCAAAATCTTAACGATGATTTACCAGTTAGTAAGCAAGCTCAAACTTTGATAGACGCCATTACACACAATCAAGTGATTATTGTTGCAGGTGAGACGGGTTCAGGTAAAACCACTCAGCTCCCAAAACTGGCTATGCTAGCAGGGCGTGGCATTACAGGACAAATTGGGCATACTCAGCCCAGACGCCTTGCGGCTCGTTCTGTGGCAACACGTATCAGTGAAGAGCTTGGTGAAGAACTGGGAAAAACTGTCAGTTTTAAAGTACGTTTTACTGAAGAAGGCACCCGTCATAGTATTGTAAAACTGATGACTGACGGTATTTTGCTATCAGAAATGGCCTATGATAAGTTTTTGACTCGTTACGATACGATTATCATTGATGAAGCTCACGAACGCAGTTTAAACATTGATTTTATTTTAGGTTATCTAAAACGGCTCTTACCAAAACGCCCTGACTTAAAAGTCATCATTACATCTGCCACATTGGATACTCAGCGTTTTGCTGAATATTTTGAAAGTTTGGGTAAAAAAATACCCATTATTAATGTAGAAGGTAGAAGCTATCCTATAGAGGTGCGTTATCGTCCCATTAGTGCAGATATTATTCAAAGTTATGATGATGATGCGTTTGATGAAGCTGAAGATAATTTACCAAAAACACTTATTAGTGCAGTAGAAGAGTGTTTTTTGGACGCCAGTCAAAAAGGGCATCCAAATCAAGCTGATATTTTGATATTTGCAGCGACCGAAGCACAAATTAGAGAACTAGAAGAAGTTTTAACCTTAAAAAATTTTCCTCACACTCAAATTCTACCTTTATTTGCCAGACAAAGTTTTGGTGAACAGCAAAAAATCTTTAGTCCTAGCAGCCAAGGTAGGCGAATTATTATCGCTACTAACGTTGCTGAAACCGCTTTAACTGTACCCAATATTCGTTATGTGATTGATTTGGGGTTTGCGCGCATCAGTCGTTATAACTATCGTTCACGCATTCAAAGATTGCCAATTGAAGCGGTGAGTCAAGCTGCCGCCAATCAACGCAAAGGTCGTTGCGGTCGTATTGGTGATGGGGTGTGCATTCGTTTGTACAGTGAAGAAGACTTTCATGCCCGCCCTTTATTTACCGAGCCTGAAATTTTGCGCACTAATTTGGCAAGTGTGGTTTTACAGATGCAGCATTTGGGTCTGGGTCAGGCTGAAGAGTTTGATTTTATTACCCCGCCTGATTTTCGTTTAATTAATGATGCTAAAAAACTACTGCATGAATTGTCAGCCATTCATGATAAACCCACTAAAACTGACCGTAAAAAGCAAAGAAACAAACCAACCATTCTAACCAAAATTGGCAAACAGATGGCAAAAATGCCCATCGACCCACGTCTGGCAAGAATGTTAATTGCTGGAGATGAGTTTGATTGTTTATCAGATATGTTGGTCATTGTGTCGGCGCTGGCAGTACAAGATGTGCGTGAACGTCCATTTGAAAAAAAAGCCCAAGCTGACCAAAAACACGCTTTGTTTAGAAAAGAAGATTCAGATTTCTTATTTTATATAGAGTTATTTAAAGTGCTGTTTGATAACCATCCCATGCATCAAGATGCACCCAATCATAAATTATCAGCCAATAGCCGCAAAAGTTTTGCT
The DNA here is from genome assembly GCF_055193055.1 of Moraxella sp. I5G. Classification (NCBI taxonomy): domain Bacteria; kingdom Pseudomonadati; phylum Pseudomonadota; class Gammaproteobacteria; order Moraxellales; family Moraxellaceae; genus Moraxella; species Moraxella sp. I5G. Next base: position 12,236 of record NZ_JBUXLH010000016.1, on the reverse strand, counting down.
AAAAAGTACTATTTGAGTTTTCCGCGCATTAAAGAATGGCAAAAAACACATGAACAATTGACACAAATGATGGCAGAATTAGGTTTTTGTATAGAAAAACAAGCTTTATTGGAAAAATCCAGCCACACAAAAACCCAACAACCCATTAAAGAAAACTCAAAACATAAACATAATGTCAGTTTTTCGCCAGATGAACATAAATCATTGCAAAAAATCCATTATGATAACATTCATCGAGCATTGCTGACTGCTTTATTATCATTTGTGGCGCACAAAACGGATGTGGCAGGTGAGTATTTGATGACTAAAAATCAAAAAGCTCAAATTTTCCCATCCAGTTCATTATATAAAAAAGGCAAAGAATGGCTCTTAGCGTTTGAAGTGGTAGAAACTTCCCAGGTATTTATGCGGTGCGTGGCTAAGATTGAGCCAGACTGGATTTTATCGGCAGCAAAAGACCTACTAAAATATCATTATTTTGAACCACATTGGTCAAAAAAATCTGCCAAAGTGCGAGCCTATGCTCAAATTAGTTTATTTGGTTTGATTATTGTTCAAAAACAAGTGGTTAATTTTGAACAGATTGACTTGCCAGCATCTAGGGAGATTTTTATTCGTGATGCACTGGTAGCGGATAATTATCCAAAATCATTACCATTTTTGGTGCATAATCGCCAAAAAATTCAGCAGGCACTATCAACTGAAGATAAACTAAGACGGCGTGATTTATTGGTATCTGAAGAAGATTTGTATCAGTTTTATGACCAAAAAATCCCCAAAAATATTGCATCAGCTAAATCATTTGAAGATTGGCTCTTTGGTGCTGGCGATAAACGGCTGTATTTTCGTGATGAAGATATTATGAACGAAAATGCCAAAGCTGGTCAAGATTTTCCAACGGTTTGGCAAGCTGGGGCGCTTAAACTTCCTTTATCGTATATTTTTGACCCCAGTTGTGATGATGATGGTGTGAGTGTTAAAGTGCCTGTCAGCGCACTGTCGCAGTTAAATAGCGTGGATTTGTTGTGGGGGATTGCAGGTTGGCGATTTGAATTGGTTGTGCAGTTATTAAAATCTCTACCTAAAGAAATTCGTCGCCACATTGTACCCATTCCTGATACTGCTCATAAGATTTTTGCTCAATTGGACAGCAATAAAAATTTTGGACTGTTAGACCAATTATGCCAGTCTTTACAAAGATTGGGTATACAAGTTGAGACTAAAGATTTTAAATTGTCAGCAATTGATAAATATTTACAACCTTTGATTTGTGTGGTGGATGACAATAATCGTGTGATGGATAAAAGCCGTGATATTCATACGCTTCAGCAAAAATATCAAAAACAAACTCAAGCAGTGGTTTTAACTAATGATGTGGGTTATGACCACTTTCCTAGCCATTTTGTGTTTGCCCAAAATAAACACCGTGCAGGCGTGGTTATCCAAGAATTTTCAGCGCTGGCAGATGCCGGAACAGCCAACATAGGTCAAGTGGTTATTCATCAATTTAGTGATGTTAAAAAAGCATTAACCACCCATAAAATGGGTGTTTTGACGTTAATTCGCAGTACGTTAGGGGCAAAACAAAAACAGCTAACAGGACAGATTGATAAGACGTTTAAATTGGCATTTGCACCACTTGGCGATTTAGAAAAATTAAAAAAATTGTTAGTTGATGCTACGTTACAAGCAGTATTATTTGAGCAAGGAATTGATTTTATTAAAAATAATTCAAACTCTCAAACCAATCGTATCCGTCAGAATTTATTAACTTTTGATAACACATTATACCCCTTGCTATCTATTTTACCACTCAATGAAGAGGAGTTTTATCAAACTCAAAAACGCCTTCATGAGCAGTTTTTGCCCCAAGGGCAATCGGTTTTGGCAACTTTAAAACAAATTTATACAACTTGGCAAAGTGTTCGCGGACAAATGCTAATGCTTGACACAAATATTTTTAAAGAAAACATTGCTGATATAGAAGACCAATTGGATAATTTATGTTTGGCTGATTTTGTTTATCAAGAAGATTTTAATGTTTGGCAGCAGTATCCACGTTACTTAAAGGCACTGCATACTCGTCTTGAGCGTTTGCCACACAATCTAGATGCCGATTTGGATGCAATATATTTGTTAGACGAGCCAATGAATCAAATATCAAAACATCTACACGATGCTAAATTTAGCCGTTATCGCTGGTTTTTAGAAGAGTACCGTATTAATTTATTTGCCCAACCAATGAAAACACTTGTGCCAGTTTCTGCTAAGCGTCTTGAAAAATTATGGCAAGAATTAACTACAAAATAGCCGATAAATACGCTGATATGCTATTAGATAAATCGTAATGATTTGTGTTAAACTAAACAACCGTATTTTAATATATAAACCAAATAGGAAACAATAAATGGGTATTTATTTGACTGCTACAGGGCTTTATGTTCCAGCTGATAAAATCACCAATGAAGAATTAGTAACTGCATTTAACACTTATGTGGATAAGTATAATAAAACCCATGAAAAGGCGATTGAAAATGGCGAAAAAACCGCTTTGCAATACTCTACCGTAGAATTTATTGAAAAAGCGTCAGGCATTAAATCGCGTTATGTCTTTGATAAAAAAAGTATTTTAAATCCTGATATCATGGCACCTAAAATTCCTAGTAGAAAATTGGGCGAAGAATTATCAGTAATGGCTGAAATGGGTGCAAAAGCACTGCAAAATGCGTTAGATAGAGCAGGGCTAAAAGCAGATGATTTGGATGGAATTATTTGCGCCTGCTCAAATTTTCAGCGGGCTTATCCTGCCATCGCTATTGAGATTCAACACGCCGTTGGTATGAGTCATGGTTTTGCTTATGATATGAATGTGGCGTGTAGTGCAGCAACATTCGCCATCTCGCAAGCGGTTGGTAGCATCAAATCAGGACTTGCTAAAAAAATAGCCATTGTAAATGTTGAAGTATTTTCTGCTCATTTAAATTGGAGAAATCGCGACAGCCATTTTATTTTTGGAGATATTGCCGCTGCAACCATCGTAGAGGAACTTGATGCCCCCAAAGGTTATGAAATTCTGGACAGCTATTTGTTCACTGAATTTTCAGCCAATATTAAAAATGAGTTTGGTTATTTAAATCGCAGTGAATTTTTGGCAGATGATATGCAGATGTATAGCGATTTAAATGAGCCTGCAACTGATAAGTTGTTTACCCAAGAAGGACGTAAAGTTTTTCGGGAAGTTTGTCCTAAGGTGTCACAAATCATCACAACACATTTAGCAAAAAATCAACTTGAACCGCAACAGGTCAAACGTTTATGGCTGCATCAAGCTAATGTTAATATGATTGATTTAATTTTACGTACGGTAATGGGGAAAAATGCCGATAAAGCGATTGCGCCCATTGCCATCAGTGAGTATGGAAATACCAGTTCTGCCAGTCCAATTGTGGCATTTCATGATTGTCAAGATGGCGTACAAAGTGGCGATATTGGGGTGATTTGTGCGTTTGGCGCAGGTTACTCGGTCGGTTCGGTCATTGTGCGTAAAGTTTAAATCAAAATTAAATTGTTTATGCAAAACCCTTATTGGTTTTTTTAGATAAGGGTTTTTATGTTTTTATTGGTACAGATATTTTGACAAATCGAGCATACTAGTGTTTAGGATGATTTAAGTAAATTTTCAACTTGCATAACCCGTTCTTTTCTATTGCCATAAATTTCTAAATAGTTAAACCCAAAATCCTTTAATGCTAACATAAATTTTTCTTTAATGGTTGCTCGCCCATAAGGCATATCACGCATTCCATCAGCTTGCCAGTCAACACCTTTATCATCTGTTAATAAAATATAATCATAAGGATATTTTTTAATGTGTTCGATGATAAAAATAGGGCAATGGTCAAAATACCAATTAGCATAAACCATTAATTCAAAAAGTCCTGTATCACAAAATAGATAATCATGAGCAAATAGTAATTGTTGATTTTCGTTTAAGATTTGACCTTGTGCGATTGGCAATAAATCGCTATATTGACAAATATAACCATCTGGTTTTGTTTGCAAATAGGTTCGCATATATTCGCTTACAAAAACAGTATTAAAATGATTAGCTAAATCTTGTGATAAAGTGCTTTTTCCTGTGCATTCGGCTCCTAAAATAAGCACTTTTTTAATTGGTGTGGATTTTGGTGTTGGCAAGGTAATTGTCATGATGAACTAATTTTCTCCAGCTATATAAACCCATAAAAGCAATAATAGTAAATAAAATATATTGCAAAGAGGTAAAAATCATACCTTTGTAAAAATACAATGGTACACTAATCATATCGGCGATAATCCAAATAATCCAATGCTCGATTTTACGTTTTGCCATTAGTAACATGGCAACTAAAAACAAACCTGTAGTTAAAATATCAAAATAATCTGTCCAAATAAATTGAGAAAATCCAAGTGTAATATGATTAAAATTAAAATTATTATTAATCCAAGGTTTAAAATAATAAATTGTAGTAACAAAAATAAAACTAATTAAAGCTAATACGCTTAGAAGCATCCATTCTTTTAAAGTGGTTTTTTGAATTTCAATTGTATTTTGTTCAACGGATTTGTTTTTTGACCAGTTAATCCAGCCATAAATTCCCATAATGCTGTAATAACCATTAATCAACATATCGCCAAATAGTTGCCATTGCCATAATAAATAAACATAAAGCCCTGTACTAATCAGCCCAACACCAAAAGCCCAAACACTACCTCGGCGAGCCAAAAGCACGCTAATAAGCCCAAAGATTGATGCAATTAATTCAAGAAAAATCAAGAATGGTGAATAATCTTGATATTGAGAAAAAATAAAATGAAAAAAACTATCCATAAATAAAAATTAATAATTAAAATCAATAATAAATTAAAAAACCAACAAAGAAATTTATAAATTAATTCATGTATGATGATTTTTAAATTGAGGTATGCAGTTTAAAATAATTGATAAAAATAAAGAAATTGAGTTAATTATTGATTCATATAAAAAAATTAATTCATCTATTATGAAATGGAATAAGAAGCAAATAAACTACCACTCATTACTTTGTTTTTTATCAAAATAATTTTGTTTATTATAGCAAAATTTTACAAAATATGGCAAAATAAGCAGCTTTTTAATTAATTATAAGTTACTTATGAAAGAATCTTTGCGTTTTCGATTAGACCAGATGGTAGAACGATTTGAAGAAGTTACCGCTTTATTGTCTGAGCCTGAGATAATTAATGATAACAAAAAATTTCGTGCTTTATCTGTTGAGCACAGTGATTTATCAGAGATTGCTCAAACTTGGCAAGATTATTTACAAGCTGAGGAAAACCTAAATACTGCTGAAGAAATGCTTGATGATTCTGACATGAAAGAACTTGCTGAAGAAGAAATTCTGGCAGCAAAAGCTAAAATCAGCCAGTTAGCAGATACTCTTAATATTATGATGCTGCCCAAAGACCCTAATGACAAAGTGCCGGCATTTTTGGAGATTCGAGCAGGTACGGGCGGCGACGAAGCAGCGATTTTTGCAGGTGATTTATTTCGTATGTATGAACGTTTTGCTCAATCGCAAGGCTGGCAAGTAGAAGTATTATCTGCAAATGAAGGTGAGCATGGCGGCTACAAAGAAATCATCAGCCGTGTTTCTGGTATTAATGTTTATGGTCGCTTAAAATTCGAGAGTGGAGCCCATCGCGTCCAGCGCGTTCCTGAAACTGAAAGCCAAGGACGCGTTCATACATCAGCTTGTACAGTTGCGGTTATGCCTGAAATTGAGATTGATGACAGTGTAGAAATCAATCCAAGCGATTTGCGCATTGATACCTATCGAGCTAGTGGTGCGGGCGGTCAGCACGTCAATAAAACAGACAGTGCTGTGCGAATCACCCACATTCCTACAGGAACTGTGGTGGAATGCCAGCAAGAACGCAGTCAACATGCTAACAAAGATAAAGCCATGAAGATGTTGGTTGCCAAAATTGTCCAAGATAAAGTGCAAAAACAAGTGGATGCTAACAGCACTATGAGACGAAATTTGGTGGGCGGCGGTGATCGCAGTGAACGCATTCGTACTTATAATTTTCCACAAGGACGCATGACTGATCATCGCATCAATTTAACATTGTATAAGTTGGATGCAATTATGGAAGGTGATTTGGGTGAGATTTTAGACAGTTTATTGCGTGAACATCAAGCCGATTTGATGGCGAGTGTTTCTGAAGAGTAATTTGATTGATAGCAGCAATAAAAGGGTGGTTTCACCCTTTTATTGTGTTTGGTTTAACCAATAATTTTAAAAAATTGTAATAAAAATAAAACGGTAAACCCAGATAAAAATACAATGCCAGCCAAGGCGTAAATATTCATACCACGACTTAACGTCCCTTCACTTTTTGCCAGTGTGTAATTTAAATAAGCAAAAATTGGTGCGGTGACAAATGCAGTAATCATGGCAAACTTTAACAACGCTGCCATTTGTCCTGAAAAAAATGCAATTAAAATATAGCCGCCAATTACGGTCAGTGTTGTCCATAACATGACATATTTTTCGGTCGCTTGAGTGGTTTTGGTGGTAATAAGTGATAAACTTTCAGCGTTAGCACGCCCATAACCATCAGCGCAGGTAATTACTGTGCCATACATACATAAAAACGCAATAAAGGCAACAAACATTTTAGACCAGCTACCAATGGTTTGTGTGTACATTTGTATTAATTGCCCAACATAGCCGCCACCTTGCATGATGATTTCTTGTCCTGTGCCGTATTGTACAAACACCCCCATTGCCAAGAAAAATAACGCTAAAATTGCTGATGTTAAAAATCCAACATTAAAATCCACCATGCCCTGAAAACGGCTGGTGTGGTCGGTACGGATTTTTTTGGCAGTCCAAACCGATGTAATTGCTGAAAATTCTAAAGGGGCAGGCATCCAGCCCATTAAAGCGATAATAAATCCTAATGCTGCTAAATTCCAAGGCGAAGCGGGAATAAAATTTGGGTCAATAGCAGATGGTTTGCCAGCGGCGATAAAAACAGCAGCGATGGTAGCAGCGGTTAAAGAGATAATAATCCATTTGGTCAAACTGTCCAGCAATTTGTAATGCCCTGCAAATAATAGTAGCCATGATGATGCCATGATGATGGCGGACAGGGCAAGCGTGTTTAATTCAAAAGGTAACATATAGCCCAAAATCACCGCACATAAAATAGATACTGCGCCTGTGCTAATAATGCCTGAGACAATGCATAAAATAAAAAATGCCCATAAATAAGCAGGCGATTTTTTGGCATAACCTGCAACTAAACTTTCGCCAGTGCTGTAGGTGTATTCGGTAGCAAAACGATAAAAAGGATATTTAAAAACGTTGGCAAGGACAATCATAATCGCCAGTTGCCAACCATACAATGCCCCAGCTTGGGTTGAGGCAACTAAATGGGAACCACCAATCGCGGCAGATGCCATTAAAATACCCGGGCCAAAAGATTTTAAGGATAGCTTTTGGCTGGTGCCAATATTAGCTTTGGGGTCAGAGAAATCTTGAGAGATATGGTTATCAGTCATGATAAATGCGCTTAAATTTCAATGAATGATTAAAAAAATAAATGACTAAAATATTTGTAGTAACAGCAAATAAGTCATTAATTTAGATTAAAATAAAAAAATAGCAACTAAAAATAACATAATTTTACAAAAATTACTATAACGGTTTAATTATTAAGGACGGTTTAAAATTAAAAAACAGTTAAACTTTGGCGGTGATTGGGTATTTAGCATTTAAACTCAATGGATTATTTGCTATAATGGAACACTTTTATTAATTATTTAATACAAAATTACGTTAAATGTAAACAATTGTTTAAGGAGTCATCATGACGCAGCAGTCATCTAATCAAGATATTCAAAATGAAAACGACATTATCGCTCAGCGTCACGCCAAGTTACAAACTCTAAAACAACAGGCAAATCAGCAGGGTAAAACTGCATATCCCAATACTTTTAGACGCAGTGATTATTGCCAAGATTTGCAGGATAAATTTGCAGATTTGGATAAACAAACCATTGAAAATACTGAAAAAACATTTGTAAGTGTTGCAGGGCGTGTGATGCTTAATCGTGGTTCGTTTATTGTGATTGCAGATATGACAGGGCGCATTCAGCTGTATGTGGACAGAAAAGGATTATCTGAAGAAACCCTAGTATTGATTAAATCATTGGATTTGGGGGATATTGTGGGCGCTAAAGGTTATATTGGGCGCTCTGGTAAAGGTGATTTATATGTGCATTTGCAAAGTTTTGAACTTTTAACCAAATCACTACGTCCGCTACCTGATAAATTTCATGGGCTTCATGATACTGAAACCCGTTACCGTCAGCGTTATTTGGATTTGATGGTCAATGAAGAAACGCGCCGTGTATTTGAAATTCGTACCAAAGTTGTTGAAGGGGTGCGTAACTTTTTAAAGGGTGAGCGTTTTATGGAAGTAGAAACGCCGATGATGCATGTGATTCCTGGCGGTGCTTCTGCTAAACCTTTTGTTACCCATCATAATGCTTTGGATATGCAGCTTTATTTGCGCATTGCTCCCGAACTTTATCTAAAAAGATTAGTTGTTGGCGGTTTTGAACGTGTGTTTGAGATTAACCGTAATTTTCGTAATGAAGGCGTATCAACGCGTCATAACCCTGAATTTACAATGATTGAGTTTTATCAGGCTTATGCTGACTATCAGGATCTGATGGCACTGACTGAACAAATGTTGGAAAAACTAGCGCTGCATATTTTAGGAACAACCGATGTAGTTTATGGCGAAGAGATGTTTAGTTTTAAAGGTCCTTTTGAAAAAATGACCATGTTTGATGCTATTTTAAAACACAATCCACAGTTTACGCCTGACAATGTTAATGACTCTGAATTTTTGGCAGATTTTGTAAAAAACACACTAAAAGAAGAGGTTAAACCTTCTTTTGGCTTGGGTAAATTACAAACCATCGTTTTTGAAGAAACGGTAGAAACCAAATTGCGCCAGCCAACATTCATTACGGCTTATCCAGCTGAAACTTCGCCATTAGCACGCCGCAATGACAATAACCCACATGTAACTGATCGTTTTGAAATGTTTATTGGAGGGCGTGAGCTTGCTAATGGTTTTAGCGAATTAAATGACCCAATTGACCAGGCTGAGCGTTTTATGCAGCAAGTTGCTGAAAAAGATGCAGGCGATGATGAGGCAATGCATTACGATGCAGATTTTATTGAGGCGTTAGAGTATGGGTTGCCGCCAACAGCGGGTCAGGGCATTGGTATTGATCGTTTGGTGATGTTATTTGCCAATGCACCAAGTATTCGTGATGTAATTTTATTTCCGCATATGCGTCGCAAAGATTGATGGTTTTATTTTGCATTTAATTCAATACTGAATTAAAATAAACAATTAATTAAATCATAATGGGGCGTGTTTCTATTTAAAACACGCCTTTATTTTTTAATTTATTAAAAGTTATGATGGGATAATGGGTAATTTTATTTTTTTGGAAATTTTTGTAGTGGTATGTTTAATTTCTATCATTACAACGTTATTTAATAAACGATTTTTAAATCTTCCTCAAGCGATTGGTGTGCCAATTGTTTCAGCACTATTGGTTTTTTTATTACAATGGATGGCAACTTTGTTGCATGGCAATCAATTTATTTCTATCAACATTAAAGCAATTGAAGATACGGTTGCCAAAATACAATTTTATGATTTTTTAATTAATGGCGTTATTTGTTTTATTTTAACTGCATCAGCATTAAAATTTAAAGTTTCCGATTTAAAATCATATTGGAAGCCGATTAGTATTTTAGCCAGTATTTCGTTGTTGCTTTGTGCGATTGTTTTTGGATTTTTCTTATATGGTTACCAATTTATTATTGGCAAAGAGGTTCCTTTAATTGTTTTGTTGTTATTGGGCAGTGCATTGGGAGCGACCGACCCAATTGGCATCAAGGGCGTATTAAGTTCTATTAAGGCGCCTGAACATTTGATGATAAAGCTAGAAGGTGAATCATTATTTAATGATGCCATGTGTATTGCGGTGTTTATGACAATTTTAAAAGTCATACAAGGAGCGGATTTTAATTTATTATCTGTCATTCGGCATTTATGTTATGAAATTTTAGTTGCCGTGGTTATTGGCATTGCTTTTGGTAGAATGGCACTTTATATTTTAAAAGGTAAAAATGAAACTGAATCTTTGATTTTAACTACAGCAGTTTTGGCAGCTGGTTCTTATTTGGTGGCGCTGTATGCTCATGCATCAGCTCCAATAGCCTGTGTCATAGCAGGTTTGATGGTGGGTAATCGCTGGCAAGAAATTTTAGCAGAACACGATATTTGTGAAATTAATCATTTTTGGCATACCATTGAAGGTATTATTAATTCATTTTTATTTACTCTAATTGGCCTTGAATTATTTATTTTGGACTTAACTGTAGAAATTGTGATTGGTGGTATTGTCGCATTTACTTTGTTGCATTTGGCGCGCTTTATTGCAAATTTCACTTCTTTTGCTTTTTTTCCAAGTTTGAAAAAGAGTTCTTATAAAGGCAGTCTTGAGATATTATCTTGGGGTGGGGTGCGTGGCGGTATTTCTTTAGCGCTGATTTTGGCGGTTTCGCATATTCCACAATTAAAACCTTATAACAATATTTTAATTGGCTATACTTTTATTGTGGTATTGCTATCAGGTGTGGTTTGCGGTTTGGGACTACCTGCAGTTATCAATACCTTTTATTATAATGCTGATGAACCTAAAACTGGGTTTATGGGTTGGTATCAAAGAATGATGCATAAAATTATGAATCGTTCAGATAGACTTTATGTATTGAGTGAAGATAAGTTTGGCAATCAAACCATTTCATTGTATGAACCCAATCAAGAAGAATTAAAAGCGCTGCCAGAATACAATGATGTAGCAAATGAAACGCCTGCTTCACTGAATAATCCAGATAGATTTTAAATATTTAATATTACGATGTTGTATTGTTATGTCCAATTATCAAGTTCTTGCTCGTAAATATCGTCCGAAAAATTTCTATGAATTGATTGGGCAAAATCATGTCTGTCAAGCTTTAGCCAATGCTATTGACACGCAAAGACTGCATCATGCTTATTTGTTTACAGGAACGCGCGGAGTCGGCAAGACAACCATTGCTCGAATTTTAGCAAAATGTCTAAATTGTGAAACAGGCATTACCAGTACTCCTTGTGGTGTTTGTGATGTTTGTATCAGCGTTGATGATGGACGTTTTATTGATTTAATTGAGATTGATGCGGCTAGCCGTACCAAGGTGGAAGACACTCGAGATTTGCTGGAAAATGTACCTTACGCACCAACACAAGGGCGTTATAAGGTATATTTGATTGACGAAGTGCATATGCTGTCTACACATAGTTTTAATGCGTTATTAAAAACTTTGGAAGAGCCACCTGAACATACCAAATTTATTTTAGCAACTACTGACCCGCAAAAACTTCCTGTAACTATTATTTCTCGCTGTTTGCAATTTGTGCTGCGCCCTTTACCTCAAGAGATGCTTTATCAGCATTTGATGTATATTTTAAATCAAGAACAGGTTGGATTTTGTGATAAAGCTTTATGGCAATTGGCAAAATCTGCCAAGGGCTCAGTGCGTGATGCATTGTCTTTAACTGACCAAGCAATTGCTTTTGGTGGTGGGGTTTTAACAGAAGATACCGTTACTCAAATGCTTGGATTGGTGGATAGTTTAGATATTGTGGCATTGATTGAGGATATTTTTACAGATAATCGCCCAAATCTTACCAAAACTATTTTAAAAATGCGCCAGCAGATGGTAGATGCCATTGCAATTTTAGATGATATCGCTGATACCCTACATGATTTAGCGATGATTCAAACTTTGCCTGATATACCGCTGGATATGAGCACTAATCAGGCAGAATCACTTTTGGCGTTAGCAAAACAAGTTTCTCCAACCCAATTACAACTTTTTTATACGCTAGTCAATAAAAGCCGCGAAGAAGCACAATTGGCAACAACACCAATGCAAGCGTTGGAAATGACCATCATCCGCATGATTGCTTTTGATTATGTTACTTCAAATCAAATGCCGCAGACTTCTTCGAATGAAAATTTAGCGAATGAAAATTTAGCGAATGAAAATTTAGCGAATGAAAATTTAGCG
>NZ_JBUXLH010000015.1:0-56857 GCF_055193055.1 Moraxella sp. I5G | reverse complement strand
TTTTGTACCGAGAGTGAAACCACACCACCCATTTTTAGGGTGTTTAACTCAAAAAACAAAAGGAGTATTCGCATGAGTACTAAACCCATCACCGACACCATCACCGCCCCTATCTTAGATATTGTTGAAGCTAGAGACTGTATAGCAACGCTTAACCAAATCTTAGAAGATGTTACTAATCTAATATGGCTTATCCAACAAGACACCCGCCCAGTCCAAATAACCGAAAAATCGTTACTTAGAGCCATTGGCGGTTATACCAATCATTATGATGATTATGCATACACTATTAGCGAACAACTCAATGAGTGGCATAAAAACAAGCATTCGTTTTAAAACGAGTATTTAAAACCCTTAACCATAAACACCAAAACCCCTAATTGATGATGATTAGGGGCTTAGGAAGTCTTTTTTTTAAATTTAGATATATCCAAATTTGGATGCATCCATAAAGTAAAAGCCCCAACGGTAAATTGGGGCTAAGGAATAAAAACATGCATAATAATAGCATATTACAGACGATATTAACAGCAAATCAACGCAATAATGCCACCAAACCCAATTACAAGCGAACATTTAACCCAAATTTACTACCTGCCCCAATAGATTTATACGCCCGTTTTGGTTTTAAGCTAAAAGGTAATGGCTGGAGTATGCACAAATGCCCCTTTCATGATGATAAACATGCAAGCCTATCTATCAATGCTACACATGGCCGGTTTATCTGCCACGCCTGCCACAGCAAAGGTAATTTAATTGGTTTTTATATGCAAATGACTAACACCAACTACCAAACCGCTATGATTGAATTGGGGGCGTACAATGAACACTAATCCAAATACCCAACTAAATATTAATGAAGAAGCCTTACAAAAAGCCATCAAATGGGCGTTAAGCCATGATAAGCAGTTACTAGCCAAGCAAGCTAAAGATGAGCATTTAACCGCTATTTACCGTTACTACAGCACAAACACACCCAACCCAAGCAATCATCAAAATAACGCCACTATGGACAACACCGCAGGCGTGAGCGATACAGCAAAACAAATTTACGAACAAAACTTGTCAAAACTTGACATCACAAAGTCAATTAATGACACACCCAAAGAATTGTTTGTAAAGGTACGTTTTGATACAGATAAAGGCAAATGGATTAAACCATTTTATTTTGATGGGCAAAAATACAAATTAGGCGAACCAAATTTAACCCAAAAGCCGTTGTATCTGCCACAGCCTATTTATCAAGGTGATACGGTTTATTTGGTAGAAGGTGAAAAATGCGTGCATGCTTTATTAGATATTGGGCTATTAGCCACTACCACAGGCGGAGCAACCACCATTGGTAAATGTGATTTAACGCCATTATTGGGGTGTCATTGTATCTTATGGCGTGATAATGATGACAGCGGGCATAAATGGCAAGATGAGCTAATCACCGCCTTAAATGGGCTTAATATCAGTCATAGCGTGATGGATATTGCAGGTGTGTTATTACCCAATAACCAGCCTTTAGCAGATAAAGGCGATTGTTACGATTATATTTATTCATGGTATGAGTACGGCGAAGATGATAATGGTATTAAAGACATGATTCAAGCCTTACCCACCATCACCCCAGTAAACCAAAACAGCACAGACAACCCCAATGATACGCCCAATTACGATTATATGGACAATCTAGTTGAACAAGAACAAAAACTAAAACAAGCCATTGATGAGCTTGCCCGCTTGCCAGAATTACAACAATTATTAGCCATAGGCAAAGTATCAAAACATTTTGGCATTCCTAAGGATAAATTAACCTGCCTAGTCAATGAACGCAAGCAAGGCGATTTTATACCTGAAATTACACCAAGTGGTGAATTTGTAGATGGTATAACCCTATATAAAGAACTTTATACGTTGATTAATGAACATATTTGCATTGAAGAACCTTATAAAGTCGCTTTTGTGTTATGGGTGATTATGACTTACCTAACTGATATTGCCGAGATACTACCGATTGCATGGATTACCGCACCTGAAAAAGCATGTGGCAAAAGTACCTTATTGGGTTTATTTGGGCGTTTGGTAAATAAACCTTATGAAACAGTAAACCCAAGCCAAGCGGTATTTTATCGGATTATGGAATATTACAAACCTACATTACTATTAGACGAAGTGGATAATTACCTAAAGGACAATAAAGAGCTTTTAACAGTAATTAACGCTGGTTATTCAATACATGCTTGTAATATTGCCCGTGTAAACATGGATAAAAGCGGAGCAGTAGATAATTACAGCGTATTTGGTGCAAGGGTATTTAGTGGCATTGGCGAAATGAACGGTACGTTTGCCAGTCGTGCAATACGTTTTAATATGAAGCGTAAAGGCAAAGATGATAAGATTAAACGCCTAAATCGTAAAACCCTAACTAAATCCTATACCGACCAAGTGCAACAAAGAATCAAACGATGGGCGGTAGATAATACCCATAAAGTACAGGCAGTAGATATACCATTGCTTGATATTACAGACCGTGATTTTGATAACTGGTATATCTTGCTACAGATAGCCCATGTGTTAGGTGTTTATGATGAAGCATTGCAGGCGTGTTTATCCTTATGCCATCAAGAAAAGGAATTAAGTTTAAATGAACAACTACTAATGGATATACGCGAAGTATTCAATCAACCGCGTATGCGTTCAGTTGAGTTATTGGAAAAATTAAACAATGACCCAATGATGAATTGGCAAACCTATAACAACGGACAGCCATTAACTGCCCGCCAGCTTGCCAATAAATTAAAATCATTTAATATCAAACCTGAAAAATATCGCTTTGGTGATAGTACAACAAAAGGATATGAATTAGTAAAATTCATCAGTATATTTAATAAATATCTACCAAAACAAATTGATGATGATATTGAGATTTGGGACACCCCCCATATACCCTAAAAATAAGAGGAACATAGGGAACATAGGGAACAAATCAATAAAATCAATAGCTTATAAAAATTCTATCGGGAACATTTTAATTAAGTGTTCCCGATTTATTTTTTGCTATCGGGAACATTTAGAAAGTATAGAGCTAAAATGTTGCCTATATAAATTTTTTATAACTTGTTAATAAATAAGTATTTTTATTAAAATATTCCCGATGTTCCCGATAAAACATTTTTGATAAAATAATTATAACTTATTGATTTTATTAAAATATTAAAAATGTTCCCGATAATGTTCCCGATAGAATTTTTATAAGCTATTGATTTTAATTGATTTTATTAAAATGTTCCCGATAAAATAGGGGTTTTTGGGTATATAACAAGGTATCAAAAAATATTATTTTAAAAAGTGAGATAATTTAATTAATTTATTATAAAAAATAATAAATATATTAAATTTAGAAAAGCCAATTTATCCCCATATGGAAAAATTACCTAAAACCTGATGCAGTAAATGACATTCCATTTGATTAATTATTAATTTAATTTAAATGCTATGTTTATTTACAAATGTAGCATTTTTACGTCTAAAATGATTGAATTTTAATCTTATGATTTATAAAATTAATTAATGGCTTTGTTTGCTCATCTTAAAAATTGATGCATGATGATAATATACACGATGGATAAGAACGCTATTTGTAGCTAAACCACCTAAACAACGGATAAAAATACGCCTTGATATTATGAAACACCAGTTTTAATCAATAACCCATAGGGTGGTAAAAAAGTTTTAAGGTTTTATCTCAAATGACCGCACCCCAGCCAAATACTTGGGACCGCAAAATTAAAAGTTAGGGCAGCATGAATAGCACGCCTGCGCTCATCTTATTTACGTCATCACTCTTTTCATGATATTATGACAAAATTTCTGACATTATTTTTAGTAAAATTTGTATAAGATACTGATTTTAAATATAAAACTTCTGACATTTTCACTGACAAAAAATAGAGATAAAAAATGCCTGAACTTAGTAAAACATGGTTAGATGATACCACGCTTAGGGTGATGACCTACAAATCAGGGGTTTTTACATTTCAACTAGGGGCAAATCTCAACCATTTAACACCCATGTTGGACCGTATCAATGATGCACAAGCACGTTTTAATAAAATCCCCACCCTACCGAGTATCATCGGACAGTTACAAGAGCAAGTATTAGCAAGCAGTATTTACAGCACCAATACCATTGAAGGGGGTAAATTTAGTGAACAAGAAACCGTTCAAATCCTACAAAAAGACCCTAAAACTGTACAGGCAACCGCTGAAAAACGTTTAACCAACCTCAAACAGGCGATACATTGGGTAAATAGCCATACCGCCCCTTTTAACCCTTATGGTAATCAGTCCATAGAGTCATATACAGCCATTCATTTACATTATTTGGTAAGTCAAAACCTAGATGAACAGCACAATCCCACAGGACGATATAGGGACAACCAGCCCTACCAAAAAACCTTTGTGGGTAATGATGAGCATGGCGGACGCTACCAGCCGCCCAAATGTCTAGATGATATTGAATACCTAATGCAGGCATGGATAGAGTGGCTAAATAGTGATGGTATGTTGAGACAACCCGCCATCATTCGGGCGAGCCTAGCTCATTATTATTTTGAGTTAATACACCCTTTCTTTGATGGCAATGGACGAACAGGACGGCTGATTGAAATGCTTTTATTGGAGCAGGCGGGCTATCGTTTTTGTTCATCCGCTGTTTGGCGGTATTATCAAGAACATATTCACGAATATTTTAGTTTGTTTAATCATTGCAGAAAATCAGCCAAAGCCAAGCAGGACAACCCCAATCATGACTTTATCGCCTTTGTGCTAAATGCAATGTTTACCACTATTAACAACTTACACGACCAAACCAACCATCTACTAAGCGTGCTACTCTTTCAAAGCAGACTTAACACCGCCAAAGCTCAAAAAGAAATTAATGACAGACAATTTGGCTTGGTATATCAGCTCCTAACAGAGCCATCAATTACCACATCTGCCATCTATCGTCTGCCCATCGTGCAGACCATCTATCAAGGTAAGACAGAACGGACATTTTACCGTGATATAAATAAGCTCATTGAACTTGGTTTTTTGATTGAATATGATGGAAAAACTGTAATTAATTTATAAGAGTCATTTTTATTTTTACTGGTATATTTGCTGGTATAAAAAAATATTGATAAAAATAAATTATTTAAAATCAATATTTTATCTTATGTGTTTGTAGTCCGCCACTGACCAAACAACAATCTAGGGCTGTCCGTCATCGTACGATAGCCCTTTTGTTTTATTGGGTTTGATGGTTTTTGTTATCTTTAGTAGTCTGTTATTATCCATTGAAAGCTATGATTTTTTGGTTGGTATTATTGTTGGTATTGTCGTTCACCCTCTTTTAATACCAACAAACCCACCCCAAAGGCTTACCAATCATGGCTTTAAAAAATACCAAGTTTAATTTAAAAAAATTACTTAAAATCAAAATTAGAAAATTTATATTTAAAATAAACTTATTGCAAAATAAAAAGACGAACAAGTCAAAGCATCATAAAAAATTAATTTTGATATTTTATTACGACTTCATTCGCCAGTTTTCTATCGAATTATAAGAAGTTTAAAAACACCTTATATCAGGCTTTAAGTCCCAAAACATCTTGCATGTCATACAAGCCAGCAGGCTGATTTTGCAGCCAGATTGCTGCACGCACCGCACCTTGAGCAAAGGTCATTCGCGATTGAGCTTTATGAGTAATTTCGATAATTTCACCATTCATAATAAATTCCACCGTGTGCTCGCCAACAATTTCACCGCCACGCACTGCATGAATGCCAATTTCACCATCCGTACGCTTACTTGCGCCTTGTCTGCCATAAATACTACTTGTTTTAAGTGTTTGACCACGCGCACTAGCAACAGCATTTGCCATCATCAGAGCTGTTCCCGATGGAGCATCAATTTTATGCTTATGATGATGTTCAATGACTTCCACATCGGCATCAAACCCCAAAACTTTAGCAGTGGTTGCCAAAAGATTTAACGATAAATTCACACCTGTGGAATAATTACCCGCATAAACAATTGCAAGAGTACTGCTGACTTGTTTTAGGCGATTTTCTTGCTCCTGCGACAATCCAGTCACTCCTAACACAAGTGGGGTTTTAGTTTCTAAACAAAATTGTAATGTTTCATCAAAAGCATCAGGTAAGCTAAAATCAATCAGTACACCTACATCATCAAGCTCATCTTTATTTAATAATGATAATGGTACGCCTGCTTTTTTAGCACCAATAAATTCACCTGCATCCACACCTGCCAGACTTGAAAAACCAGGCACAAAACCATGAATTAAATTAGTGTTTGGGTGTTGTAAAACAGCTTCCAATAACATACGCCCCATACGACCAGATGCGCCCATAATACCTACTGCCAATGCTGCCATATTTTTCCTTAATAAATATAAATAGTAAAATTATACCGAAATTCTAGCTTTTTACCACGTTATTATTCATCATTTAAAAAATTATTATTAAAATAAAAACACGGCTTAATCATTGCCGTGTTTTTATTTATATTATTAATCAAATAAATCTTTAACATCATCTTTTAAACGGTCAAAAAATCCTTTTTTCTTGGCAGTTGCACCATTTTCACCGTGCAATGTTTTGGCAAACTGCTCTAACAAGGCTTTTTGCTCATCATTTAAATTGGTTGGTGTTTGTACGATAATTCGACAAATCAAGTCCCCCATCATATTTTCGCGTACCGTAGTTACACCTTTACCGCGCACTCGCAATAGTTTGCCACTTTGGGTTCCTGGGGCAATTTTAATTTTTAAACGACCATCTAGTGTTGGCACTTCCACTTCATCACCCAAAGCTGCAGTTGCAATATCAATTGGCACATCTAAGTGCAAATTCACACCGTCGCGCACAAAAATATCATGAGATCTTACTTGAATCTCTACATACAAATCGCCGTTTGGTGCGCCGGCATCTCCAGCATTGCCCTTGCCAACCAAACGCACACGGTCGCCATTATCCACACCAGCAGGAATAGATACTTCCAAGGTTTGAGATTTTTGCTGTTTTCCCTGTCCATGACAGTCCATGCAAGGATTTTTGATTTGCTTGCCCGTACCCTTACAATGTGGGCAGGTTTGCTGTACTACAAAAAACCCTTGCCCCATATGAACTTGACCATGACCGCCACAGGTAGTACAAGTTACAATATCAGCATCACTTTTTGCGCCTTTACCATGACAAGTTTGACAGATTACCAAACTATGATAAGTCACTTCCTTTTTGCAGCCCCTTACAGCCTCTTCTAAAGTTAAAGATACTCGCTGTAATAAGTCGCCGCCGCGACTGGCACGGCGTGAACTACCTCCACCAAAAAATTCAGAAAAGCCACTACTGCGACCACCACCAAAGGCGCTAAATATATCACTAAATATATCAGAATAATCACCGCCGCTAAAACCGCCAGAGCCGCTAAAACCGCCATTATTCATTGCTTGCTCAAACGTAGCATGCCCCATACGGTCATAAGCTGAACGTTTTTGGGCATCAGAAAGCACCTCATACGCCATGGTAGCTTCTTTAAATTTTTCTTCTGCTGTAGGGTCATCAGGGTTTTTATCGGGATGATATTTATTGGCAAGTCTGCGATAGGCTTTTTTTATCTCTTTTTCGTTGGCTGATTTATCAATACCTAAAACACTATAAAAATCTTTACTCATTTACAAAAATCCAAAAATCCAAAAATTGCCTTATTTATGGTGCTTTTATCATAATAATCAAGACTATTTTAAGGTCATTTTCCAACCTATAATTTTTGTAATTTCCAGATTATTTTTCTTTTTATTTGCAAGAATAATAATATTCTTGATTTTTATTTAGATTATTTATTTATAAAAATTTTTTAAGTATTTTAATATACTATCTGCTAAATAGTTTTTGAACATTACTTAATTACAAAGGTTGATAATTAAAAACAGTAGAATTTATTTAAAACACACCAGCAATGTATTTATTTTATGATTAACAGCTCAATAAAGTACATAAACCGCAGTTAAAAACTATGAGACTGATGATGCATATTTGTTAATTTCAAAAATTGACAGTTTAAAAGAAAAAAACAAAAGCCACCTTGTGTGGCTTTTGTCTATAAAGTAAATACTTTATAAATTATTGTCCGTCAGTAGTTTGAACAACGGTAGTTTCTTTGTTACCTTGGATAACAGCATATACACGACGGTTCATTGCACGACCTTCAGCAGTATCGTTTGGTGCTACTGGGCGGTCAAAACCATAACCTACAGCTGATAGACGGTTAGGAGCAACGCCAAATTCGTTTGCTAGAACAGACTTCACAGCATTAGCACGGGCTTCTGATAGACGTTGGTTGTAACGAGCATTTGAACGTTTTGAGTCTTTAGAAGCATGACCCTCAATCGCAGCAGTTGAGTTCGGGAACTCACGCATTTTTTCAGCAACTTTAGCGATTTCTTCACGGTATTGTGGTTTAACGTTAGACTTATTGTAATCAAAGAACACGCGAAGTTCCATACGTAGTTGTTCAATTTCAGTTACTTGTTGTGGGCAACCTTGAGCATCTACTACAACATTACGTGGAGTGCCTGGGCAAGCGTCTAAATGGTCAGCTACGCCGTCACCATCGCTATCCACAACTACATCTTCAACAACTTCAACAACTTCAGGAACAATTTGTTCAGGCTCTGGTTGTGGCTCGACAACAGGCACTGGTGCAACTGCAGGTTTTAAACGACCACCTAAAGTTACTTCAAGACCAGCTAGTGCTTGACCTTCCCATAGTTCATGATCGAAGTTATGAACACCACGCACTTCACCACGCACAGCAAGCGCATCATTAATTAGGTAGCGAGCGCCTAAACCTACATTACCAATGGTATCTTTTGATTTAGCAACTTCTGAACCTGCTGGGATAGTACCCGCTAGACCAGTTTGGGTTGTCTCACCAGCAGTGGTGGAATACTGAGCTTTGTTCTCAACGGTAGTTTTTTGCTGACCGCCACCAATAAGCACATAAGGTTTAAATTTACCATCAGTATAACCAGTGAACTGCTGCAAACCAACTAGGAAATTACCGCTCATATTTTCTTCTTTGGCATCAAAACGGTTAGTTGCATCATGGTTCCAAGAACGCTTAGAAGCACGAGCTTCAGTATCTGTGACGCCATACTCTATTTGAAATTGGGTAGATGGAGTTAGCTCAACACCCAAAGCAACACCAGTATATAGGTCGCTTTTTAAAGCAACGCCACCGTTGGGTGTAGGCGTTCCAGAAGGTGTAGGAGCACCGTCGGTTAAATCTTTACCAGTTTTAAACACGCCACGTTGTTTATCATGAGCTTCGTTAGTGTAAGTATAGCCAACCATTGGGGTAACAGTTACACCAGCAGAAGCGGCAGTAGCTGCAGCAGTGGCAAACACTGCAAGTGCGATTTGATTAAATTTCATAAAATTCTCCAAGAATAAGAAGTAGTTGAGTGAATATGCACCAAATTACCGTCTTTTATTCTAACATTAAACCTAAATATTTCCAACAAAAACATTAAAAATAGTTAGGATTTTTGGTAGATGTAGTCTAGCTTAACCATAAATTAAAAAATTTGCAACATTTATCTGGCGAAAAGATACAAGATATTACAAATATATTAATAAATGAGCATATTTTAATCAATTGTTACTTAAATCCGATAATTTATTTGCATTTTTATTATTTAATAAGACAATCAGCGATTACTATTTGCGTTTTGCAAAATGTCTTTCATGTCTTTTACTGCTTGAGCCAGTCCTACAAATACGGCATCGGCGATGATTGCATGCCCAATATTTAACTCATAAATTCCAACAATATCAGCAATTGCACTGACATTGTGTTTAGTTAATCCATGCCCTGCATTCACTAGTATATTGCTGTATTTTTTAGCATAAGCTGCTGCCTGTTTGATGCGCTCTAATTCATACTCCAGCGCTTCTTGATTATTTGCTAAGCTCGCCTGAGCATACGCACCCGTATGCAGCTCAATAGCATCAGCTTGCAATTCAATAGCCTTATTAATTTGAATAAAATCTGGATCAATAAATAAGGAAACTTTAATATGTGCCTGCTGTAGCTGTCTAATAAACTGCTGCAGATTTAACATCTCTGCTAATGAGGCAATATCTAGCCCGCCTTCAGTGGTTAATTCTGTACGTTTTTCTGGCACTAAACACACCCAATCTGGCTTAACATCCAAAGCAATAGCAAGCATTTCATCAGTTACTGCCATCTCAAGATTCATGCGGGTTTTGATGGCTTTTTTGATGGCATAAACATCAGCATCTTTGATATGACGTCTATCTTCACGCAAATGCAACGTAATGCCATCAGCACCTGCTTGTTCACATATCTTCACGCCCTCTACAGGACAGGGATAATCTGTGCCACGCGCGTTACGCAATGTGGCAATATGGTCAATATTGACACCAAGAAGTGGTGTGGTCATTTTTTATCCTAGCAATAATAATCTTAACAGATGATTAAATTAATATCCCAAACTCGTCAAAGCTCGTTCATCATCACTCCACCCTTTTTTAACTTTCACCCAAAGAGTAAGCATAATTTTGCGGTCAAAAAGTTTTTCCATATCAGTACGAGCTTCTATACCAATTTGCTTAATGCGACTGCCTTTATTGCCAATAATGATGGTTTTTTGACCTGCTCTTTCGACAAAAATTGTTGCATCAATAAATGTACAAGCACGTCGCCATTTACCCGTTTCTGGGTCTTTATGGGCAGGTTCGTCCTTAAATGCATCAATTTGCACAGTCAAATCATAAGGCACTTCTTCGCCTGATTGACGCATGATTTTTTCACGAATGATTTCACTAGCTAAAAAACGTTCACTTCTATCTGTAATTTGCTCTGGGTCAAAAATAGGTGGACGTTTTGGTAGATAACTTATAACAAGCTCTTGCAATCTATCTAAATTTTTTGCATGCAGCGCTGATACAGGGATGATGTCAGCAAATTCAAAACTTTGTTGGTACTCTTCTATGAGCGGCAACAGCTTATCCTTATCTTTGATGGTATCTGCTTTGTTGATTACCAAAATAATGGGTAAATCCGTTTGAGCTAATTTTTCTAAAGTTAATAAATCATCTTCTTTCCAATGCAATCCATCAACCACAAACAACACCAAATCCACATCGGATAATGCAGAAATTGCCGCTTTATTCATGCGTTCATTGATGGCTTTAACCTCTTTGGTGTGAATACCGGGAGTATCCACAAAGACAATTTGAGCTGATTCATCCGTTAAAATACCATGAATGCGATGACGAGTCGTTTGAGGTTTGCGCGATGTTATGGATAATTTTTGACCAAGCAAATGATTCATCAACGTGGATTTTCCCACATTGGGACGGCCCACAATTGCCACAAATCCCGACCGAAAATCATCAGCAATGTTTGTATTTGATGCGCCAAAAAAAGCATCAATGGTATTGTCATTTTGGTTTTCAGTCATAATTTCGCCTACAACTAATTAATGAAGAACCAATCAACTATCAGCATGATAAACAGATGATTGGCTAAATTCATTGATAAAAAAATAAATTATGCGGGTTTATATTTGATGGGATTTTCAAACATTAACATATTGAGCTGATTAATCATACGTTCAGCACATTTTTGTTCAGCAATTCGCCGTGATTCGCCTGTTTCAATAATTTTTGAACAGTCTTTCATCACTACAGTGCATTGTATCACAAAAGTTTGATCAGGAGCAGTGCCAATAGTATCCAACAATTCATAAGTTGGTAAAGGCAGTTTATTGGCTTGCAACCATTCTTGCAAACGAGATTTTGCATCCTTGAGTACTTTTTCTTTACCAACGGTAGAAATTTTATCCTTATACCACAATAAAATGATATCTTGCAAAACTTTGATGTCTTGGCAGTCTAGATAAATGGCTCCAATAATCGCTTCTACACAATCTGCCAAAATAGACGCTCGATGACGACCACCACCTTTTTGCTCTCCAATACCCAAAATCACATGATTAAACAATTGTAAATCTTGAGCAATTTCAACCAACGTCTCTTGACGCACCAGCGTTGCTCGCATTCTGGTTAATTTGCCTTCATCATAATTCGGATATTGATGAAATAAGGCTTTAGCAATCACCATACCTAAGAGTGCATCTCCTAAAAATTCCAGTCGTTCATAACTGTTTTTAGAATCATAAGAACGGTGTGTCAAAGCGCGTTTTAATAATTCCACTGATGAAAACTGATAGCCTATTGATTGTAAAAGATAAGGCAATCCTTGATAAAAATCAGTGAAATATGATGTAGAAGCATTCATAA
Source organism: Moraxella sp. I5G (assembly GCF_055193055.1). Lineage (NCBI taxonomy): Bacteria > Pseudomonadati > Pseudomonadota > Gammaproteobacteria > Moraxellales > Moraxellaceae > Moraxella > Moraxella sp. I5G. The sequence goes on along the minus strand of NZ_JBUXLH010000015.1, from coordinate 44,473 downwards.
TTGAAGCATGTATTATTATTGATTAGATGATTTGTACCGTAATTTATAACTTATTAATTATTGGAAGTAGAAGTTGTGGCTGCTGGCGCAATCTCTTTTTCAAAGCGGGTTACAATAAATGTATTGCCATAGAAATTGCGCTCAACAGAATAATGGCTTTTTACTGCCAGCGCGCCAGGAGTTTTATTAGTGATGATAAGCATTTCTTCAGGTTTATCAGTATAGTTGGCATTAATACTCATTTGACGACTTAAATTATTAAAAAACTCTTTCTCAGTTCTTTTAGCAGCGTTTGCGTTTGCCAATTCTTGAGCAACTAATTTTGTAAATTGATAATCCCCAATATAGGCAGGAATTGCTCCAATTGCCAAACGCATTAAAAGTCCTAATGCAATCACGCCTAAAACAATAGTGGTAACACTAGCACCGCGTTGATTAGATGGTAGTTGTCTCATAATAAACTCATCATTTATTCTAATATAAATTCGTTATTCTACCATCTATTTTTTTGAGATAATACCTTGTTTAACCAAAAGAAACAATTTGTACTTTTAATCAGTCAATTTTACCCACTCGCCCAAAACTTGGTATTGATAAACCTTCATTTTTATGCATCCAAATGTAACTTGCTCGCCCTGCTAGATTTTTTTCTGGAACCAATCCCCAATAGCGACTATCTTCGCTGCGGTCACGATTATCACCCATCACAAAATAATGACCCTCAGGAACAGTGATTTGCCATTTGGTTTGACTGTTGACTGCGGATTCTTTTGCGATAAACTGAGGAACATAATCAAGCACTTCTTTTAAATAACGCACCTTATAACTGTGTTCACCCAGTTTTTCTTGATAGTAGTTAGCATTTTGTTCTTCGGTTCGTCCAAAATGACTGCGTTCATCATCTGTTAAGCGGTGCTGACCAATTTGTCTTTGAAACAAGGTATCTTGCAAGGCTTGAGGCATTTGATAATCTGCTAATGTAGTTTCAACTTTTGTACCATTGATTGTCAGCACACCATTATCAAACGCCACAGTATCGCCCGGCAAACCAATCATGCGTTTGATGTAATAGCGTTTTTCATTTAAAGGATAACGAAAAACCACCACATCACCATGTTTTGGCGAACCGGTGCTTAAAATCTTAGTATGCGTTAAAGGCAGTTTTAGACCATAAGACGCCTTATTCACCAAAATAAAATCGCCCGTATACAACGATGGCACCATAGACGATGATGGAATATTAAATGGTTCTACTACAAAAGAACGTACCAACAAAATAATCAATAAAATTGGTAAATATTCATACGCCCAACGCACTAGTAATGGTTCTTTAGGCAATATTTTGTCAACACCACCTTGAGCATGAATTAAACTTTGGCGAGCTTGTTGATAAGCAACATTTAAATTTTTAAGCGATTCGGGGGTATGCTCATGAACAATAAATTCATCAGGTGCTGGTGCGTGTCCAGTTTTTACTAAAGCATCGCTAAATTCTTTTTTGGTTTTTTCTAGGTGGCTATTTGCCAAATCAATCAATTGAGAATGTTGATTGACTAATTTATGTTTTTTTAAAATAAACTTATCAATAAGCCACGCAAAAAGCAGTACCAATGTTGCAGGCACAAGGATAAGATTTAAATCAAATTCCACCAAATACTCCTAAAATAACTATAAAGCAATCAAAAAACTAAAAATCAGCAAAAATACAAATGCTTTTTTATTGTAACTGATGATTCTTATACAAACATCACCTCGTTGTTATTTTTTAATAAAAAAACATCCCCGCGTTTTTATCAACGCAATCAATCATCTACTTTTAGCACTGCCAAAAACGCCTCTTGTGGAATTTCAACACTACCTACTTGCTTCATACGTTTTTTACCTGCTTTTTGTTTTTCAAGGAGTTTCTTTTTGCGACTCACGTCCCCACCATAACATTTTGCCAAAACGTCTTTACGCATAGCTTTAACAGTAGAACGTGCGATAATCTGACTGCCAATGGCGGCTTGAATTGCCACATCAAACATTTGACGAGGAATTAACTCCTTCATCTTCTCAACCAATTGATTACCACGACGGCGAGCGTGTTCTTGATGGCAAATCATCGCCAGCGCATCAACTTTTTCGCCATTAATCAACACATCCACACGTGATAATTTATCAGCCTGATATCGTTCAAAACCATAATCTAAAGATGCAAAACCACGACTGGCAGACTTTAATTTATCAAAAAAGTCCATCACCACCTCGCCCATTGGAATATCAAACACCACCTGAACTTGGCGCGCCATAAATTTCATATCCACTTGCACACCACGCCGTTCAATCGCAAGCGTGATTACACTACCTAAATATTCTTGAGGGACTAAAATATGACAACGTGCAATTGGTTCACGAAATTCTTGAATGATGCCAGCATCTGGTAATTTTGATGGATTATCTACATATACCGTTTCGCCATTCTTCTTAACAATTTCATAAATCACCGAAGGAGCGGTCGTAATCAAATCAAGGTTATATTCTCGCTCCAAACGCTCCTGAATGATTTCCATATGCAGCATACCCAAAAAGCCGCAGCGAAAACCAAAACCCAGCGCTTCAGACGTGTCTGGTTCAAAAAATAAAGCAGCATCGTTAATTTGCAGTTTTTGTAGAGCTTCACGAAACTTTTCAAAGTCGGATGAATCAATAGGAAACATACCTGCATAAACTTGCGGGGTTACTTTTTTAAAACCAGGAATATTGGCAACTTCTGGGGTCTTGGCAAGAGTGATGGTATCGCCAACAGGAGCTCCTTGAATGTCTTTGATGCCAGCGATGATAAAACCAACTTCACCGGCTTTTAAAATACCTGTTTCCAAGGATTTTGGAGTAAATACACCGATACTGGTTACCAAGTGATGTTCACCGGTAGATTTGATATAAATTTTATCACCTGTTTTTACCTGCCCTTCTCGCACACGTACCAAAGAAACTACACCAAGATAATTATCAAACCATGAATCGATAATCAATGCTTGCAAAGGTGCATCACGGTCGCCGGTTGGAGCAGGAATTTTTTCAACCAAAACCTGTAAAAGTTCGTCAATACCCAAACCTGTTTTAGCAGAAACTTTAGGCGCATCAGTAGCTTCTATACCAATAATATCTTCAATCTCTTCAATAACGCGTTCTGGTTCTACCTGCGGTAAGTCAATTTTATTTAAAACTGCCAATACTTCAAGTCCTTGCTCTACAGCGGTGTAACAGTTTGCTACAGATTGGGCTTCAACACCTTGAGCGGCATCAACAACAAGCAACGCTCCTTCACACGCCGCCAAAGACCGAGAGACTTCATAGGAAAAATCAACGTGCCCAGGTGTATCAATAAAATTAAGCTGATATTTTTGACCATTTGGGTGATTGTAATACAACGTAACCGATTGAGCTTTAATGGTAATGCCGCGCTCTCTTTCAATATCCATGCTGTCTAATACTTGAGCCTGCATTTCACGGTCAGATAAACCGCCACAGACCTGAATGAAGCGGTCAGCTAGCGTGGATTTACCATGGTCAATATGAGCAATAATAGAAAAGTTACGAATATTGGCAAGTTCGGTCATAGGAATTATAAATCAAGATAAATAAACCCGTTATTCTAGCAGTTTTTTTATCAAAAAAATATAATCATCACCTAAAAGCAATAAATAATTATATGTATATTTATAAATCGTTTGTTTGATTAAGCAGTTAGCAAACTAATGATGTAATTACTCTTTTAAATAGTCTGCAATCCAAGGCGAATGCCCATAAAAAGAACCATTAAGCTGAGTTTGTTGTATAAGATATTCGCGAAATTGCAAATAAAATTCATAATCGGGTGGTGTGGGGTTTTGCCAAAATTCATCCAAAGGTTTTTGGTCAGTAATACCTTTGATGTCATAAAGAGCTTTACCCATAGTTTTGGTAGGTTTTTTATGATAGACCGATTGCAGTCCTGTGGTGCTATTAATTGTAACCATACCAAGACTTGCTCGAATCAGACTTGGTAGATGCATATCACAGCCATAAAAGACACGTTGTGATACATCTAACTTATTTGCTAATTTGGCAATAAAATAAGTATAATCTCTATGCCCTCTATCTAGTGGGTGATGTTTAAAAACAATTGTGGTATTTTTTGGCGCAAAATGAGCAAAGGATGTCAAAACCTCTTCAATAAACGCCTCAACATTTTTATAATGACTGTGGTGTGTAATTTGAGAATCATTATGTACCTGCAAACTCACTAAATAAAAATTTTTTTGTTGGATTAATTTTTCTTCCAAGCGTTTATCTGGCAACAATCGAACCACTTTTCTAACCAATGCCACAAGCCACGCCCAAAATTCTCGAAAAATAGTGAGTCCTCGATAATGCTGATAATGCGGGTAAAACCATTGTCCAAAAAATACCAAAATATAATAAATAAGTGCGGACAAACATAATAAATAAAACCGATTGGCGGTATATTTTGGTTTTTCAATTGATTTGTTTAGCGTATGAATGTATTTTGCATCTAATTGCGAATAACCATTAATTCCATTTTGTTCTAATGTAATATAATCAGGACGCAAATAACCTTCCTCAAAAACAAAAAAAGCAATATTTAATTTTTGACAAATTGTCTTTGCAATTTCATGATAAGGTCGACAATCATTAAAACAAACAACAGCTTGTATGTCGTATTTATGAATGATTGCCTGTATATAATTGTCAAAATCCTTTACTCGTCCTCGATAATTACTCATGTGTTTTTTATGACAATAAAAAAAAGCATCACCTAAATTAAAATTAATTTTATGAACGTATTTATTTTTACTTATCAAAAAACTGGCAAAACGACAAAAAAAAGTTCCCATTTTACCTTGCAATAATAAGATATTTTTATGCTTTAGAAGATTATCCATGGAAACTGTCATAACGCACCATCATAATTACATTTAAATTTATTTATTTGGTTTTTTGATCCAAATTTACTATTATTTGTAAGTCATTTGATATTTGTAAGTCATTTGATAATAAATATTAGTATGATTTATTGCTTTTTTGTGATGTATCGGCGAAACTGCATAAATTTAGTTTTTACTTTTCTAATTGATTTTTGAGCAAAATTTTGCTTAGGTTTGTCATTGTTATATAAAAATTCAATCGTTTGTTCTGGCGTTGCTAGACCATAACCATGGGGTAGATGATATAATGGGTAATCAATCAATGTGGCAAAAATCAATTCTTCTATGGTTAAAGGACTGCGTTTTCGCCGATTAAACACAGCTTGTCTTTCTGCATGATTGTATTTAACATCATCAACGTCTTCTGTCAAACCAAAGCCTGCATAAAATGGCAAGCCATAACACACCACATTAAGACCTCGCACCAAAGCCTCAAAACCCGTTAACGAGCTGATAGTATGCACTTTATCACACTCACCTAATAACGACAGACATTCTGATATAGCAATATCTTGAGCAATAACGTCAGCACACTGCAGCGCATCCAAAGCAACTTCTCCAACACGTAGTCCTGCTTCAACATCAGGGTGTGGCTTGTAAATCACGATGTCATTAGGATAAATTTGGCGTACTTTGGTTAATAATTCACCATTTGTTTGTACACAACTTAAAGAATTTTGTACAGACGCATCGTCTTCTACTTGTCCAATAACTAAATGAATGGAGCAATTTTTTTGCTGTTTTAATTGATTAATTTTTTCAAAAAATTGTTGATCATTATGACCTACATTATATTTACTAACGCCATTTTTTAATAATGATTCTTTTAATCTATTTGCTCGTTCTTTTTGTTCATCAGATAACCAAATATTAACCAGAATATTTTCCAATTTTGAAGGTTCATTAGCATCGTAATAGATACCAATATCATCAAGCACAACTGAAACTGGCTCTAATAATGTTGCACCCAAACCATTTGAACGAATAAACCCATCTTCCATACAAAAAATTTTATGGGGTAATTTATGATTGATGTGGTGTAATTTTTGTTTTAATATTTTTTTATTTTTTTGACCCCAAACAATATAATTCCAATTATCATCAAAAGCCCGAAAAGATAATTCTTTATTATCCATTTTTTGAGTACGTTTTTGGTATAAATCATCGCACCAAAATAATTTTATTTTTTTTGATTTTATTTTTAAATAATTATCTGGAAAATCAATAAAACCTTTGATAAAACTTTTTTTCCAACCACTGATTTGATAAGCCAAAAGATGACCTGAAAACTGAATCTGAGTATCTCGGTTTAATGCCAAATATTCTATAACTTCATCAATATCACAAGGCTTTTGAGTAGCTGGATTGGCATAATGGCTATATTGGATATAAGAGGCATAAAATAACTGATGGATGTCTGGGTTTTTATCCCCTAATTTTTGATAATGTAATTGCGTATCTTGATATAATTTTTTATTTAAAATAAAACTATCATCAGTCAGACCAAAACCACTATACCAATTTACCCCAAAGCAATAAACTTGTTTTTTTAATAATAATGCTTCAAATCCCATATGGGAGCTGACTGTATAAACCTTATCTACTTGATTTAATAAAGCTATTGGATTTACATTCTGTTTTATAATATGAATTTTTTTATCATCAATATTATCACGTTTTAAATGGTTTTTTGCACGATGAGATAATTGGTGATTGCTGGTTAAGACTCCTTTACCAGCTGGATGTGATTTTATCCAAATCGCTGACTGAGGATTGTCTTTGATGGCACAAGATAGCATTTGATAAAAATTGTCATCAACAGCGCCCGCTCCAGCGATAGAAGCATCATTAGATACTTGATCAACTACTAAAATATGATTACATGAATCATTTAATGGTTCATTTGATAATTCATTTAAGTTGGGAGCAAATAATGTATGATTGTATTTTGATAACTGCTTATCAATAATTTTTTTTATATAATATTGGCTTTTTTGACGTTTTGTTTCATTCCATGTTTTTATGGTTTGAAAAATCATGGTTTGCAAATCATTTGATTGGTTTAAATCAAAATAAATGCCTGTTTTATCCAAAACAAAACTTGCCCCATAACAACTTTGAGTACCGCTGTCCAATGAACGCAAAAAACCATCTTCTACTGTATATAAAGGCAGATTTAACTGCTTAGCAAGCTTATCCGCTTTTTGACGACTCTTTTTTTGTCCCCAAGCCAAAACAGCTTGATTGTATTTAGATTGAGAATATGAATTGTAATGAGAAATATTTGCTTTTAATGCTAAAGTCAGTAGGCGGTTATTGTGTAAAATGCCTTTAGTAGCAACAAGATAACTCACTGATGATGGGTTTTGCATAAAATCTTAACATACAAATAAATAAATCATTATACATGAGATTTCTATGATAACAAAATTGCTCTATTTTTACAGGATAAATTAACTGCATCATAAAATATTTAAAATGAACAACTGCCAGTTAGTTATATTAATTTTTTTAATTCGCTGTCAGATAATTGTTTAATTGTATCAATTCTTCTTTCATAATGATACATATGTCGAACTGAACGAATAATTAAATACAAAGAGAAAATCACTAAAATGATATTTAATATCATAACTGCCAAGAAAAGCGCCCAAACCTCAGTTACGTTATACAATTTTGAAGTAGCAATCAATAAACTGCTAATACTCAAAGGCAATGCCAAAATTGCAATGCCGATACGCATGACTGACAATGCAGTACGTTTTTCGGCAAGTAGTAACTGAATTTGGTTGATGTGTAAAATTTCTTTTGGATTGACTTGGTTGGATGATGACATGTTTTTCCTCTTTATTTGCAATGCAGCTCATCCATGGTAATTTTACTATAAATATCGCTACAATGATTGATAACTAATTGTAAATTAATACTATTTTTCTATATTACACAATTTTTTAATAAAAAATTAAGAGCTGTATTGATGAGTGTGTAGTATAAATTATTTTTATTTTATACAGTTATAATACGAGTAAATAATATTTAAAACCACTCAATTTTTATCGCACAACTTAAAATAGCTTTTTATTTTCAAAAAAAAGAAAAATTACACCAAATGATGATTTTTTGCTAAACTAAAATTTTGTTTTAGATGCGTAAAATTATGGCTTATTGCATGCAATGCGGTCAAAGTGCCGTAAAAAAGATTCCCAATGGTGACACCAAAATGCGTTTGGTATGTGAACATTGTGGTTTTATTCATTATGAAAACCCTAAAATGGTTTGTGGGGTTTTAGCAGTACACAGTGACAAGATTCTTTTGTGTCGCCGCGCCATTGAACCTAGGTACGGTTTTTGGACACTGCCTGCAGGTTTTATGGAGATTGGTGAAACCATGAAAGACGGAGCAATCCGCGAAACTTTAGAAGAAGCAAATGCCATAGCAATCAATGCAAAACTTTATTGTCTTTTTGATATTCCAGAAATTGGTCAAATTCACGCCATGTATTTGGCAAATCTAGCTGATGGACGTTTTGGGGTGGGAGCAGAAAGTTTAGAAAGCCGTTTGATGGATTTTGATGAAATTTCCAACATCGGTCTAGAAAACATTGCCTTTAAGACCGTCAGCCAAACTATCTGTTTATATCAAAACGATAAAGAAAACTTAATTCGTCAAGGAAAAAATGCAGATGATTTTAATTTATATCCTCTGCATGAAATTTGTATCTTAGATTATAAATAAGTAATTACGAAATAAGGGTAAATAAATTTACCCTTATTTCATATAGTTGACTTATTTGATCAATGCGTTAAATCCAATCTTTGAGTTTGGCAGCACGTTATACCTTGACTGGTCATCTCAAAACTAACCATCAAATCCCAATCAGGTATAAAAAGCCAGTAACAAAATTGACAATAATGAATTTGCAACTCATTCAGGCGATGAATGATATTTTGCTTGCTACACCCAATCAGTTTTATCGTAACTTCACCTTGAGAAAACACCTGTGGTCGCATATTATTCCTTGACATCATTTGATGGATTATTATCCATAGTTTTGGCGGCTGAACCGATAATTGGCTTTGGTTGTTTTTGTGTGTTTTGATGCGCATCTTTTGCGCCAAGCTCATACCAATTAATATTTCTAGTAATGTACATTACCAGCGCAATCAACACAAAACAAAATACAGCGCCCAAAATTAAATTAAAGCTATTAGAAGATAAGACCACATAAAATACGCCATAAAGAGATGCAACAATCGCAGAAAAAAACACTCCGCGTTTTTTGGTACTTAACACATAAGATGTGTACCAGCCAAGTAGCCCAACACAGCTTGCTGCAGCAATCAAATAAGCTAAGGCAAACGTTACATATTCTGCCAATGATAGCAAAAGTACATAAAACACTAGTAAAGCACTGGCGACCAAGCCGTATTGCACAGGATGAATGCGCAATCCTTTAATCGTCTCAAACAAAAAGAATGTACCAAATAAAATCAGTACCAACAGCAAAGCGTATTTAATAATGCGTTCGGTTTGAATGTAGGTGTCTGTTGTTTGCACAAAAGACGTACTTAACAGCTCATAATTGTTTTGTTCAAGTTCAAAATCTGGACATTTTTCATTATCTTTTAAGCAACTAAGTAGTGAATTTTCATTTTTCTGAGCAATAAAGCCTGCCTGCCAAAATGAATTAAATCCTTGATTTGTAAGATTTTTTTGAACTGGCAATGCACCGCCAAAAAACTTTGGTTCATTCCAATTACTTTTTAAACTGGCAGTAAAATTATCACCTAAAGGTATGGTGTGAATGCTATCAATACCAGCAACTGAAAGTTTTAGCTCGGTTGTAAGTAGTTTTGGGTTTTGAGTTAAATTTTGAGCCAGCAGTTCACTTAAATCTGCTTCCAGATATGCAAAAGGCAGTTTGCCATCATTGACAAATTTTACAGGATATGTTTTTTCGCCAATTATCACTTCATTTGGTTGAACCCCACGCAAATCACTTACAGCAATCACCAAGGATAGTTTTTTGATAGTGTTTTTATTTTCTTTGGTTTGGGTGTTGGATTTAGTTTCAAACAAACGTTCATTACTTTTAATAGCGGTTTGTGTTCTATCAGTAGGATTTTGATTACTAACTTCTTTGACAGCTTGTGATGTATTTGATAAAAGCTTAGTAGCCTTATCAAAACCTTTTAGATTAAAATTTTGCGTCATAGTAAACTGACCGTTATAGCTGATAGCATGATAAATGCCACGATGATATTCATCTTGGCTAACACTTGTCAGCATATCAATGTTGCTACTATCAGCAAACAGAACCTGATTGTTATTCTGATTTTGTAAAAGCAAAAAAGGTGTCATCACATATTGCTCACGCACATGAGTTTCTTTGATATCATCCATAACACTTTTATGGTAGTATTTGCGTTCACTAATGAGCATGGAAATCATTCCAAGCCCAATGACAAATAAAAAACATAGCGCTGCAATGATTACAATTTTGGTCATAACTGAGTCTTTCATTTGCTACCCTTGTCGTTTAATCAAATTTTTCTTATCATAAAAAACATTTATGGAAAAATGATGGAAAAAAGCAGGCAAATGATGGATTTTTTGTGAAAATTTGCTAAGTTTTTTAAACCTTATGCACGCGGGTGATATTCTTCATGCAAACTTTGCAGGCGAGCCGTGGCAACATGGGTGTAAATTTGTGTGGTGGATAAATCACTGTGTCCAAGCAAAAGCTGAACACTTCGTAAATCTGCTCCATGATTGAGCAAATGAGTAGCAAAAGCATGGCGCAATGTATGTGGCGAGACACTGACATGAATCTTGGCAAGTTTGGTGTATTTTTTGATTAAATGCCAAAAATTATGCCTTGTCATATAACCACCTTGCTCAGTCAAAAACAATGCCTGACAATCAACTTTTCCCACAGGTAAAAATTCATGACGATGCGTTAAATATTGATTGATAGCATCAATAGCATACTCACCCAGTGGAATCAGACGCATTTTATTGCCCTTACCGGTAATTTGTAGCCAGCCTGCATTAAGATTGAGTTCAGCAAATGACAAATTTACCAATTCTGATACCCGAAGCCCACATGCATACATCACCTCAAGCATCGCCTTATCTCTCATGCCTAATGTGGTAGTAATATCAGGAGTGTTTAGCAGATTAGTTACATCACTTTCTGATAAGGTCTTTGGTAAGGGTTTACCAATTTTTGGGTTTTTGATATGTTCACATGGATTATCTTCTCGCACGCCTTCACCAACCAGCCATAAAAAAAACTGACGCAAACTTGCCAAAACGCGCGCTTGAGTACGGGGGGATTTTTCTTGGCTTTGAAAATAATCCAAACAAGCAACAATATCGCTTTCTTGCCATGTTGGTAACGGTTTTTTGGTACTTGCCATACACAAACGTAAATCGCGAATGTAGGCATTTCTAGTGCGCGTCGCCAATCCCCAAGCTAGCATATTGATGCGAAATTCGGTTAAAAATTCAGGGTCATTATCGGTGGTAGTTAGGCTTGGTAAGCGTGGTTTAGTGGCTCGGGTTTTACTCATAGTAATTTATTTTGGTGAAATTTTAAAATATTCCTAAGCTATCACTGCTTTTGCTGTTTTGTCAAGAAATCTTCTATTAAAGCCATGCTATAATGAGCAACTTTCTAGAATTTATATTCATGGTTTATTTATGATAAATCTTGTTGCAGTATCAAAAACATTTTATACCAAAAAGGCAAACAAAATACATAAATTTACTGCTGTTCACCCTACCAATTTGACTGTGAACGCTGGTGAAATTTTTGGTATTATTGGTGCATCTGGCGCAGGTAAATCTACCTTAATTCGCTGCGTCAATTTATTGGAACGCCCAACTGGTGGACAGGTATTTGTTGATGGTGTGGAATTAACCACTTTATCTGATGCAAAATTAATCCATGAGCGTCGTAAAATCGGCATGATTTTTCAACATTTTAATTTATTACATTCTCGCACTGTTTTTGACAATGTAGCGTTACCATTAGAATTATCAAACACACCCAAACAGCAAATTTACAATAAAGTTTCTAAACTTTTAGATTTGGTTGGATTATCTGAACGTCATCAAGCATACCCTGCCAATTTGTCGGGAGGTCAAAAACAACGTGTCGCTATTGCTCGTGCTTTGGCATCCGACCCTAAAGTTTTATTGTGTGACGAAGCAACCAGCGCCTTAGACCCTGCCACCACTAAAGCAATTTTGACTTTATTAAAAAAAATTAACCGAGAACTGGGCATTACCATTTTGCTCATCACTCATGAAATGGATGTGGTCAAGCAAATCTGCGATAAAGTAGCCGTTATTGATAAAGGCGTTTTGGTCGAACAAGGTATGGTTGGGGAAATTTTTGCCAATCCAAAAACTACTCTTGCCAAAGCGTTCATTCGTTCAACATTTCATGTTAATTTACCTGATGAATTTACCCAAAAACTATCATCTACGCCAACCAGCAGCCCTGTGATTAAATTTGAATTTACAGGCAATTCAGTAGATAAACCGCTGTTTTCTAAAGCTAGTAAAGAGTTTGGAGTGGAGTTTAATATTTTGACTTCACAGATGGATTATGTTGGCGGGGTCAAATTCGGATTTACAATTGCTCAAATCATAGGAAATCCTAATGACATTAAATTGGCACAAGATTTTTTAACAGAGCATCAAGTTGGTTTAGAGGTAATCGGCTATGTGGCATGAGCTTATTCAAAATTTTATCACAGAATTAACCCCGCAAATGTGGCAAATGGTTGGTAAATCCACCTTTGAAACTGTGTATATGGGTCTTGCTTCTACAATAGTTGCCGCCTTGGTTGGATTACCTTTGGGTTTTTTAGCATTTTTAACAGGGTCTGGGCGTATTTTGCAAAACCCCAAATTATCCGCATTTTTAGATGTTGTGATTAATGTTGGGCGGTCGGTGCCATTTATTATTTTATTGATTATTTTACTGCCTGTAACGCGACTTTTGGTTGGCACAACACTGGGTACAACGGCTGCAATTGTACCACTTAGCGTAACTGCCATCCCCTTTGTAGCCCGTTTAACCGCCAACGCTTTAGCTGAAATTCCATCAGGATTGACCGAAGCCGCTCACGCTATGGGCGCAAGTAACTGGCAAATCATCAGTAAATACTATCTGCCTGAAAGTTTACCAATTTTAATCAATGCCATTACCTTGACGCTGGTAACACTGGTTGGTTATTCGGCAATGGCGGGTGTGGTTGGTGGCGGTGGCTTAGGCAATCTTGCCATTAGCTATGGTGAGCATCGTGGTATGGTTTACGTCAAATGGGTTTCTACTATCATCATCGTAGCGATTGTGATGATTTTTCAAAAATGTGGGGATGTTTTGGCACAAAAATTTGACCATCGTTAATGTATGATTTTAGCTTATGCCAAAAATAACTTAGCTTTTTTGAATTTTGATAAAAATTACATATTGAACTTATGATTTGTTTTATGTTTTAATATGGTATCTTTTTTTATTTTTTTGAGAATTTTTATGAAATTTAATCACTTTTTTGGTTTATGTGCCATTACCTCGGGGATTATTTTAGCAGGCTGTGATGCTAAAAATAACACAGCTGAAACCAAACCAGAAGCCAAGGCTCAAACCAATGAAGCAGCGGATGCAAAAACCGATGCTAAAGCTGAAGGCAAACCTGCTGGTGAAGAAAAAATTAAAGTTGGCGTAATGAGCGGTCCTGAGCATAAAGTTGCTGAAGTTGCCGCTAAAGTTGCTAAAGAAAAATATGGGCTTGTGGTGGAATACGTTGAATTTAATGATTACGCATTGCCAAATACTGCGGTATCTAAAGGCGATTTAGACGCGAACGCCATGCAACATAAGCCTTATTTGGACAAAGACAGCCAAGAGAAAAAATTGGATAACTTGGTGATTGTTGGCAATACATTTGTTTATCCATTGGCAGGCTATTCTAAAAAAATCAAACATGTTAATGAGTTAAAAGAAGGGGCGACCATCGCCGTGCCAAACGACCCATCAAATCTAGCTCGTGCTTTGATTTTGCTTGAAAAACAAGGGCTTATCAAATTAAAAGATAATACCAATTTATTCTCAACCTCTATGGATATTGTAGAAAACCCCAAAAAATTAAACATCAAAGAAGTAGATACTTCCGTTGCCGCTCGTGCGCTTGATGATGTGGATTTGGCAGTAGTAAACAATACTTATGCAGGGCAAGTGGGTTTAACGGCTAAAGATGGTGTTTTTGTTGAAGAAAAAGATTCACCTTATGTGAATATCATCGTTGCACGCGCTGATAACAAAGATAGCAAAGCAGTTCAAGACTTTGTTAAAGCTTACCAATCTGACGAAGTCGTTGCTGAAGCCAAAAAACAATTTCAAGAAGATGGTGTAGTGCAAGGCTGGTAGTAATTAACGGCGTTTACATCACTTAAATTAACCAAGACAAGATTTATTATCTTGTCTTTTTTTGATTTATCAGCCTTACAAATATTTTTCTATTTAAAAAAAATAAAACCATTGCAAATATAGGAATGGCTTTATTGTTATGAATGTTTAATAAAGATGATTGGAAAAATCCTAAGGCTTTTGGCGAATAACTAACCAGTAAATTTTTGGTTTGTTGGTAATGCTTAAGCATCATTTTATGGTTTTCTCGCCCAATGCCTGATTGTTTGTAATCGCCAAACGCCGCATGGGCAGGGTAAATGTGATGGCAGTTTGTCCAAGCGTCCTGCCTGTATTGCATGAACGTCTCACGAATAGGTTTGTCATTTTCCCAAGTCTCAGCAACTGCCAAAAGCTCCAAATTTGCCTCCAAACGGTCAGCAATTTTTAATAAAATATCTGCTCGTTTGGTGAGTGATGTTTTTACCCAGGCATCCTTTGCCTGATGGGCAGCATCTAACGCCAATTCCACATCTTTGGTAGTGGAGTCTACATCTTTTGCAAAAGATTTGCCATCAACAGGTGAAATATCATCAAAATATTTACCTAAAACCGAAGCGACCCCATTCGCCGCCGATAAAATTATCGTATTGGGTTTTAAAGTGAACTTTGCTTTGGAGTGTTGGGATTGGCATAACGCATAAAAACTTCCTTTTTTTGATGGTTAAGATAAGAATTGTTTATTAGAAAGTTCTAATAAACATCTTTACCGCAGCTTATTTTTATGCTTTTGCAAGTGATTTTATTATTATTTTGATTCTTGATATGATAAATCTCGCCCCTCAAATTTTCCTAAAACCGCTCTTTCATTTTCATTCCATGGCTGTTTTTTCATCGATTTATCAGTACGTACAATCACCGCTTCAGCTTTGGCAGCAACAGCATTTTGGTGCTTGCTAAACATCAAACATTCAAGTTCAAGACTGGTATTACCTAATTTTTTAATACGCACACCAATCAATAACGTATCAGGATAACAGACAGGTTTTAGGTATTGGCAACTAGAATAGGCTAAAATTGTCAGTAAATCAAAGCGTCCATTCATAAGTCCAGTTGCTTGAAAATAACCAATACGCGCTGATTCAGCGTAACGATAATAAGCCACATTATTGACATGATTAAAAGCATCCATCTCTCCCCACGCCACAGGTTGGACGTGAATAAATGGATATTCTTTTAACAACTCAGGTTTTTTATAATCCTGTTGATGATGGGTGTCATGTATTATGGTATCAAAAGCCATTTTATTTCCTTTTTATGGATTTATATAAAATTTAAAATCATATCATAACCAACACCAAAGATGAAGAAAATTGCTTTATGATATAATGGCTTTTTAAAACTTGCCTACAAATTTTCAATCCATTGAGAATCTTATGAATAGCCGTACTGACGCATTAAAGCAGCCCTTTCCTACACTTTGGGTAATGATGATGGGTATGATGATTGCTATTGGTCCTTTAGCAATTGACATGAATTTACCAGCACTTCCTGGTATGGCAAAAGACTTTGGTGTCAGTGTTGCTGAAGTTTCTCGCTCCATTCCATTTTATTTTATTGGATTGGTTATTGGTCAGCTGATTTATGGTCCATTATCTGACCGTATTGGTCGGGTTAAACCCATGTATATTGGCATGAGTATTTTTGTGGTTACGTCCATCATTTGCTCAATGACAACGCACGAAATGACATTATACATTTCAAGAATCTTTCAAGCCTTAGGAGCGTGCGTAACATCGGTTGTTCCAAAAGCAGTCATTCGTGATAAATTAAATCCTATTCAAGGCGCAAAAGCCTTTAGCCTTATGATCTTGGTGATGGGAATTGCACCCATTTTAGCGCCCAGTCTTGGAGCTGCGATTTTGTCTATAGCAAGTTGGCAAGCGCTGTTTTGGTTTTTGGCTGCTTACGGCGTACTCAATCTACTTTTAACGCATTTTTTCTTAGAAGAAACACTTGCTTTGGAAAATCGCAACACCAAACCCATCAGTCAAACTTTTTTGGGTTATTGGGATTTACTAAAAGACAAAACGTTTATTTTGCCTGCTGTAGCTGGCGGTTTATTGCAGGGGTCATTTTTTATTTATTTATCCATCGCCAGTGATTTATTTATGGTTAATTATGGTTTATCACAAAAACAATTTGCCATCGCTTTTGGAGCAAATGCTTTAGGATTTATCGCATTAACCCAGGTCAATCAGTTTTTGACCACACGTTTTAGATTGGTGCAATTATTCCGCTTTGGGGCAATGATGCAGCTTGTTTCTGGTGTGGTATTATTATCTTTAGGTATATTACTAGGTGGACAGGCTAACTTTACGTTAGTGTATATTGCACTGTTTTGCTGTATTTCAGGATTGGGATTAACTCAGCCTAATGCCACCGCCATTGCTCTGGCTTTTCAAAAAAAACGTGCAGGGATGGCGTCAGCCTTGCAAGGCTCACTGCAATTTTCAGTGGGAGTTTTTGGCGGTTTATTACTGAGTTTATTTAATACCAGTCCTGTTGTTAAACTTGGTATCAGTGTCACACTTTTAGTATCTGTTGGTACATTTTTAGCATTTTGTTTGGATAAAACATTGGATTTGTCCCAAATGGATTAAATTTTTTTAATACGCAAAAAAATAAACATCACCAAGAAAATCAATGCTAATTTAAAACTAAAAATAGTGTTAGTTATCAATAAAATAAACAGCTTATCTTTTTTTGAATCGTATTCTTGATTGATATGATGATGATTATCATAATAATCTAATAAAACCCCGTTTAAAAACACTGTTTTTTGTGTATTAACTAAAATCCTTACTTTTTTTATATCTAATTTTTTATTAATCAAATCATTTGTGCATATCTCTTCAAATCCATAACAAGACAGCCAGTATTCATCAGAATCGGCTTCTAACTTAATTTTCTTTCACCTTTATTGGGCGCAATGACCAAAATTGTCGCTTTCTCAAAGTTTTTTTCTTCTTCATGAAAATTAAATCCATAAGGCATGGCATAAATCACACTCAAAATAATACAAATGAAAAATGCCATTAGACAAAGATGGTAATATTTAAACTTCATAGACAAATCCTCTTTAATTAGACTTAATTGTTTATAAAGGTGTTATCATAAGATAGTGACAATTGTTGAAATTTTTTTGAGCCAAACATCAAATTTTTTCCCAATTTATTCCAAAGCGCGCCAAATATTTTCGCAAGCGATCGCTGTCGTTGGTGGTTTTTCGCTTGTTGCGTGACACATCAAATAACGCTCTTCCCACTTCCGCTAGACTGCCATTATTAGCCTTATAATGCCGACAAATTTGAAGTACTTTTTCAAGTTGAATTTTGTCAAAAACATCCAAATTAGCTGGAATAATGGATACAATTTCATCATTATTTTGCATGCAATTATCGCCATGCCATAAATGATTTAATCGCGTAATTTCTTTTTTAACAATTGCTTGAGTAATAAATCCTTGTTGATTTAAGGTTGCCATACGCAAAATACTGGCGGACAAATCCCGAAAATTACCTGACCAAATTGCCCTACTTGATAGTGCAAACTCCAAATAAAGCTGATAAGCCAACTTATCAAATTGCACTTTTTGTCCAACTTCTGTACTTGCCAAAATCAGTTGGTGGTCAATGTTGGGGGCGATATCTTCTTTACGGTCAAACAACTTGGGTAAGTGATATTGCCAGATATTGATTCGCGCATATAAATCAGCACGAAAACGCCCTGCCGATACTTCTGTTTGCAGATTTTTATTCGTGCCAGCAATTAATATAAAATCTGATGATACGGGTTTATCCAAACCTAAGGGGTAAAACTGTTTATCCTCAATAGCTTTTAGCAGCATTGCCTGCTCATCTAGTCCAAGTTCACCAATTTCATCTAAAAACAGCACGCCCTTATCAGCAGATTTTAGATAGCCATCTCGCCCCAAAACCGCTCCAGTAAATGCGCCCTTGCCATGACCAAACAGCGCACTCATCGCGCCATCGCCTTTTAATGTAGCGCAATTTACATCAATTAGCTGTCCACTGATTAAATGTCGTGCTTTTTTAAGCTCGAAAATTCTTTTGGCTAACAATGACTTACCAACGCCTGTTTCGCCCATTAATAAGATTGGTGCTGATGAATTCATCGCCACTTGTTGTATTTCAGCTATCATGTGATTAAACGCAAGATTTTTGGTGGCGATGTTGTTTTTTAGATATTTTTGAGCGTCATTTTTAACTTGCGCCAATCGTTTGGCAATATTATCATAACGAGTTAAATCCAAATCAATTAGTTCAAACTCACCTAAATGGGTGGTTGAATCTTCGGTTTTTTTAGGTGGGGCAGTTTGTAACAGTACACTGGGAATTTGTCTGCTTTCTACCAATAAAAATAAACAAATCTGCGCAACGTGAGTTCCTGTGGTAATGTGTGTCCAATATTGATAAGTTTGGGTATCAAAAGGATAGACCGCCGCCCAATCGGATAGTTTTTCATACACTTCACTAAAATCCCAAGGATTATCTAAATCCATCGGAATAAGATTTACACTGGTATTGGGTGAAATTTCAGCGATGTCTTGTTTGATTTTTTCACCAAGTGTAACAAACTTATCCGCCACAAACAGTTCAACAACATCAATTGAAGTGCATTGATTAATGTCTACGTTAGGTCGCCATCTTTTCCAACGTTTTTTTCCAAGACCTGCATCCAATACTGTACCCAAAAAACTTATCATCACCGTTTTTTTAGTTAGGTTTTTAGTCAATTTATTCATAGCTTATTTTATATAAATGAAATAAAAATTAGAAAATAAGCTAGTATTTTAACATAAATTTTATAAGGTTATTTTATAAAAAAAATAAAAATTTCTTTAATTTTCAAATAATTAATAAAATTTTTATCATTATTTTATAAAATGGTATAGCCATTGCTTAAGATAACTTATTCATTTTATTAATCCATTGATTGTGAGAGACTATGCAACAATTTATCTTAATTCGCGGTCACCAAGGCTCTGGAAAATCTACCTTTGCCAAAGAAACAATTTCTCAATTTTTGCAAAAATTCCCAGACGCACTGATTGTTCATGTAGAAAATGACCTTCTTTTAACAGATGAACATGGTAATTATTACTGGACGCCCGAAAGACTGGATAAAGCGGCAAATCAGGGCATGACAATGATGAAAAATGCCTTTAAATACGGTAAAGAAAATCCTAATAAAAATGTTTTGGTGATTAATTCAAACACCAATCAAAAAATTAGTTTGTGCAAACATCTTTTGGCGCTAGCAACTAAATATCATTTTAAAAGCACGGTCTATCGTTTGCATAATTTTTTTGAAAATATCCATCATGTTAAAGAAGCTGAGGTTTTGGCTGCCTACATTCGTTTGGATAAAAATAAACTCAAAGATGAGATCGATGTAGTGCCCATTAGACCAATGACTAAAGAAATTCGAGAAAAAATTGAACAACTTAGAATTTTTGATAAAAAACCATTAGAATACAATAGTCAAAAGCATACATACATCAGTGATGAATATCTGGCTTTTAATTATGGTAATTTTACTGCCAAATATTCTAAAAATTATCCTGATTTAAAAGTATTAAAATACGCTCGTAAAGTGTTTTATAACAATAATTTTGATGACGCTTTATTAGAAATGCGCGGTCTTGTTATGGATAAAGCCAATAATATCATCGTTCGTCCATTTAAAAAAGTATTTAATTACAGTGAGCGCATTAGTAAAACCAGCAAATACCCCATTGATATTGACGATAATCATTTGGTGAATTTAGTGGTTAAAGTCAATGGTTTTTTGGGTGTGTGTACTTATGTTGATTTAGATAAAAATCACGACAGTTTTGATCGTGATTTTAACCATCAAGTTTTATACTCCACAACTGGTTCATTAGACAGTGATTTTGCTAAAATGACTAAAAATCATTGTCAAAAGTATGAATCCTTATTTAAACAATATCCCAACCATACATTTTTATTTGAGATTACTGACAAAAACGATGTTCATATCATCAAAGAAGATTTTGGGGAAACTCTAATTGGTGTGATTAATGTCAAAACTTCTGAACAATTTAGCGAAGAAAGATTAAATCAAATTGCTGATGATTTTAATCAATCGCAAAAAGAACTGGTCTTAAAAAGACCACAGATGATTTGCAATATAAGTTTTAAAGAGGCAAAAACCTTATTAAAAACTGTCAAACATGAAGGTTTTATGGTTTTTGATAGTCATACCAAAGAGTTGTTATTTAAATTAAAATCCCCCTTTTATTTGGTTTCTAAATTTTTAGGAAGAAGCAATGAAGAAAGCATTAATAGAAAATTGAATAAAAACCACGTTGATGAAGAATATTACCCTTTGATTGACCACATCAAAGAAAATAAAGATATTTTTAATCAATTGTCTGAACTTGATAAAATTACCTTTATCCAAAATTTTTTGGAAAAAATTTAACTAAGCACTAGGTTTTAATATGATTTATTTTACTTCGGATTTACATTTTTCCCATAAAAATATTATTAAATTTTGTCCAACCTTTCGCCCAAAAGACATTAATCTGATGAATGAATTTTTAATCAATCAATGGAATAGTGTCGTGGGTGATGACGATGTTGTTTATAATTTAGGCGACGTGTCGTTTTCTCATCACAAACAAGAAATTTTGGATGTGTTGCTGCAATTAAAGGGGACGCATCATTTGATTTTAGGCAATCATGACGATGTTATTCGACAAAACACACAAACGTTTTTAACGACCAAAAAAGCCTGCGGCAAGCCTGCACTATCATCCATTACAGAGTATGGCAAAATTCGTCTCAACCAAGATAAATATAAACGTACCCTAATTTTAAGCCATTACCCAATGATAGAATGGGAAGGTTGTCATAAAGGCTGGTATCATTTATATGGGCATCTACACGACCGTTTGGCGGCCGTCAAAGGACGAGCTTTAAATGTAGGATTTGATTTACATGGACGATTATTGAGCTTGGATGATATTGATAATTTTTTGGCAAATTTACCGTTAGTAAATCACTTTAATGTTGATGAAATGCCTTTAACGTCGCCTGATTGTGATAAAACCGCCAAACAAATCAAAAACTGGCTTACAATGATGAATGCTGAGCAATAAACACCAAAACACACTCAACAGTCATAGTTCAAGGCTAAAAATAGTTAGAATAGAAAAAGCCAGTTAATTTCTTAACTGGCTTTTTTCCAAATTTATGTAAAATAAATTTTATGAAAAATCTAAGCAGGGGTAGCTGGACTCGAACCAACGAATGTCAGGATCAAAACCTGATGCCTTACCAACTTGGCGATACCCCTATGAGTGCAGAATTATACCAAAAAATTTTTAGATTGCAAGTTTTTTTATTAAGTTTTTTAATTCTTTTAACGAAGTTTTAAGGTCATTAACCCCAAAACCACCAAAACAATGCATACAATCCAAAAACGAATGACAACTTTGGTTTCTTTTAATCCCATTTCTTCAAAATGGTGGTGTAAAGGCGCCATCAAAAAAATACGTTTTTTGCGCAGTTTATACGAACCTACTTGCAAAATTACCGATAAAGCTTCAGCAACAAAAATTCCACCCATAATCACAAAAGCAAGCTCTTGACGGGTCATGACTGCCATTGTACCAAGCATACCGCCAAGTGACAACGCTCCAACATCGCCCATAAAGACATCAGCAGGAGCGGCATTAAACCACAAAAATCCTAAACCAGCTCCAATCATAGATGCGCAAACTACCACCACTTCTGTGTTATAGGTAATGTAAGGCACATTAAGATAAACAGACCATTCAGCGTGCCCTGATGCATAAGCAAACGCTCCTAATCCAGCTGCTACCAAGACGACTGGTAAAATGACCAGTCCATCCAAGCCATCGGTTAAATTGACCGCATTGGATGAACCATTAATGGTAAAGTAAGTCAAAACCATAAAACCAATACCATAAGGGATGGCTGATAATGGAATAATCCAATCTTTAAACATAGGAATCAGCACGTCTTGCATGGCATTCATTGTAGTAGGACTTTGTTTGGTAGCAAGATAATACAAACTCCCGCCTGCTAAAATTGCCCCAACCGATAGCCAAAAATATTTTTTACGAGCAACCAAACCTTGTGGGTTTTTATGTTTTATTTTTAGCCAGTCATCACGCCAGCCAACCGCTCCAAAAATCACCATCACCGCCATCAAAATCCATACATAAGGATTGGATAAATCTGACCATAATAGCGTACTGATTCCAATTGCCGCTAAAATCAGCACCCCGCCCATCGTTGGAGTGCCTTGTTTTACCAAATGGGTTTTGGGACCATCATCACGAACAGCTTGACCGTATTTTAAATTTCTAAGGTAGGCAATAACTGGTTTGCCCAGCATTAATACAATTGCCAAACTGGTAATAACCGCCAAAAGACTTCTTAAAGCAAGCGAAGCAATGGTTTCACTTCTTAAAATATCTAAATAATCAATGAGCCAATATAACATAAATCACTCGCTTTTTTGAGTAGAGCAGGTTAAATCATGAATTAAGGTTTCCATACGCATGGTGCGTGAGCCTTTAAACAACACAACAGAAGGTTCTGCCAATAAAGATGTTAGATGTGATAACAAAGCCTGTTTATTATCAAAATGAGTGCTTAGGTCAGCTCGAAGCTGATTTGCTGCATCTGTGCAATGACGCATCAGTGGTCCTAACGTTAAAATTTTATCTATAGGTAGCTCGGCCAAATCCGTTCCTAGTTTTTGGTGTTCTAAAACTGCCATGTCACCAAGTTCAGCAATATCACCTAAAACCAAAATTTTTTGTTTGTCTTCACCAATTAACACCTGAGCAGCTGCCAACATTGATGTTGGATTGGCGTTATATGTATCATCAATCAGCCAATGGTTGTCAAATTGAATGCGTGTTAAACGTCCTTTTGGGGGGCAGGCGTTTTGTAAACCTGTTTGAATCAGTTGCAAGGGCACATTCAGCGCCAAAGCTGCACTTGCCGCCGCCAACGCATTGGTAATATTATGTTCACCAATAAAGGGTAACTCAACAACTACACTGTCAATTTTATCCACTTCAAAACTACATACCAGTTCAAACGTGCTATGTGTATTGTTTAAAACCACATCGTCAGAAAATACATCGCCCATTACCAAAACATTATCTATGTCAGCAAATTCTGCTTGCGCCTCTGGACTAAGTAAATCAAAATCTACTGCCTCAGCGGTTGGAACGGTGGTCTCCCCAAAAGTAATTAAATTAGAGGTAAATTTTTGAGCTTCTTGGCTTAAAAACTCAAAAAATTTATCACCAAACGGCAAAACTGCCACGCCATCTTTGGTTAATGCTGAATAAATTTCCGCTTTAGCTTTGGCAATGCTTTCTTGACCGCCAAACTCGCCCAAATGTGCCGTGCCAATATTGAGCACACATGCCACATCTGGACGCACCAAACTGGCAGTATAAGCGATTTCACCCAAATGGTTTGCGCCAAGCTCAAGTACAGCAAATTTATGTTCATCACTAAGCTCAAGAAGCATCATGGGCACGCCCAAATCATTATTGAGATTGCCTTTGGTAATCAAAGTGGGTGCTATTTGATTAAAAATTGAACCAATCATTTCTTTGGTGGTAGTTTTACCGCTAGAACCTGTCAGTGCAATTACCGTTAAATCAGGATGTTGGTCTCGGCGATATTTACCAAGTTTGCCCAGTGCCAATCTCGTATCATCAACCAATAACTGGGGGATATCGGCATTAACTAGACGGTTTACAATGACAGCGGCGGCGCCATTTTTTAAAGCGGTTTCTATAAAATCATGTCCATCAAAATTATCACCTTTTAAAGCAACAAAAACATCACCAACCTTAATTTTTCGGGTATCGGTGGTGATGTGTGTGCTACTAAAATCAGTGGTTAAATTATGCCAAGCCCCGCCAGTTGCTATTAAAAGCGCTTGGCTTGTCCAGTGATATAAACGCATAAACGATTCCAATTTTACTTCTAAATGATTAATTTTTATAAAATTATTGATAAACAAATATTAAAATAATGAATTAAACCACAATGAGTATTTATAACTAAAACTTGCAACCTACTTAATTGGTTTGGGTGTATTGCTGTATGATTTTTACATCATCAAAATCATAACGAACCCCATTAATTTCTTGATAGGTTTCATGACCTTTGCCAGCAATTAATACAATATCATCAGCCTTAGCGTGTTTAATGGCATACAAAATCGCTTCTTTACGGTCAGGAATGATTTGGGTCTTATAATGGTCATCACAGGTCATACCAACCTGCATGTCATTTAAAATTGCCAGTACATTTTCACTTCTAGGATTATCAGCGGTTAAAATAACTTGGTCAGCATAATCCAAACCTGCCTTAGTCATCTGTGGGCGTTTGCCCTTATCTCTGTCGCCACCACACCCAAAGACAGCCCATAAATTTCCAGTGCAATGAGCTTTTAAGCTGGTTAAAACCTGAACCAATGCATCAGGAGTGTGCGCATAATCGACAATAAAACAGCCAAAATTGGCAGGCGTTGCTACTCTTTGCATGCGTCCACGAGCCCCATGTAATTGGCGAATAATATCTGGTAACTCTTGAAATTTGTTAGGATAAATTGCTAAAAAGCCAGCAATGCTTGCCAGCAAATTAGCGACATTAAAATGCCCCAATAAAGGACTGTGAAGCTTGATGGGATTAGCATCAAAAGGAGTCTTAAGTTCGAAGGTTGTGCCATCAAGGCTTGGGGTGATATTTTGAGCAAAAAAATCAGCTTGAGAATCTTTTAGGCTGTATGTCCACACAGTCATAGCAGAATGTGATAAATTTTCAGCCAGTTTTTGACCAAAAGTATCGTCTATATTGATGATAGCATGATGTAGGTGCGTAAAATAGGTGTTATCAAATAATTTAGCTTTAGCCGCTGCATAGCAGTCCATATCCGTATGGTAATCCAAATGGTCGCGAGAAAGATTACTAAAAATTGCTACTTGGACTGGCACGCCTTGCAAACGATGTTGATGCAGTCCATGAGAGCTGGCCTCCAAAGCAACCATACCCACATGTTGTTTTGCCATAGCGTATAAAAATTCATGAACTTTAATCACTTCACTTGTGGTATGTGTTGATTGGGTTAAATTTCCAATACGTCCATTGCCTGCTGTTCCCATAATCGCTGATGGCGTATTTGATAATTCGCCAAGCTGAGCAATCAGCTGACTGATGGTGGTTTTACCATTTGTACCTGTAACTGCAACAATCTTAGGTAAAGAAATCTCTTGTTGTTTTTGCAAAAATGCAGCGATAAAATCCCCCAATACCAAACGCAAATTTGGTATGTATACAATTGGCATGGGTGCGTCATCAATATCCATTTCTGCTTTGGAAAATTCAGACAATACCGCGGCGCTAGAAAGCGGAGTAATAAATGCTTTGGCTTTGTCTTTGATGTCAGGATTGACAGATAACAAAGTAAAAATTTCACCATTTTTAACCGCTCGGCTATCGCTACAGATGCCTGTGATGGGTAAGTGTCTGATTTTTTGCCAATCATCTGGAGCAATATGACTGGCTAAAATCGATTCAAAATCAGCAAAAGTAAATGTGGTCATCTTTTTTCCTTTTAATGATGATTATTGGCAGTTTATCAATTTTTTGCTTATCAATATTGACAGATTTTATTGATTAATTTTTATTGACATCTAAAGGTTTATCAAAAGGTACATTATAAAGTCTTAAGGTTTCTTTCATAACTTTAGCAAAAACAGGCGCAACCGTCTTACCTGCGTATTTATCCTTTTTAGGGTCTTCGACTAAAATGACTACAGCAAAACGTGGGTTTGATGCTGGTGCTAACCCTGCAAAAATATTACGGTATTCATTTTGACTGTATTTACCTTTAACAATACGCCGACTGGTGCCTGTTTTACCTGCAACATGATAACCATTAATAGCAGCTGACGGGGCAGTACCTCCTTCTTCCGTTACCGCTTTCATCATCATAACAATAGCTTTGGCATGCTCTGGGCTGATAACAGGAACGGGTTTGGGTCTTTCTTCATCTTTGATAATGCGCAGTGGATTTAAAACGCCATTATTACCAAGAGCAACATAAGCTTGAGCAAGTTGAGCAAGGGTAACCTGCTGCCCATAACCATAAGCCATTGTTGCTCTAACGCCTGTATTGGTTGGATTTTTTAATACACCTGAACTTTCAGCGTGCAGGTTTAAATGGGTTTTTTTGCCAAAACCAAAGCTTCTTTGCATCTCTGCAATGCCGTTATTAGGCAAAGCTAAAGCAATTTTCACACTGGCAACGTTGCTGGATTTTTGGATGAGTTTACTCATCGTTATCACGCCGTAATTTCCTGCATCTCTAATTTGACGATCACCAATACTAATTGAGCCAGGTGATGTATTGATGGGGGTATTGACGTTAAATTTGCCCGATTTTAAAGCAGCAGCAACGGTAAAGGGTTTCATCACTGAACCGGGTTCAAAAACATCCGCAACCACGCGATTTCTTTCATTAAATGCGGTGCGGTCATTAAGGTTATTTGCATTAAATGAAGGCCAAGAACTCATGGCAACCACATCGCCTGTTTGTACATCAACCACAATACCCGAACTTGAACGAGCTGACTGCACCCGTCCAAGCTCAGATAAAGCTTCAAATAAGATATATTGTAAGCGAGAATCCAATGTCAATGTGAGGTTTTTACCATCAACTTTTGGTGTGATTTCTTTGAGTTCTTCCACTGACTTTTTGCCAGCAATAAAAGTTAAAATTTTCCCTGATTTTCCCGCCAAAGTTTCTTGATGACTTTTTTCTAAACCCGATATACCAACGTATTGAGGTTTTTGATTTTTATCAGCTTTATCACCCATATACCCCAATATTGCTGCATTTGGCTCAGGTTGTAAATAAAATCTTTGAAAACGTTTTTCTTCTGAGATACCAGGAATCTTTAAAGACAATAAAGGCTCTGCCATTTCTGGTATGACTTTATTCATTAAAATCAAGCGACGGGAATTCTTGCCTTCTGGTAGTGCCTTTTTGACCTCTTCTAAATTTCTAACATCAATGTTCGTTTTAAGATTAACCAATTGAGCCAATTCATTATAAGGAATTTTGGTTAATGATGAAATTTTAGCCAAATCCATATTTTCAAGCTCTTGGGTAAATCGCGTCTTTTGTTTTTCATCTTGGGTAGATTGCAGCAATTTTCGTTTTTGATAATAAGTTTCAGCATACTGATGAGCATCAAAAATCACGGTCGTCAAAGGCGCACTGGCGGCTAATGGCACACCATTGACATCCAAAATCATGCCTCTTTGCGTAGTTAAAACTTGTCGCGAAGTAATAAAACCATCTGCTTTTTGAACATAAAAATCAGCATTAATCACTTGTAAATCAAGCGCTCGTTTGGCAAGCATAAAAATACAAATAGCCATTATTACCCAAATCAACCGAAAGCGGTTAATATCATGCAAACCGCCCATTAAGGTAACACTTTTTCTATCCCTTCGGATTTTTTTACGTCCAATTTTATCGGTTTGTTTGTCAAGACTGCCGATTTGTTTTAATTTTTCAGCAAGTTTTTTGGATTTATTATTATGACTCATGGCTTGCCCTCATTGGTTTTGGAGGGTTGTTCTGATTCTAGATTAATCACTTGTTTATTGTTTTTGGTAGGAAAAAACATCCCCAATTCATCAACAGAACGCTTAACAATTTGCGAGGTGGCACTAAAGGTCTGCTGCTCAATATATAAACGCTGCTCTTCAATCAACAAGTTGTCATGTTGTTTTTTTAATTCTTGTAAATGATGATAAACTTGATGACGTTCCTGGGTCTGAATAACAATAGATATGCCCGTCATCAAAATCAATACTGAACAAAACACTAAAATCAACCAATACAACCCGATCGGGTCTTTGACATTTGAAAAATCAGAATCTTCAGTTACCAATTGGTTTATTTTATGTTTTTTCATAAGATGGGTCATCTGTTATCATAAAACGTCTATTATAGGTGCATCGTTTCGTCTGGCGGCGCGCAAATAAGCACTTCTAGCTCGAGGGTTACGCTGAATTTCATCCAAACTTGGACTGATGCGTTTGGGTTTATCAAAATATTTTGTGCGTTTTGGTGCAATCAATAATTGGTCGTCTCCATCCCATTTGCCGCGACTGTGATTGTTTAAAAACTGTTTAATTAAACGGTCTTCAAGTGAATGAAAACTAATCACTGCCAAATGTCCATTAGGCTTTAAATGGGTCAAACTTTGATTTAAAAAAGTTTTGATATCGCCCAATTCGTTATTAATAAAAATTCTTAATGCCTGAAAACTTTGTGTTGCAGGATGTTTGCCTTTTTGCCAAGCAGGATGAGCGGCTTTGATTACTTCAGCAAGTTTTAAGGTTGAATCATAATTATCCATCTGTTTGATGGCTTTGGCAATTCTTCGCGAGTGGCGCTCTTCACCATATTCATACAAAACATTAGCGAGTGTTTCTTCGTCAACTGTCGCCAGCCACTGCCCAACCGATTGCCCGCGTGTAGTATCCATGCGCATATCCACCAAACCATCACGCATAAAACTAAAACCACGACTGCCATCATCAAGCTGTGGGCTTGATACCCCCAAATCTGCCAAAATACCATCAACCAATGGTATATCAAGCTGTTTTAAATGAGTGGCTAGATTAGCAAAACTATCATGAACCACTAAAATACGACTGTCATGATTGGCTAAATATTGAGCGGTTTTGATGGCTTGAGGGTCTTTATCAAAAACAAGCAAACGCGCATCATCTGCTAAGTAATCAAGCAATAATTGACTATGACCACCTCGCCCAAATGTAGCATCAACAAATACTCCAGAAGCATTTTGATGGCCACCTAAAACCGCATCTACTGTTTCATGCAATAAAACAGTTTGATGAGTAAAATCATCACAAGGCAAGTTTTGCTTGTCAATCATATCAAGTCCGAAAAATATTGCTTAATCATTAAATCTTTATCAACAGCAAAAACCCATATTCAAACGACGACAAAACCAAGCGGCAACCACTTGGTTTTGCAGAATAATGAATTATTTTGCCGCTTCTTTTTTAGCTTCTTCTGGCTTAGTTTGTTGTGCTAGCTTTTGAAGTTCCGCCATTTGAGCTTCTTGCTTAGCTTTAGCATCAGCTTGAGCTTTTTTGGCGGTGGCTTCATCCAATAACTCAACCGTAAAAATCAACACACTATTTGGTTCAATATTGGGATTGCCTGTTTCACCATACGCCAAATCAGATGGGATATACAGTTCATACTTACTGCCAGTATTCATCAATTGCACGCCTTCAGTCCAGCCTTTGATAACCTCGTTTAGGCGAAATGATACAGGCTCACCACGTTCATAAGAGCTGTCAAATACTTTACCATCAATCAGTTTGCCTTCATAGTGTACAGTAACGGTGTCCGTTGCTTTAGGTTTTGCACCAGTGCCTTCAGTAATCACTTTATATTGTAAACCTGAAGCGGTTTTTTGCACCCCTTCTTTTTTCTCATTTTCTGCCAAGAATTTTTCGCCAGCTTCTTTATTAGCTTTGGCTTTAGCTTCTACTTCTTTGGTAATTTCAGCTTCACGTTTTTTCTGATATTCCATCAGTACTTTTTCCATTTGTTCTTGGGTCAAAGCACGTTTTTTTTCATCGCCAGAATAACCATCACGAATGCCTTTTTCAAAGGCTTCAATATTTAAATCAGGAATATCATTTTTATTATTGCTACCCATCAAATACCCAAGACTGTAACCAACTTGTTCAAGTTCTGGACTTTTATCAGTAATATTGACAGATTTTGCGGTATTATTACAACCTGTCATCATTAAAAGTGCTGCAACTAAACTGGTGCAAAGAAGTGTTTTTACAGTTTTCATAAATTATCTCAATATAATTTTATAAAGAATAGGCGGTGTATCATAACAAAAATTGTTCTAATACGCCACGATAGAATTACCAAAATTTTAAGGATTTGAATCATTTTGGTATAATTATTGTTAATTTTTTATTGAAAATTGAATAAAATTGATGGGTTTACGTCTTTTTTATGTTGTAATTAAGATAAAAAATGTTATTAATTATTAGAATTGATTATTAAATAAATTATTTTATAATCAATTGTTTATTAAATAATTTAACCAATAAATGAAATGATAAAAGGTTTAAAATGGCATATGATTTAACAAACCGTTTAGTTATTGGACTTGCCTCAAGTGCATTATTTGATTTATCAGATTCTGATAAAGTATTTCGTGAACAAGGCACACAAGCATACCGGCATTATCAACGACAAATGCAATCAATGCCATTGCAAAAAGGAGTAGCTTTTGCTTTTATTGAAAAACTATTATCAATTAATCAAATTAATCCAGAAGACCCACCAATAGAAGTTATTTTATTATCCAAAAATGATCCTGATACAGGATTTCGGGTTATGAATTCAATTGAATATCACAATCTAAATATTTCACGAGCATTATTTTTAGAAGGACGTTACCCACATAAATACATTAATGCATTATCTATTGATTTATTTTTATCTTCCAACCAAGATGATGTACAAAAAGCCATCAATGAAGGATTTGCCGCAGGCCATGTTTTAAAATCACACATCACAGACAATAAAAACGATGACGAACTAAGAGTGGCGCTAGATTTTGACGGGGTGCTTGCCGATGATAGCGCCGAAAAAGTCTTTGCTGACAAAGGTCTTGATGGTTTTCATGAGTATGAAGAATTGCATCAAGATACTGCACACAATCCTGGACCGCTTGCTCATTTTTTAAAAAAGCTATCTGATATTCAAATTCAAGAAGAAGCATTTGCCAGCCAAAACAATGATTATACTCCCAAACTACGCATCAGCATTGTTACAGCTCGTGGCGCTCCATCACACAAACGAGTAATTCACACCATCAGACAATGGGGTGTCCACATTAATGAAGCTTTTTTCTTAGGTGGAGTGTCAAAACGAGAAATTTTAAAAGCGCTCAACCCACAAATTTTCTTTGATGACCAAAAAGTACATTTGGACAATACCATTGATATCTTACCATCGGTGCACATTCCTTTTGGAATTAGAAATATTGATTCAGCATCAATCAACCTCCACGATGATAAGGGTGATGATGAATAATGCTCATGGCTCGGTACAACTGCTCCATTAAAATGACTTTAACCAAAGGGTGGGGCAAGGTTAAATCCGACAATGACCATTTAAAATCTGCTGCTGCCAACACTGTCTTAGATACACCATCAGCACCACCAATAACCAGTGCCACGTCTTGACCATCTTGCATGGCATAGCTTAATCTATCAGCAAGCGTTTCAGTAGAGAGCATTTTACCCGTTACTTCCAAAACCCATAGTTTTTCTTTAGGTAATCGTGCCGCCAAAATCAGCTCACCCTCTTGGAGTTTACATTTATCAATTTCACCTGCTGATGGATTTTTACTTCTTTTAACAGGCGGTATTTCAACAACTTGTACGGTCATCATTAGTAAAATACGCTTAAAATATTCATCAAAGCCCATTTGCACCCAAGTTGGAGCTTTGTGTCCGATACTGATAATTCTTAATTTCATTGATTAAACTCTTTTTTTTAAGTTAAATAAAACCACAAACATTATGAATAAAATCTCATGCATACCAACAAGCAAGCAAATTGGTGATTATTTTGAGGCTTATGCCAAACTTTGGCTGGCTTATCGTGGTTTTGTCATTATTCAAAGCAATTTTAACATACCTAAAACAGGTGAAATTGACATTATTGCTTGCCAGTTTAAAAAACCAACAGCTGTCTTGGTGTTTATAGAAGTACGTGCTCGAAAAAAAAGCAATTATGCAAATGCCAGCCAAAGCATTATCACCTCTAAACAGCATCGCCTACAAAATACTGCCGAATATTTTTTGCAACAACACCCAAAATATGCCAAATTGCCATGCCGATTTGATGCAATTGTGTTTAATTACGACAAAAAGCAGAATATAGGGGCTGAATGGTTGGAGAATATCTTTTAGCTGGCGTGATTTTTGCTTAGGTATAATTAAGAGTTATTAATTGGTAAATTTTCGCTTATCTTTTAAGCAGTTACACCGATTAACATTAATGAAGTCAGAGGCAAAACAATGAAAGCAGCAGCTATAAAAATGGTTTTCACCATAATAATTTCAGGGATTTTAAGTGCATGTGCCAACCAACCAATTACCGCCAATAATAACTATGGTGTACCTGTACTAAACCGCACTCTACCTGAACGCATGATAGACGAGGGTATTGAACACACTTTGATTAAGAATTTACCCAATGTTGCAGGTCTTGAAAACATGAACGAGCGCACACTTCGCGTCGTTGCTGATAGCTTTCGTGGCGAAGTATTACTCACTGGCGAAGTACCAAATGAAGAAGTCAAAGCAGGCATCACAAAAATGGCAGAATCAATGCGTGATGTTAAAAAGGTATACAATTATTTGACTGTGAATTCAACAGCAAAAAGTCCAAGTCATACTGCTCATGAGAACTTTTTAAAGTCTAAGATTCGCGCTAAAATTACCCTTCATGGAAGTAAAGCTAATTCACAGTATAAAATGACCGTACGTAGTGATGTTGTTTATCTTATGGGCTATCTCACCCCAGTTCAACAAGGTCAAATTATTGAGGCTATTGAAGACACTATGGGCATGGAAAAAGTGGTGCTGCTAGCAACCTTGGTTACCGATAATGGTGAAGAATTAAACGCCAGCGACATCATGAGTGATAATTCACCCAACGATATGGTTGCACACGCACCCGAACAAAAAATGTATGGCGCAACAACGGTACGTATGCAAGAAACCCCAACCAGCAGTTACGTTCAGCTTTATAATGGTACAGCAAACCCATAAGATTCAAAGCACACCATAAAAATCTGTGTTCATCATTCTTATGCTTTGATATAATAGACAATTATTGTATCAATTTGTAAACATGAGTGATATATGAACGCAGACGATTTAATCGCCCTACTCAAACCCCATTTTGCTGAAGACGCCCAGATTCAAGCAGTCAATCAAGGTAATAAATTTGAAGTTTTAATTATTGATGATGGCTTTGAAGGTAAACGCCTAGTCGCTCGTCAGCAAATGGTCTATGCCATTGCCAACCCTTTTATTCAAGGCGGTCAAATGCACGCCCTAACCATTCACGCTCTGACTCATGCAGAGTATCAAGCAAAAAAACAAGGTTAGGTGATTATGGATAAATTTAAAATTATTGGTGCTAGCCGCATTGCTGGTGAGGTGGCAATTTCTGGCTCTAAAAATGCAGCTTTACCACTATTGGCTGCCATGCTCTTACCAAACGATGAAACCGTTTTGCATAACGTTCCCACCCTAAAAGACACTGATACTCTGATTAAACTTATTTCAGGCATGGGTATTGCTATCAAAAAAGAAGGTAATACGGTTGTTGCTGATGCTCGTGTTGTTAGCAATTATTATGCTCCTTATGAGTTGGTACGCACCATGCGTGCATCCATCTTGGTTTTAGGTCCACTTTTAGCACGTTTTGGTGAAGCTGAAGTTTCTTTGCCAGGTGGCTGCTCTATCGGTTCTCGCCCTGTTGACCAACATTTAAAAGCCTTTGAAGCGATGGGCGCAACCATCAATGTTGAAAATGGCTACGTCAAAGCCAAAGCCCCAAAAGGTGGTCGTTTAATTGGCTGCGATTTTACGTTTGATATGGTAACCGTAGGCGGAACCGAAAACGTCATCATGGCAGCAGCACTGGCAGATGGCGTTACCCGCCTTGAAAATTGCGCTTGTGAACCTGAAATCGTCAATTTAGCTAACTTATTAGTCGCCATGGGCGCTAAAATCGATGGCATTGGTACAACCACAATGACTATTGAAGGTGTTCATAGTTTACATGGTTGTGAATTTAGCGTGATTGCCGACCGTATTGAAACAGGTTCCTACCTAGCAGGCGCGTTGATGAGCTGTGGAGATGTACTAACAACCAACACATCAGCAGAATTTTTACATCCCGTACTTAAAAAATTTGAAGCTATGGGGGCAGTTATCACCTCAGGCGAAGATTGGATTCGCGCAGTCATGACAAAGCGACCAAAAGCCGTTGATATTCGTACCCAGCCCCACCCTGGCTTTCCTACTGATATGCAAGCTCAGCTAATGGCGGTATGCTGTTTAGCTGAAGGCACCAGCACCATCATTGAAAATATTTTTGAAAATCGCTTTATGCACGTTCCAGAACTTCAGCGTTTGGGCGCAAACATTCGAGTGGATGGCCATACGGCGGTTGTAACAGGCGTAGAAAAATTCACCCCTGCCCCCGTTATGGCAACGGATTTACGTGCATCGATGTCGCTTGTAATGGCAGCAGCTTGTGCTGATGGTGAAAGTATTATTGACCGCATTTATCATATTGATAGAGGTTATGATGATGTGGAAAATAAACTACGCAATCTTGGCGTAAATATTCAAAGAATCAAATAAACTGATTTTGCTGATGGTGCCTATATTGCGTTTTGCACATAGGTTTTTACAAATGGATTTTAGGCGATATTATCTTAAGGTGCATTTAATCGTATTTATTTGATAGCATTTGTTTGATGGTATTTGCCTAACTTGATTTGAAAAATAGGGAAAATAATATGAATCAACGGTTTGACGGTTTGACCATTGCTTTATCCAAGGGTCGAATTTTGGAAGAAACGCTACCTTTATTTGCCAAAGCTGATATTTGTCCTTTGGAAGACGTTCATCATTCTCGTAAGCTGATTTTTCAAACCACCAATCCTGATGTAAATTTTTTGATTTTACGAGCATCTGATGTACCAACTTATGTAGAACATGGGGCGGCTGATATTGGTGTGGCAGGAAAAGATGTTTTAATGGAATATAATGCCAGCGTTTATGAACTGCTGGATTTAAAAATTGCCAAATGCCGTCTAATGACAGCGGGTATTGCTGGTCAAACCTTACCCAGCCGCCGCTTACGTATTGCAACAAAATACGCGAATGTTGCCCGTCAATACTTTGCCAACAAAGGCATGCAGGTGGATATCATCAAACTGTATGGTTCTATGGAACTTGCGCCACTTGTGGGACTGGGTGATTTGATTGTAGATGTGGTAGATACAGGCAATACCTTGCGCGCCAATGGGCTTGAACCTTTAGATGAGATTTGTCAAGTATCCTCACGACTGATTGCCAATCCTGCCAGTTATAAACGAAAAGTTGCCCAGCTAACACCTATTTTGAGCATCCTAAACAATACTGTTGCTCAGTTATAAGCAAATTACAATAAGCAAAACAGGGAATTATCATGCAAATCAAAATCTTATATGCTGACACCCCAAATTTTCAAAAGCAATTGATTGATTTATTAGCTTTTGAGACTGTAACTGACAATCAGCTTATTCAAACTGTGGACACCATCATTCAAAAAGTAAGACAAAATGGCGACAACGCATTACTTGAATTGACCCAAACGTTAGATAGACATCCTGCAACCAGCATCGATGAACTGTTTATTGACTCAAATACCTTAAAGCAAGCCTTTGATAATCTTGCAGATGAAGTCAAGCACGCCTTAGAACTATCAGCTCAGCGTATTTTTTCATTTCACCAACACCAAAAAGAATCTGGGTTTTTATTTACAGACGAATTAGGCAATACATTAGGACAAAAAGTAACGCCCCTTGACCGTGTAGGCATTTATGTGCCGGGAGGGTTAGCAAGCTATCCATCAAGTGTGTTGATGAATGCTATTCCTGCCAAAGTTGCAGGTGTTGGCAACATCACGATGGTTGTCCCTGCTCCAAATGGTGAACTTAATCCATTGGTTTTAGCGGCAGCATATTTAGCAGGTGTTAATACGGTAATTACCATTGGCGGAGCCCAAGCAGTTGCCGCATTAGCGTATGGCACAAACAGTATTCAAAAAGTGGATAAAATCACAGGTCCTGGCAATAAATATGTTGCTGCCGCCAAACGCGCCGTTTTTGGTCAGGTAGGCATTGATATGATAGCAGGACCATCCGAAGTGTTGGTATATGCTGAAGGCGAACAGCAAGATAATGCCGATTGGCTGGCAATGGATTTATTATCCCAAGCTGAGCATGACACCGTTGCTCAAGCTATTTTTGTAACCACCTGCAAAAAACAGCTCCAAGATGTAAAAAATGCCATCGAAAAAGCCTTGTTATCGCTACCAAAATCAGAGATTGCCAGAACCGCTTTACAAAATCGTGGGGCGCTAATTTGGGTAAAAGACAGACAGCAAGGCATTGATGTTATCAACCAGGTTGCGCCAGAACATCTGGAACTGTCATTAGATAGTCCAGAATTGGTTGAAACACACATTCGTCATGCAGGGGCGATTTTTATGGGAAGACACACCCCCGAAGCAATTGGTGATTATTGTGCTGGCAGCAATCATGTACTGCCAACCTCTGGTACAGCACGTTTTAGTTCGCCACTTGGGGTTTATGATTTTTGCAAAAAATCATCTCTCATTTATTGCACTGATGCAGGCAGTCAAATTTTAGCAAAAACTGCTGATATCTTAGCCAAACAAGAAAATTTAGACGCTCACGCTTTATCGGCACGTTACCGCTATACTGATGAAAATCTATAACCAAATTAAGAACATATAAAATAAAACTAAAAAAGGTGAAAAAATGGCCATTAACAACCGTCTTTGGAGCGCCAAGGTTCGCAATCTTAATCCTTATATACCCGGCGAACAGTCCAAACAAGAAAACTTATGTAAACTCAATACTAATGAAAATCCTTTTCCGCCAAGCCCAAAAGCTATCAACGCTATGCGTGAGGCTTTAGCAAACAGCAGTGATAATTTACGGCTATATCCAGAACCTGAATCAATCACTTTGCGTGATGAAATCGTAAAATATTACAATCACTATTATCCAGAAATGACACATGATAATGTTTTTGTTGGCAATAGTTCTGATGAAGTGCTGGCATTGATATTTTCGTGTTTTTTTGTCAAAGACCGACCGCTTTTGATGCCTGATGTCAGTTACAGTTTTTATCCTGTTTATGCTCAACATTATGGCATTACCACTCAAAGCATCCCTCTAAAGGCTGATTTTAGCATTGATACTGATGATTATCGCATTCCTTGTGGCGGCATTATTTTGGCAAACCCTAATGCGCCCACAAGTATTTTATTGGGCTTGGATAAAATTCGTAAACTTGCCAGCGAACACCCAAATTCAGTGATTGTCATTGATGAGGCCTATATTGATTATGCTGACGAACCAAAAAACGCATCGGCAATTGGATTGATTAAAGAATTTGACAACATTGTTGTGGTACAAACTTTTTCAAAATCTCGCGCACTGGCAGGCTTGCGAGTTGGTATGGCGTTTGCTTGCCCAAGTTTAATTACCGCTTTAACAATCCTAAAAAACAGTTTTAACAGTTATCCTTTAGATATGTTAGCACAAATAGGGGCAGCGGCTAGCATTGCAGATTCTGAATATTTTGAAGAAAAACGATTAGAAGTCATACACTTAAGAAATAAACTGGAAAAATCACTAACCGCACTGGGCTTTGAGGTCTTACCATCAGCAACCAATTTTGTCTTTGTTAAACCCAACCACAAGACGCTCAACGCTCAAAATATTGCTGATAAACTACGCGAACAAGGCATTTTGGTTCGTCATTTTAGTCATATACGCACCAAAGATTATTTGCGTATCACTGTAGGCACAGCTGAACAAAACTTACGTTTGATACAAGCACTGCAAGAGCTGGTTTGGTTTGCTTAATACATTGGGCTGATTTTTAACATTAATCAAAATTAAGTAATTGCATACTGTGCAAATCGGTACTTTTTGGACTGTTAGCAAGCAAATCATTAAGTGCATACAGTGCGTCATCAAGCGTTTCTAAAGTTGCCGATTCGCTTTTTTCTAGGCGAAATTTGCCTTGCACAGCCAAAATATGAGCCTCCAACTGACTTTTGGATTCTTGTAAATAAGTTGTCATCACATCCTTATCGCGATGAGTAGCAGCACTGATTGCCAGCGATAACAACATGCTACTATCATGCAATAACAAGTCGTTGTAAGTAATATTTTTGGTTTGGTTAGTTTGTCTGCGTAAAAATGCTTGAATATCTCGCATTTTAATGATGTGCGCCTGCCAAGAATCAGGCTGCTTTTTTAAGGCAGTAATGTATTCAATATCCATTTGCAAACTTTTGATAAGTGCTGATTTAATAGGCGCAGATAAACCTTTTAAATCATTTAACTGCAAACGAATCACCGATAAAACAGTTAGAGCTTTTTCATACTCGCCACGTTTATACAATTCGTTTGCCAAAGCCACTTCTACTTGCACCAAAGCACCATCGTGATTTTCACCAACCTTTTTTTCCGTAGGCGTCTGCCCATATAACGATGTCATCGCAAATAAGCGGTCATCCATATCGTTAAGTCTAGTGTCGACAGTGGCGATTTTTTCTAAACGGTTATTGACGTCACTAGATAAGGTTTCAAAAGAAGTGTAAAGCCAAACAATGCCGCTTCCTAAAAGCGCAATCATTAGCCACAAAATTCGCATCAAAACTCGCCACGCTTTTTCGCTTTGTTGGTCGGTTTTGATGGGATTTGGCAAATCGGACTGATTGGGGTTTTTAGGGTGCATAATCATCTCTAAAATCTATTAAATAATTGGTAACTGCATGCTGGATATGGGATTTTTGCAAGTTATTCACTAAAACTATCTGAGCCTTTGGATAAGCCTGCTTGACTAAACGATACAACCTATCACCAAACGCCAAATAAATAAAATCACCTTTAGCATTTAAACTTTGCCAATTATTCAAAGCAAATTCACTGCTGATAAGTACAAATGTTATTTTATTGACTATATGCGGCTGAATTTGGGTAAAATTTTGAAGTAAATTGTTGGGCTTTTTTCTTTGATAACTATCTAAAGTAAACACCCCAACACCTCTGGCAACAAGCGTGTCATGCAATAACATTCGCCCACCAATGCCTTTTATTATTAAAAGATGGTCGTTAGGTGTAAGGTTTTTAACAACATCTAGCCCAAGCATGCCTTCATTATTCATTGGCAAGCCATTATCTTCAGGATTGATTGCTTGAATTCCCATATTTATCAGAGCTTGTTGTGTGGCATGACCTACGGCAATAACGGTTGTATCGCTTAAAAAACAAGCATCTTGTTGGTAATACTGCAAATAATACACCAATCTTTTAGCAGCATGCACACTCACCACCACTATCGCTGAAAAAAATCCAGTTAGCAGTTTTTGTAAGGTTATTTGTGCATTACTGGAGAGCTGTTCGGGCTTAAATGTACAAATTTCAATCAAAGGTAAATCCAAAGTGGTTATGGATAAATTAGTTTTGTCATTAAATCCATTGCTACCGAATCTGTACTGACCGCCTAATGGGCGGGTGTTTAAAAAAACAGCCTCAATCATGGGCGGCGTAAACTTGTTGCAAAATCGCTTTTGCGCCTTGATTCAATAGCGTTTGTGCGATACTTTTACCCAAATTTTCAGCATCAATCATTGATAACTGGCTTAATGCGATGGTTTGTTTTGCTTTTAACAATGTTTTTCCATCTGGTGTACCAACCCGCCCTTCTAAGGTTAAATTACCATCATTCAAAGTGGCAAAACCAGCAATTGGCACTTGACAGCCACCTTCAAGTTCAGTGTTCATGGCTCTTTCAGCACAAACACAAAGGGCGGTTTTATCATCATTGAGTGGTTTTAGCAGTGATAAAATTGCAGCATCATCACGACATTCAATCGCAAGCGCACCTTGACCAACCGCAGGCAAACTAATGTGAGTGGCTAGCTCGTGGCGAATGCGTGTATCCAGCCCCAATCTTTGCAGTCCGCTCGTTGCCAAAATAATTGCATCAAACTCACCATCATCAAGTTTTTGCAGGCGTGTGCCAACATTGCCGCGTAAAGATTTAATAGCAATATCAGGACGATAAGCACGAATTTGGCATTCTCTTCTTAAACTGGACGTTCCCAAAACCGCACCAACGGGCAAATCCTCTAAGGCATTAAATTGATTGGAAACAAAAGCATCAGTTGGCGCATGACGTTTACAATAAGCTCCAATCACCAGCCCTTCAGGTAAAACCATCGGTACATCTTTTAAAGAATGAACAGCAATATCAGCTTGTTTTGATAATAAAGCATTTTCCAGCTCTTTAACAAACAAACCTTTTCCGCCAATTTTTGCCAATGGTGTATCTAAAATCTTATCGCCTTTGGTGGTCATGGTTAAAAGTTTGATTTCGATATCAGGATATAATATCTGTAAGTGCTGTTTGATAAAATTAGCTTGCCATAACGCAAGCGGGCTTTGGCGAGTCGCGATGGTGATTGTCTTGATGGACTGCATATTTTTTCTCGTTTATTTTTTGGTAAAAGATATTTAATTTATCTTATTTACAAACTTTTTTGATTCATTTAGTTTATTAAAAAGGAACATCGCTTTGCCATTGCAGCCAAACATTTTTGGTTGGATGTTTTAAGCGCAGTCGATGAGCATGTAAAGCCAAACGTGGCAACAAAGCCAAAGCCAAGCCTTCTG
This sequence comes from Moraxella sp. I5G, assembly GCF_055193055.1. NCBI lineage: Bacteria > Pseudomonadati > Pseudomonadota > Gammaproteobacteria > Moraxellales > Moraxellaceae > Moraxella > Moraxella sp. I5G. Next base: position 3,305 of record NZ_JBUXLH010000015.1, on the reverse strand, counting down.
CATAAATAGGGTCGCCAAGCATGACATGATTTATATGCAACATATGCACTCTAAGCTGATGACTTCTTCCAGTTATTGGAAATAATTGAACCCTGGTAATATCGTGGGTGTGACCTAAAGTGTCTGTTTTTGATTCAATACCCAAAACCTGATAATTGGTTACTGCCTGTTTAGCCCAAGAAATATCCGTAATATGACGGGGTTTGGTGGTTGGTTCATAACGCACAGGGATATCTATCGTACCATTTTGAGAGGTCATCTTACCATAAACTAAGGCTTGATATTCTTTTTGAGGCAAACGCTGTATAAATTGTTTGCCAATATGCGTTTGAGCAGCGGCATGTTTAGCAAAGATAATCAGTCCTGAGGTATCCATATCCAACCGATGAATCAATTTAATCTTGGGATTTACTTTGAGTAAACGAGATTGTAAACTTACCTTTAAAATACGCCCATCAACGCTCAAAAGCCCAGCGGGTTTATCCAAAACCCAAATATCTTCATCTTCATAAACAGTGATGTTTTGAATGAAATTTTTAAAAAATTCAATCGTGTAATCAGATTCTTGAGCATTTAACTCATTAATCCTATCATCGGTTAATGTCATAGCTTTAATCAATTAAACAAATAAAAGCATATTGTAAAACAAATCTCAAAAATAAAATACAGTCCTTGATAAAACAAAATTATACCCCATCTTGAAATTTGCTATACTAGCATCCCATTTTAAATAAATTACAAAATGGGTTTTGTTAAAATTAGACCACCATCAAACCAAAGTTTATCTAAACTAATTTTAATCAAATTTTTCACAAATAAGGAGTAAAAATGTCTCATATTATTGAAACGACCGATGCTACGTTTGATGCCGATGTTTTAGGCGGACGCGATGTTGTTTTACTTGATATTTGGTCGCCATCGTGTGGACCATGTTTGGCAATGTTGCCATCTTTGGAACAAGTTGCTGAAGAATATCAAGGTCGTGCCAAAGTTGTTAAAATCAATGCTCAGTCCAATCCTGAAACTGCTGTGCGTTTTGGTGTGCGTTTTGTGCCTACCTTGATTGTTTTTAAAGATGGCGAAAAACTAGAATCGGTGCATGGCGCCCGTTCAAAAGCTGAACTTGCTCAAATGATTGACAAGTATTTATAATCAAATACAAACTTGTTGTATTGATGATTTTGATAAAGTCTCAATTTACTCATCACCATAGGTAAATTGGGATTTTTATTTCTCAATTGGTGATAAATTCACAAAAAACATTGACAAAACACTTGCAAAGCCTTACTATAACAAGCCCTAAGGGATAATCCTATCCCAATCTAAATGAAATTCCCATCTTTTTATCTTATCATCACAAATATTTGATGCGTTTTTATGCATCATGATAATTTATTTATAACCTTATGAATCTAACCGAACTCAAACGAAAATCAGTAGGCGAATTGCTACACATTGCCGAGCAAATGGGCATGGATAATATGGCACGTAGCCGCAAACAGGATATTATTTTTGCCATTTTAAAAACCCATGCTCATAATGGTGAACCAATTTATGGCGATGGCGTACTGGAAATTTTACCCGATGGATTTGGGTTTTTGCGTTCTAGTGAAGGTTCTTATTTGGCAGGTCCAGATGATATTTATGTCAGCCCAAGCCAAATTCGCCGTTTTAACCTGCAAACAGGAGATTCTATCGCGGGTCAAATTCGCCCACCCAAAGATTCGGAACGCTATTTTGCATTACTCAAAGTTAGTGAAATCAACTTTGACACCCCTGACCGCTCTCGCCATAAATTAATTTTTGAAAATCTAACCCCACTATTTCCCACCCAGCAGCTGCGTTTGGAAGTTGGTAATGGTACAACTGAAGATTTAACAGGACGAGTGATTGACTTAATTGCTCCAATTGGCAAAGGTCAGCGTTCCATTATTGTTGCTCCGCCTAAAGCTGGTAAAACCGTTTTACTGCAAAGCATTGCCCAAGCCATCACCAAAAATCATCCAGAGTGCTATGTAATTGTGCTATTAATTGACGAACGCCCAGAAGAAGTAACCGAAATGCAGCGCACGGTTCGTGGTGAAGTGGTAGCATCAACGTTTGACGAGCCGCCTCAGCGCCACATTCAAGTAGCTGAAATGGTCATTGAAAAAGCCAAGCGACTGGTTGAACATAAACAAGATGTTGTGATTTTATTGGATTCCATTACACGATTAGCAAGGGCGTATAATACTGTTATCCCCTCTAGTGGCAAAGTTTTAACTGGTGGTGTAGATGCGCACGCTTTAGAACGTCCAAAACGCTTTTTTGGAGCGGCACGCAATGTTGAAGAAGGCGGCAGCTTGACAATTATCTCAACTGCACTGACTGATACAGGTTCAAAAATGGACAGTGTGATTTTTGAAGAATTTAAAGGCACAGGCAACCAAGAAATCACACTTGAACGCGATTTGGCAGAAAGACGTATTTTCCCCGCTATTAATATCAAAAAATCCAGCACTCGCCGTGAGGAGCGTCTGCTGGATGAGGAAACATTACGACGCGTTTGGGTACTGCGCAAACTTTTACAACCCATGGAAGACAGCGTTGCAACCGAATTTTTACTTGACCGCCTAAAAAATTCTAAAACAAATGATGAGTTTTTTACCAGTATGACCAAAGGCTGAGCGCGATAGTTAATTAAAATTTATGCAATTTTTAAATTATGTTGCGCAAATTTATATGCTAAATTACAAAACTGCATGAAATTTTCATTAATATTTACATTTTTGTAAAAATTAGGTGTAAAATGTCTTTTACTTTTTTTTGCTTTAAGATATAATGCGAACAAACAAAAGAAAGGAACCCATAATTTAAGATGTATTGTGTAAAAATTTAGGTTTTTTTCTGTTATTCACTCAATGGAGAAATGTATGAAAGCTAAATTAGCTATTACTGCTTTAATCGCATCACTAGCTCTTACTGCTTGCCAAAAGCCAGCTGATAAGCCAGCTGACACACCAAAACCAGAAGCTACTGATGCTGCAAAACCTGCTGATGCTGCTGCTGCAGATGCCGCTAAAGCTGGTGCAGCTGCCGCTGACGCTGCTGATGCTGCAAAAGATGCTACCAAACACGCTGCAGAAGCTACTGCTGACGCTGCCAAAGCTGGTGCAGAAGCTACTGCTGACGCTGCCAAAGCTGGTGCAGAAGCCGCTAAAGATGCTGCAAAAGGTGCTGCTGAAGCTACTGCTGACGCTGCCAAAGCTGGTGCAGAAGCCGCTGCTGACGCTGCTAAAGCTGGTGCTGACGCTGCAAAAGGTGCC